>CAIKAP010000001.1 GCA_903825435.1 uncultured Verrucomicrobiota bacterium
CGAGTGTAGGGAAAAGATGGCGTTGAAGATGGTGGAAGATCGCGGTCAGTTCATGCATAACTCTGAGACGCTTCCCCTTGCATCCCGTTCAAATCCATCGCCGAAAAAGCCCGCAAAAGCGAGTTTTGCAAGAACGTCTTTTGAAATCGATTGCCGCTAACAGCGGAATGTCAAGCCAGCTTCGTGACCGGGCTTGCTTGATTGGCGCGGGATGGTACTCTGCGCCGCAACAATTATGAGATCCACTCCTTTGATCATGTTCATTGCAGGCGAAGCTTCGGGCGACGCCAACGCGGCGGCGTTGATTCGCGCGCTCGGCCGGAATGTCCGCACGTTCGGCGCGGGCGGGCCGAAGATGCGCGCGGCGGGAATGGAATTGGTGCTCGACTTGACGCAGCACGCGGTGGTCGGTCTCGTCGAGGTGTTGAAGAACTACGGCAAGTTCAGGCGGATTTTCAAGGAATTGGTGCTGGAAGCGGAACTGCAAAAACCGGATGCGGTGGTGTTGGTGGATTTTCCGGGATTCAATCTCCGGTTCGCAGCGCAGATGCGGAAGCGCGGAATCAAGGTCATCTATTACATCTCGCCGCAGCTCTGGGCGTGGCACGCGAGCCGGGCGAAACAGATTCAGCGCGACGTTGATTTGATGCTGACGATTTTTCCGTTCGAGAAAGCGTGGTACGCGAAACACGCGCCGAAGTTGCGCGTCGAGTTTGTCGGACATCCGATGGTGGAGAGAAATCACAGGCCGGGTATCAGGAGCCAGAAACTGGTGTTGTTGTTGCCCGGCAGCCGCGAGCGCGAAGTGGAAAAGATTTGGCCGGTGATGGCGGGCGTGGTGGACACGATGCCGGATGTGAAATTTGTCGCGGCAGCGGTGGACGCAAAGACGGCGGCGATGATCCGTCATCCCCGCGTGAAAGTGGAAGTCGGCAAGGCGCGCGATTTGATGCGGATGGCGACGCTGGCGATTACGGCGAGCGGAACGGCGACGATGGAGTGCGCCTCCGTCGGTTGTCCGATGATTGTTGTCTACAAAGTGAATTGGCTGACGTATCTGGTCGGTCGCGTGTTGGTGAAAGTGAAATGGCTCGGCATGCCGAACGTGATCGCGGGTCGCGCGATCGTGCCGGAGTTCATCCAGCACGAGGCGAGTCCGAGTCGAGTTGTGGCGGCGGCGAAGGAGTTGATCGAGGACAGAGCCAAACGCGCGACAATGCAACGCGAGTTGGCGTCGGTGGTTAGAACGCTCGGCGCGCCGGGAGCGAGCGAGCGAGCGGCGAGAGCAATTCTCGGCGCAGTTTAGTGTTTTCGGGTGAGGAAGAAGTCGGCGATGACGTGGAGCGGGGTAGCGCGGCCGCCGAAGATGGCGAGTTGTCTATGGGCGTCGGCGACGAGGCTGGCGGCGAGCGCACGGGATTTCTGGTTCTTCTGGTCGGCGCGGACGAAGATGAAATCAATCTGCTTGTGGAGAGTGCGTAACAGATGGTCGGGGCGGACACGATGATCGAGGTTGATGTGGTAAGCGAATCACTCTTTTTGTGATTGGTGAATTCCCATCATGGCAGCGGCTTCTTGTGCGAGTCTCTGTAGCAGAACGGCGCAGAGGCCGGAAGAAAAAAGTGATCTCCCAATCAAAACGATTCAATTTCACTCAGCCCGATTTGGGTAACACGTCCTTGCTTTTCTATTTAAAATGCGTTTGTATAGATATTTGTTGAAAGCACCCAATGAGCAATAAGCGACTCCTGTTGCTTGATCATGATGTTGAATGGACGGCGATTGCCTCCGAGGCGCTGATCAAAGACAGCTACGAAGTGTTCTCTGTGGACACTTTCGATGGCGCCCTTCTTATACTGAAGGCAAGGAGTTTCGATATTCTGATCGTTGACATCAACATGGGAGATACCAACCCGGAGGCACTGCTGGAGGAACTCTTCAGTTCGGCAGACGGGGCGAAACTGATCGTATGCACGCCAAAGTCTTCGCTTTCACAGGCGACCCGGTTGGGAAGACTGGGAGTCCTCGATTACCTTGACCGCACGAATCACGCAACTGCCCTGGCCGAATTACGAGAACGGCTAAAAAAAGCGTTGCTGGAGGGCGATTTGGCCCCGTTTGCGTCGCCGTCTGTCAAGGGAATCGAGGAAAAGAGCCCTGTGGATGGGAAAAACTTCCACGGCCTCGTCAGTCGCAACTGGAGAATGCACAGTATCTTCGAGTTGATCCAGACGATCTCCACCACTTCCGTCAACGTGATCATCGAAGGTGAAACCGGTACCGGCAAAGAACTCATCGCCCACGCCATTCACGCCCGCAGCGGAAGGCGAGGCCAGCCATTTGTGACGTTGGACTGCTCGACGCTTGCGCATGAACTTCTGGAGAGTGAGCTGTTCGGCCACGAAAAAGGCTCTTTTACGGGTGCCTCCGAACGTCGCATCGGCCGCTTCGAGCGCGCCGACGGCGGTACGTTGTTCTTGGACGAAGTCAGCAACATCAGCATCATAGTCCAGGCCAAACTGCTTCGCGTCTTGGAGACGCACACCTTCGAGCGCGTGGGCGGGCAACGGCCCATTGTCGTGGATGTCCGCATCGTTACCGCCAGCAACCGCCGTCTCGACCAGTGTGTCGCCGACAAGATCTTTCGCGACGATCTCTACCACCGTCTCAACGTCGTCCAGATCCTCATTCCTCCGTTGCGGCAACGTCTGGAAGACATTCCGTTATTAGCGGATTACTTCGTGCACCGGTTGGCCTTGGAACACGGCAAGAAAGTGCGAGGTATCACCACCGCCGCCGTCCGCCTGTTGACCGCCTACCATTGGCCCGGTAACGTGCGCGAACTGGAGAACGTGCTGCTCCAAGCCGTCATCCTCGCACAAACCACGATGCTCGATGTCACCAACCTGCCCGCGCGAATCTGGAATCCCCACGCTCCGCTCCAGCAGCAGACCTCGACCCGTTTAACCGAGCAGCTTCGCGAACCGGAAAAAGAAATTCTCCTCTCCACCCTGAAACAAGTGGACGGCAACATCACCCAAGCCGCCGACCTTCTTCAGATCAGTCGCACCACCCTCTACGCCAAACTGAAAAAACACGGCATCAGTCCCGACCAAATATAACCGCCGTTCCATCGGCGTACACACACCGCCACTCCCGTCGCAGCGCCAATAACTGATTCAGCGGATGCCCCGACGGCATCAGCGTCCACCGCGCCTGATACCGATCCAACGTCTCCATCCAACCCGGATCGCCTCGCGCCACCTGCAAATAATCTTGCAGTAATTTCTCTCCGTAAAACTCGTGACGGCTGTCCATGAACACCCGTCGTTCGGGCATCTCCAATAACAGATAGCCGCCCCAGTGATCCGGATTAAACATCCTACCCCGCACCGCATCAGGATGCGCCTGCAAGTATCGCACTGCCGCGACGGGGAACACATCCGGCAATGGTTCTGTGCGCGGTTGAAATGCCACCACTGCCACGACTGCGACTGCCATCCACGCGCGCCCTTCGGCAACGAGATTGACGCGGGCCACGTCAGCAGCGATTCGCTGCCACAACTGTGGCAGACGGTCGCGCAGGTGCTCCGTGAAGATTGGCGTGGCCACCAGCGCAAAGACCGGCAGGTTCCGCACCGAGTGCAGCGCAAAGTAAGTCCACGCGCCCACCAACAGAATATCCACGCGCTCCCATTTGGGACGAATCACCAACAGGATCACTGCCAGCACCAGTAACTGTAACTCGAACCCGCGCGTGTTCGCAGCGTGGAAATTCGGCGGAAGGAACTCGTTGACGCCCCCGACAAATTGCGAGTGCTGTAGATAATGAAGAATGATTTCGTGCAACTTCCATCCGTTCGGGTTGAGCAACGTCGCCGCCGCACACGCGCCGAGCAGCGCAGCGAGCAGTTTCATCTTCCGTATTTGTTCCGGCCGTCTTCCGCAGTTGCCGACGAGGTAAAGTCCGATCAATACGAGTCCAATCGGAAACGCCCCATGCAAGTTCGTCCATAATGCCATCAGCGGAACCAGCGACACAAACAACACCCGCCCCGGCAGACGGTCCTGGTGAAATGAGCGCAGTTGCCAGTTAAACACGACCACCAACAAGTGTGTCATTAGGTGTGGACGCGCCAGCCAGTGCATCGAACACGTGCACGCCGCCAGCAGCGTCAACACCGTTGCCGTCAATGCATTACTCCCCTCCTCCTCCAGTTGACGCTGCAATAAATACAGTGTCGTTGTGATCAACAACGCCGCCAGCAGCACTAGCCCATTCCAGCCGAGCGCATCTCCAGCCGCGCCCCAGAGCAGTTCGCTCAGCCATTCCTTGCTGATGACGATTCCCTCCGGATGCGTGTGTGAAAACGAGTCCACGCGGATGACGGTGTAGTGGTCGAGCATCCACGCGCCGAGTTTCCAATGCAGCGCCGCGTCACCGTCGCGACTGACCAGTTGTGCCCGCCACGGCGAACAGCTTAATCCGGCGAAGAAAATCAGCCATAATCCGACACCCAACGATGGTAACCACCAGCGTCGCGCGTTCATGGCAACCTCCGGTAGATCTCGGCAACTTCGTCGGTGTACGCGCAACGCCAGGCAGGCAACTCGGCCAGCGCCTGGTTCAACCGGCTACGGCGCGGCAGCAACGTCCACCGCGCGTCGTACCGTTCCAGCGTCGCCAGCCAGTTCGTTTGCAACTCCGTCATCGCAACGTAATTGCGGATCAACGCCTCGCCGTAAAAATCCGTCCGCCCGTCCACGAACACGCGCTGCTCCGGCAATGCCTTCAACAGGTAGCCGCCCCAGACGTAATCGTTGAACATCCGCCCGTTGAACTCCGTCGGATGTTGCTGGATATATTGCACGGCCGCCACCGGCCAGCGCTCGCGCGGCAGCTCCGTCGGATGCGCCACGCATAGCACGCCGGCACACGCCAGTGTGGCGACTACGGGCCAACCGTGTTTGTCGCCCCCGAGTCGTTGGGACAGCGCTCGCCAACGCTCGCCGACCGCTTCCGAAAGGGCAGGGGCGATGATCGGTGCGGTGAGGATGACCATGAGCGGGATGTTGCGCCGGGAGTAGAGCGCGAATGCGGTCCAACTCACCAGCACGAGCGACGCACTTGACGTCAGGCGCGGGCGTCGCCAGGCCAGCGTGACGAACAAGATCGCCAGCCACGCGAGGAACCCGCGTGCTTCGCGCGACTGGAAATCCATCGAGGCGTACTCCGCCAGCCAGTTCACCAGGAACTCGGAGTGAAGGAATTGCAGGTTATGCCACGGCAGCCGCCAGCCGCTCGGATTCAATAACACCGCCCCAGCGCACAGTAACGCCGCGCCGCTGAGCTGCCGAAGTTTCGCGGCGTCACGGACGGCGCCGAGCCAGTACGCACCGAGCACGAGGAATCCGGCGAGAAAACCGCCGTGCAGGTTCACCCACAACGCCATCACCGCTGTCAGCAGCCATGGCCGTGCCCCGCGGTCGACCCGTCGGACGCATTCGTGCCACAGTAGCATCATCAGGAAACTGAATACGTGTGGTCGCGCCATCCAGTGCATGCACGCCGCCCACGCCGCCAACAGGGTGAGTGCGGTGGCGATGAGTAGATCGTTGCCGTCGCGGACCAGCCGCCAGTGCAACAGCGCAAACGTTGTCGCGATCACCAGCGCGGCCAGCGCGCTCAGCCCGAACAAGCCGCCCGCCCGTCCCGCGACGGCGAAGAGAAGTTCGGAGAGCCATTCCTTGGAGATGATTGGTGCGCCGGTTCGGGTGTGTGAGAACTCGTCGTGATGGATGATCTGTTTGTGTTCGAGCATCCAGTCGCCGACGCTCCAGTGCATCTGCGCGTCGCCGTCACTGGCCACCATCATCGTGCGCCACGGCTGGGCGAGGAGCACGAGGAATAGCACTAGCCAGAGCCACTGGCTCAAGGAAGGCATCAACCAGCGCGATGGAGAGTTGTTGTCTACCACGATGATGCCGAATATAGTGGCAAGCGCATCATGGACGAAAGAGAAAACGCCGCGCGAAAGTTTTTGATCGGCGCCCAAAACGCCGACGGCGGCTGGTCGTATGTTCCGGGCGGAACCAGTTCGCCGGAGTCGACGTGTTACGCGCTGATGGCGGGAGCGCCGACGGAGGGCGCGTGCTGGTTAATGGCGCACGTCCACGGCGACGCGATCGCGCTGGATGGCGACAACGAGCCGCATTGGACGACGTCGCTGGCGGTGATCGCGCTGGGGGGCAACAATGGGCTACAGAGACGGCTTGTGAAATGGCTGCTGACTTGCGAGGGGCGGAAGGTGGCGATGGGGGCGGAGGTGGCAATGGACGGCAATCTGCGCGGCTGGCCGTGGGCGACTGGGTGTTTTAGTTGGGTCGAGCCGACCAGCTACGCGTTGCTGGCGTTGAAACTTCACGGGCAGAAAAATCATCCACGCGTCGCAGAAGGCGAGCGGTTGCTGCTCGATCGCGTCTGTGCCGACGGCGGCTGGAATTACGGCAACCCGAAAGTCATGGGCGCCGCGCTGCCATCTTTTGTGCCGACGACGGCGCTGGCGGTGTTGGCGTTGCAGGATGTCGCGCCGGCTCGCGATGTTGTGACGCGTGCGTTGCAGTTCATGAACATCGAGGTTCGGAAACGGCCGTCGGATCTCTCGCTGGCGTTGGCAATTCTATGTTTCAACGCGTTCGGGATGGCTAAGGCGGAACTGGTCGAAGCACTGGCTCGCCGACAGCGGACGGATGGGAGCTGGCAGGGACAGGTGCATCTGACGGCGTTGGCGGTGTTGGCGCTGGAGGCGTCAGGCGAAGCGAGAAATGTCTTCCGATTGCCAAAATAATAAATACCGGTTCAGCCGGCGTAAGTTCCTGCGGCTGGCCTCGCTGGCTGCCGGGGGGGTTGGTGTCGGCATGGTGGCGGAGCACTGGCTCTTGCGCAACCGTCAACCCGCGGCGGGCGTAACGATTTACAAGGCTGAGTCCTACGGCGCGGCGCTGGAGCGGCTGATCCGGGAAGGATTACAGAACTACCCGCGCGTCCTGGAGCGGGTGCGCGGCGGTCGGGTGCTGTTGAAGCCGAACCTGATCGAGTACTACGATGCGTGGCGGGTGAACACGCACCCGTCAGTCGTGATGGCGGCGATGGATGCGTTCCGCGCGGCCGGCGCGCGCGAGGTGATCGTGGCGGAGGGGCCGGGACATCAGCGCGACACGGAACTGTTGCTGGAAGAGAGTGGGCTGGGGGAGGTGTTGCGGAGTGAGAAGGCGAAGTTCGTTGATCTCAATTTGGATTCGATTCATCCGGTCACGTTAACGACGAACTACACGCGGTTGGGTCGGATGTTTTTTCCGGCGGCGGTACTCGGTGCGGACCTGATCGTGTCGCTGCCGAAGTTGAAGACCCACCATTGGGCTGGGGCGACGTTGTCGTTGAAGAATATGTTCGGAACGGTCCCCGGCGTGAAGTACGGCTGGCCGAAGAATGTGCTTCACTGGCACGGCATCCACGAGAGTATTGTGGATATTAATATGGCATTGAAACCCGGCTTCGCGATTGTTGACGGAATCGAGGGGATGGAAGGCGACGGTCCGTTGCGCGGCGAGACGGTTCAATCGGGCGTGATCATCATGGGTGACGATCTCACTGCCGTAGATGCAACCGCGGCGCGTGTTATGGGATTGTACCCGGAGCGGATCGCCTATCTGACTATGATGTTGGCGCACGGCGGAACGGTGAACGAAGGTCGCATTCGGCAGTTTGGCGAGACAGTGCTCAATGTGCGCCGTGATTTCCGCGTGATCGACCGGTTCTCTTTCCTCAAGCAACCGTCGCCGTGGCGCGATTTCGTTCGGGGCTTATAAAGCCGCCAGCCGGCTCAGACCGGCTTGGCTGGTGGGGTTTGCGAGGCGGGTTCGCGGACGGTCTTCTCGATCAACTCAATGACCTCGTCGACGTGGAACGGTTTTCGGATGAACCCGTTCACGTCGTACTGGGTGGCGATCTGCCGCAGGCGTAGTTCATCAGCACCCGAACAGATGATGACCTTGATTTTCGGGTTGAGCTTGCGTAGCCACTCGAAGGTCTTCGCGCCGTCCAAATGGGGCATGTAATAGTCCAGCAGGATCAGGTCGAAGCTTTGCTTCTCTCTCGAAAACAGTTCCAGTGCGTTGACCGGGCTTCCCATCGTCAGGACATCGAAACGTCCTGGGTCCAGCATGTCCTTGATGATCTGTCGGAATTCCTGATTGTCGTCAATCACCAGCACCCGAATGCGCGGCCGGGTTTCTTCTGGGGTAGAAGATGGCTTTGAACCGAAACCAAACATACTCATGCACCTTGCGTTCGCTGTTTCATATCAATGGTGGTAAATTAGACGCCTCTGCTCCAAATGGCAAGATAAAGCCTGCGGTCTGATTTCACGGCTCGCCAAACAGCCCCACCACACTGGTGAAGCCGTGCACGAACGCGTGCTCGCCGACGGGACCAATTTCGCCGTTGCAGAAAAAGCCCGTTGTCGGCACCGGACCGAAATACTCGTGCACCATCTTGATGTCATGGTTGCGCATTCCGTACATTCCTTCGCCGCGTCCCAGACAACTAAACAGCACCGCTCCGCGCGCCTTCGTCGCGCTCGGTAGCACGGACTCCCTTGCCAGCAATACCCGCAGGTCTTCGCCTGCTGACTTGCCGTCGCGCACTTGGAACTGCACAGTCTGTCCGGTCTTCATCAAGTCCCCTACGGCTATGGCGCCGGATTGCGGATCGTGTCCGATTAGTGTGCGCACGAGGAAATCGCCGCAGCCAAAATTCTCTTTGTACTCGTTGATCACCCGCCCGATCAGTAACGACGTGCGCGCTAGTTGCTGGTCGCCTTGTGGCAGTGTCGGTAATATCGTCTGCAGCATCGCCATTGGCGGTTGCCCGCCCAACTCAAACACGATGTTCTTCTCCGCCCTCGTCACTGTGAAGGGCTCGCCGATCGGGCGGCAACCTTGTGACACAATTGTGCGCATCACGATCCGCCCCGACAACGCCACGCCGACAGCGCCATCTTCCACCACGTCGCCATCGAGTAACAGCCGGTTTCCCCCCGGTTGTTGCGCGCCGCTCGCCAATCCACCGATCAATGGTGTATCCGGGTACGCTTCCGACAACGCTTGAACCAGCGGAATCGAGGACACCGAGAAGGGATCGGCAAACAGTAACAGGTTAGGATTCTTCGTCGGCGCCACGTCCAATTCGTAGTGCCAGAACGACGGACCGTTCGCCTCCTCCAGTTTCTCCTGCGTCACCCGAAAGGGCGTCACTTCCACGCCCGGTAATTCGCCTGCGAGCAGCGCTGCGGCGGGTTGGTTCTCCACTTCGGTGTTGCCGCCGATGATGCCGGCGCCGGTACAGCCGATCAGATGTTTCGCGGCGAGATTGATTCGCAACTGCTCGGCCAGCGGTTCAGCGTGCGCCGCGAATTTTGGGTGCAGAAACAGCAGCACAAGGTCAGTGCCTGTGCCCGAAAGGCACGCACGTGCCTGGCGTGTCAGGTCTTCCGCTGCTTCCGTCCAGTCAGCGCAGATTGTTAGTGCTGAGGCAAATCTCATAGGTCCAATCTTCTCCACCCACTAGCGGTTTGCAATCATGAAACTAAAGAACCTGCTCTCTTGCGCTTGGCTCTACGCGCTGGTAATGTCTGTCCATGCCACGACGCGCCAGTTCGAAACTTCATCCTGGTTGGTTCGTCGCCATTCCCTTGTTGGTGGCGGCGGCTATTGCCATCTGTTACTATTTTGGTTCTAAGGTCAGCGATCCCTTACGCACGACTCAGTCGCTCGACGTCCTCACCTACCTCGAAAACGCCAACAGCCTTCGCGGCAACACCTATCGGATCAGTGGCACCGTCTGGAACTCGCTTGGTTGGTCGCCGACCGCGGGCCGCCTCTTCGCCGTCGAGGTCGGCGTCGGCAAACCCGGCGACCTCCTGCCGTTGCTTGTGCCGGCGGCGTTGAATCATGTTAATTTACAGAAGGGACAGCGGTTCGTCTTCGAGGTGGAAATCATCGAAGGCGGTATTCTGCGGGTCAAGAGCTTGCGGAAGGAGTGACAATGAAAAGACTCGTCTGTTGTCTGATCGTCCTGAACGCGACCGGGTTGTTCGCGCAGGGGGGGAACCCGCTGGCGTCGGAGGGAGCACCGAATACCACGATTATCCAGGCGCCGCACAAGGCGCCCAACACCGAGCCGAGCGTGCCGCTCGGTGAGGAAATACCAATGTACGATCCCGGCTCCGAAGTTGTTTCGTGGGGCGGCAAACACTGGAACATTTCCAACCAGCGCATCTTCCAGGCGCGTTTTGAGAAATACCTCAACGCCCCTGAGCAAACCAGCGAAGACCAACTCCAATACCAGAAAATCATCCACGACATCACCGATCTCGTCTCGCCGCAGAACTGTACCCAACAGACGTTCAACCAAGGCTTCGTTCTCCTCTTTCGCGCCGCCGCGCACGACGCTGACGGCGGTATCTGCAACGCCCTCGCCAGTGCCGTCACCACCGCGTGGCAGGCACAACGCAACCAGAACCAGATCGCCCTCACTGCCGAGGAATTGAAGAAGGCGATGCAGACCGAGCAATCCAAGGCGATCATGTACAACGCCGCCATGGACAACGAATCCACCAAGACCACCACCGGCGGCGGCAAACGAGGCGGCAGCACTTCCACCTCCGTCGTCAACGCGCACGAGATGCGGCAGAGCGTCGCTCTCAAAGAAGTCGCACAATTCCAAGCCCAGATCGTCGCCCTCACCGCGAAGCGCGAAGTCTCCGCGCTTCAGGCCCGCGTCCAATTCCAGGCGCTCATGCTCCAGTTCTTCCTCCAACGCCGCTTCCAGCACGTCGTCATCGCCTGCAACATGTACCGCCAGCTCTTCAACGAAGGCGACTCCGCCATCAAAGTCGAAGGCCAAACAAAAGAATTTTTCACCAAAGACCTCGGTATGCCTCCGACCGTCAGCACACTCATGTCGCTCGCCACCGAAGCGATGCGCGATGTCCGCGAAGGCGTCCAAGCATACCTGTATCTCTCCGACCGCAACGAAATGGACAGTGCCACCAAACGCCTGAGCGAATCGTTCCTCATCGGCGAATACATGCCCGAAATACGGATGCTCTCGCGCGACAAGAAACGCCTCGCGCTCACCTACAGCCAGAAAGGCAACCGCCTCGTCAGCGCGCTTAGCGTCAAAGACTACGGCCAGGCCGAGCAGTTGCTCAAAGACATGGAGATCATGGCGAAAGACTTCGACGCGACCAAGCCGCGCGCCGCCGTCGAGACTGCGAAGACCATCAGCGCCATGCACCTTGCCAAGGCCCGCAACGCCGCCATCTCCGGTAATAATCAGGTCGTCGAGGACGAACTCAAACAAGCCACAGCCGTCTGGCCGCGCAACCCTGCCCTCGCGGAAATGTCCGGCACCATCTTCAATCAGAGCGATCTTCAGCAGGTCGCCATCGCCGACTTCGATAAACTGCTCAGCCAGGGAAATCTCCGCGAGATCTTCAACGACAAACTTCGCTACATTGCCGCGATGGCAACGTTTCCCGAGCGCCATGAGAAGTTGAAAAAGGTTCTTGAGAACATGCAGGCCATTGAGACCGCCGTCGCCCGTGCCCAAGAGTTCGCCCGCCGTGGCGATCTCGCCGGTGCGTGGGAGGCTGTCGAACGCGCCGCGCAAGACTTTCCCGACGACGTAAAACTCAACCAGCTTCGTGGTAACTACAGCAGCGAAGCCGCCGGTTTCGTTGAGAGCCTGCGCACCGCACAACGGTTGGAGACGCAAAGCCAGACTGGATCCGGGCTCGCTTGGTACCTCAAAGCCCAGCGCCAATACCCACTCAGCGATTACGCCAAGGAAGGCATCGACCGCCTCGCCAAGAAGATCATCCCGCCGTCCTGACTGTTTTCCAGCATGAACCTAATGCGGTCATGCTTTTACCAGCTACGTCATTCTCCAATTCTCCGCTACGCGCCAGTCCTACTGATCGCATCAGCATGGATTAGCGGATTCACCACGAGCGGAACCACGTCGAAACGGGCGATGGTTTACGTTGCAGTTGAACTTGGCGACCTAGACAAGCTCAAGGCAACGCTTAAAGACAATCCTGACGTTCTTGCAACACTTCTTTTAGTGGATGGCGATTGGAGTGGAGATGGCGAGCCGAAGGTGTGAAAACAGTTTTTCCAGAGGCCCTTCGGCTTACTTTTACGATGGGCGACCATGCTCCGCCCTTGGCGTCGGCCCGTC
>CAIKAP010000002.1 GCA_903825435.1 uncultured Verrucomicrobiota bacterium
CCGTATCGTCCATTCTAGGTCCACCAACCCAGACTTTAGCGAGAGACTAAACGTGACACCAGCACTATCTTCAATTTACCTCAATTAATTCTTCCGACCTCTGCGCCCCAAGGCTGTGAACGGTAACGATTGTGGAAACGATCGACCGACGAGGTTTGAAACATTACTTTCTCAGAAAGCATCAGCGACAGGTCCAGAAGTTCTACAAAAAGCTTCAAGATACAGCATGGCAAAGCGAACACGCACTGCGGTGCAAGGAGAGATTCGAGAAGAACCGTGACAAGCTCTTTACGTTTCTGGACTACGACGACGTTCCTTGGAACAACAACAACGCTGAGCATGCGATCAAAGCCTTTGCCAAGCTTCGCCGTGCGATTGTCGGACTCTCCACACCGAAAGGCATCGAAGAATACTTGATTCTTCTCAGCCTCTGCCAAACCTGCAAATACATGGGCGTGGACTTTCTGGATTTCCTCCGTTCAGGCGAGAAGGACATTCACGCCTTCGCGGAAAGTCGGCGAGGGCGCAAGGGGCGGACGCAAACCAGTCAAGCGGACGGCTTGCCAGCAGATGCAATCGCCGGCCCCCAGGATTCAGCTCTGACCGATACCACATCGAATCCCTCACTCGAAGGAAGCCGACCGATTTCAAGCGATCCCTTTTGAACGCGGCGGCGGCCAGCGGTGTGAAAGGTAGTTCGATAGCGAGCGTGAGCTTTTTGCCTCGGCGACCCTGGTCGCGTACTCGCATTGAAGCCCCAGGTCGTCGAGGACCTCAGAAAACTGCTCAGGCGAAACTTCGGAGAAACGCAATGGCCTCAGCACGCTTGGGGAAAGTGGCTTCAATTCTCGCACTCGTGTTGAATCGAACCTGAACTTCAAACGCCTCCCGGTGCTCGCCGTCTTCGCGCAGCCGATACGACTTCTCCTCCTCGACCAAATAGGCAATCGCGCTTTCAACGTCGGGACATTCCACCGAATGCCCGCGCAGGACGGTTAGCCGAATGGAAGCCACCAGACGGGTGAGCGCGGCTTCAAGGCGTTGCTTGAAATCCACAATCTCGCGCTGGTGGAGCGCGTAAAGTTTCGCCAGCAGGCGGTTGGTCGCTTGCGGCTGGGGTAGGGATTCCCATTTCGTAATCTTCTCCCGAAACTGCTCCTCGGTTGTGCCGCCTGCGCCGTCCTCCGAGGAAGCGTCAATACCGAGTTCCCGAAACGCGGCCAGAATGGAGGCGTAGGGAATGTGCAGGACACCGAAGCCTTTCGATTCCAACTGATGCAGCGCGTTGCGCGTGAACTCGCCTGCAAGCACAGCGCCGCAGAACGGCTGATGACGCGAGAACGTCAGGGCAATCGGCATCACCGCCGCTTCGATTTCCTGAACCTTGTTCTTCGAGTGCTTGGTGTATCGCCGCCACGCCGATTCGACGAAAGCGATCGGGACGCCAAGCGTCTCCTCCGTTCCGCCGCGCTCTAAAACGTAGTCGAGGTCGTGCTTATTGCCGTAGCCGTCCTGCCAGGTCACTTTGCCCTGACCGCCTCTGGTTTTGCGCGGCCGTTTGAAATCGAGGTAGAGGCCGTGTCTCTGCGCGACTTCGCCGAGAACGTTGCGGACGAACATTTCAAAGCCGTCCCCGATGATCTGTCCCCACCGGTGAGCGAGTGATTCGGCCATGACGATTCCTTCCTATCCGCGGACCCATAGATGCCCTTCGCAAAGCGGCACACGATGTTTGCGGTTCTTCCATTTGATATTCCGGTCACGCAGTTTCTCGAACGACCACGAGTCGAATCCAGCGGCCAGGGCCAGTTTTCCGAACCATTCGATGACCGGCACGTAAACGCCGTAGGGCGCAGAGTCGCCAATGACGAAGCAAACTTCCGACGGCGAGGCGCAAACCCGCCGGAGCGCCCGCCACGTTTGCGCCAGGTCGAGGAAGTAGCAGGCGATCATGTTGTTGTAGGTCTTCTTGCCGCCACGCTCCAGCCGCACCGACGAAAGCTCGCGGCATATTGGCACAATCTCGTCCCGGATAGGCGCAAGCTCCGGAGATGCCAGCACTTCATCCAGATTCACCGAATTGGGCGGCACGTGCTGGGAACAAGCGCGCACCAGATGTCGCCTCACCGCTTCCTGAAGGTCGCCCCAGCCGCGAATCTCACCCATGAACGCCATCTCCAAACGCGTCGCGTCGGCGTAGTCGTAATTATTGGCGTAGGGCGGGGAGGTAATGACTAGCGTGGCCCAACCGTCGGGCACGGTCGCACACTTGCGCGCGTCATCCACGCGCAACTTCGCTAGCGGCTTGGCCCGGCGTGCCATGAAGCGGATGTCGGCAGCAATCATTTGCACCGCCTTGTGCAACGTAATTTCAGGGGCTGGGGGCACGGTCTTGCGCCGGCCCGGCAATACGTATTGCCACGGCGCTGTGCCCGCTTCCGAAACCACGCGCAACGATGACACGAGCGCCATCCAGAGCAGCCGGGCTTCCGGTGAACCGTCCTGCTCGACCTCGACGCCCTGGCGGAACCGGTCCAGATAACCGAGCGTCTCAAGCCCGTAGCACTTCCCGATGATTTCCGGGTAATGCTCCGTTTGCGCCGCCGCTTCCCGGGCAAAGCCGAATGCCCTCTCCGCTTTGGAAATGAACCGCTCCGGGTCGGTGGTATAACTCAACTTGGCTTGTGCCACCCGATGCACGAACGGATGCGCCTCGATGCCGTGGGACGGGACACCCATTTCGTCGCACGCCAGACAAGTCGTTCCTGAACCGACAAACGGGTCGAGGACCCGGAGTTCGTTGCCATCTCTTTCGGCCAGCAACCATTTCACCCACTCCGCCGAAAAGCCGGCGCTGTAACGGAACCAGCGGTGA
>CAIKAP010000003.1 GCA_903825435.1 uncultured Verrucomicrobiota bacterium
CAATTGTCACTTTCAAATGCGTACTGACGATGTCCATCACTATCAAGCGCGCAATAAATTGAAGATTGACCGCCAATTCATGCACAGATTTATACCAACGGCAAGTGCCTGTGGCAAGTTTGTTGTCGGATCAATGGCCTGGCGCTGCCGTTGAAAAGTTAAGCGAGAGTGACAGAAATCAAACACCTGACTGTCGATGTGTCGCGCTGGTTCTCCACTCGGAAAAAGCACAGCCTCGCTTCCTCGTGGCGTGTGGTATATTCGCTGGACTGAATCTTAAAAAGTAACTGCGTGCGTTGACGTGAGAGAGGATCAATCTCATGGAGGGCACCATCCGAATTGACGCTAGGGTTTTAGGTCTGATAGCCGGGCGCGGACAAAACTGATATGACCACGGAGACCGTAAAACTGGTCCGCGAAGGATACAGGCACTTTCATTCTGTTAACCGCTTTCTCGATATCATCAAGCCGCTTGAGCAGTTGGCCGCGTTGCGATGGTTCCGTTTCCTTCAAGAGTTCGCGTTCCACCGCGAGCAAGGCGCGATACCATCGGAGAATGCGCGTGCGGATGTGCCACCGATAGACACGGGGGATGCCGCGCAGTATCGGGATTAATACGACCACCATCGGCACGAAGGCGAGAAGTGCCCGATTTGTCAGACTGGCCAGCCAATACGGTAGGTATCTATAGAGAAAGCTCTTGCCGGACTTGTAGTACCGCGTCGCCTCAGTGCTGATGCGAAACTCACGTTCAAGGGGTGTGGGGAATTCGCTCCGGTGCTGGAACAGGGAAGCGTTGCCATGGATTTCGCGTGCCGCATCGAGCAGAAGATCGGACAGCGAAGGATTCAGGTCTTCCCGTGCTATCAACTCTACGGCTGGGCCGATCAGATAGACGTCGTGCGGAGGGATGTTGCTGCCGAAGTCAATCGAACCTTCTGGTAACAGTAAGACGTTTAGGTGGCTGAGGCGGCGTGTGTATGCGACGACCTGCGGAAAACTCAGTAATTGGACATCCTGTGAGCGGAGAAGCTTGCGCATGGTCGCAGTTGAAGCCGCTTCGCCCATCAGGAACACGGCGTCGACCGTCCCCTCCAACAAGGACTTGGAAGCAGCTTCCGGTTCCATGTCCAAGAGCGTTGTGGTGCCATCGGGTTTAATGCCGTTGTATGCGAGGAGGGTTAACGCGAGCGATCTTGTTCCGCTGCCGACGGGGCCGATGGCGAGCCGTTTGCCGGCGAAGTTGGAGAGTAGTCGAATCACAGCGCCGCGGTAAAACACCAGCAGCGGCTGATACGCGACGCTACCGAGGGAAACGAGTTTGTTCGCGTTGGCGACGTTAGTGGCCATGCCGCCTTGAACGAAGCCGATGTCCACGCGAAACGACGGATCCGCGAGGCGTTGAAGGTTATCGAGAGAACCGTGGGACGGAAGAATGTCCAACGTGACGCCGTTGCGCGCGAGAATATTTGCGTATTTCACAGCGTTCGTGTGAAAACTGCTGCCGACCGGTCCGCTCGTGATGACGAGTCGGTTAGGCGGGGCTGACCGGAAGAACCAGCACACCGCGCCCAGCATCACTAAAAAGACCACCAGAATCACGGCGATGCTAACGGCCCGGCTGACCACGAATACCTCCATGATCATCGTCAGGACACCCGGAGTGCTGATGAATGGCTTTTCCGGTAGCAGTTGGCTTGGCCCGCGCTCCGCTTTCACTTCCTCGCTCATGGGCACCAGAGTAGATACACGGCCTCGGTGAGACAAGGTGAAAATTAAAGTCACATGGGAACCGTGAGCACATCGTAATTATGTTAGGTGAAGCTCAAGGTGATTATCATGGACGAGAACACTTCAGGTGTGGGCAAGATGGAGGGTGTGGCAGGGTAAGTTGTCATGATATGGCTTTCCGCGATTACGAACTTATCCAGCATGGATGCTGGAGTATCTGTTAGATCAGAAGATCGTCGCCCATGCCTCGCGGAGAAACTGCTTGACCGGCCAGCGGCGGAACGCTGATAAACCGTCTGCCATGATTACCAGCGGCCAACCCACAGCCGAAGTTCGCAGCCAACCCACCACCTACAACCTCGCTTACGTCTGGATGATCTCGCTGGTCGCGGCGATGGGCGGATTGCTCTTCGGCTACGACTGGGTCGTGATCGGCGGCGCGAAACCATTTTTCGAGAAGTATTTTCAGTTGAGCAGCGGTCAACTGAGCGGCTGGGCCAACAGTTGCGCGCTGCTCGGCTGCCTGCTCGGTTCGATTATTTCCGGCGGGATGAGCGACAAGTTCGGCCGCAAAAAATTGCTGATTGTCTCGGCGCTCTTGTTTGCCGTCTCGTCCGTGCTGACCGGCTGGGCGTCAACCTTCACGTGGTTCGTCGTCTGGCGCATTGTCGGCGGCGTCGCCATCGGCATGGCGTCGAACCTCTCGCCGATGTACATCGCCGAGGTCGCCCCGGCCCACATGCGGGGCCGGTTGGTCGCGATCAACCAGTTGACCATCGTCGTTGGCATCCTGGCGGCGCAGATCATCAACTTGAAGATTGCCCAGCCCGTTCCCGCGGATGCGACGGTGGATTTCATTCGTCAGTCGTGGAACGGCCAATACGCCTGGCGGTGGATGTTCACGGCGGTGGCGGTGCCGTCGGTGGTGTTCCTGATCGGGGCGCTGCTGGTGCCGGAAAGTCCGCGCTGGCTGGTGAAAAACGGCAATGCCGACCTGGCCCGGCGCATTCTCGCCAAAATCGGCGGCGACGCCTACGCCGCGGCCGAGGTGGCCGATGTGCAGCAGACGTTGACGAGCGGGGAGATTCAGCACGTCCGGTTTGCGGACCTGCTCGCACCGAAGGTGCTGAAGATTCTGGGTGTCGGCGTCGCGTTGGCGGTGCTGCAACAGTGGTGCGGCATCAACGTCATCTTCAATTACGCCGAGGAAATTTTCCACGCGGCCGGCTACGATATTTCCGACACGCTCAAGAACATCGCCTGGACCGGGTCGGTGAACCTGGTGTTCACGTTCGTCGCGCTCGGCGTGGTGGATCGCGGCGGGCGGCGGGTGCTGATGTTGCTCGGCGCGGCCGGGCTGGCCGTGATCTACATCGCGATGGGATTCTGCTACCACGGTGGCGTGAAGGGGCTGCCGATGTTGTTGCTCGTGCTGGCGGCGATCAGTTGCTACGCGATGTCGCTGGCGCCGGTGACGTGGGTGCTGATCTCGGAGATTTTCCCGAACCGCATCCGCGGCGCGGCGGTGTCGGTGGCCGTCAGCGCGTTGTGGGTGGCATGTTTCATCCTGACGTTCACCTTTCCCATCCTGAACAAAGCGCTCGGCCCTGCGGCGACATTCTGGGCTTACGCCGGTGTCTGCATCGCCGGGTTTGTCTTCATCCTGGCGAGCGTGCCCGAGACGAAGGGGAAGACGCTCGAACAAATCGAACG
>CAIKAP010000004.1 GCA_903825435.1 uncultured Verrucomicrobiota bacterium
GCGAGACGTGGCGCGGAGACGCCAACGGCGTCACTCATACCAGCCCAGGGCAACGCCCTGGGTTCATCAGCCCAAAACCCCATTAAGCGCTGAAGGCGCGACTCATCCTTCGCTATGAAGCAGGCCGTTGGCCTGCAACCGAATAATGATTGGACGATGAACCCAGGGCGTTGCCCTGGGCTGGTATGAATCAGGCCTTCGGCCTGAAAGCCCTGCGCCGCCTTGAACCGGTAAGTCGGGCTTGGAGATTGCGCTCCGGTTGACCTCTGGTAGAATGTATCCGTGCCGAAGCAGTTGTTGGATAAAGCGCGCGTTAACCGCCATGCCTTTGAGGTCACGTCCTTTGCCGAAGCGGATGAATCGGATCGGCGTTACTGGCGGTCCCGCACCCCCGACGAGCGTCTCGAAGCGCTGGAACTGAGCCGGCAAATCGCTTATGGCTACGATCCGGCTGCCCGCGGACTTTCGCGAGTTCTTGAAGTTGCTGAATTCCCACCGCGTTGAGTACTGAAGATTATCAGCCTCAACGACCTTATCAAAAACAAGCTCAAGAGCGGACGGCTAAAGGATTTGGACGACGCGCGAATGCTAAGCTGAGAAATCGGATCGGCGTAGTACTACGGTAGTGGTCCAGCGGCGCGATGGATACGGGAGGGTAGCAGACAGCGACTTGCGAATTCGGTTTAAGCCACAGATAGCACAGATTTCACAGATCAGGACTCCTTTCCCTCCGTAATCCGTGAAATCTGTGCCATCTGTGGCCAAGTATTCCTGTCTAACCGTGGTTCTTTAGCGTGTTTAGCGGGCAATCCTGTAACCATGGCACGGGAATAGCTATCACCAGCCAGGTTCCGGGTCACCCCAAGGCCAAAATAGTTCAAAATAAATATAAAAATCTGTTGACCGCCCCTTGAATTTCTGCGATAGTTGACGCACACACGGTAAACACACACTACATAGAAAGATAAAAACATGAGAACAAAAGTCCTGTTAATGGCAGCCGCTTTGGCTGCAAGTCTCGCCAGTTCAATGGCTCAAAACGTTTATTCACTAAACGTTGTCGGTTACGTAAACGTCACACTGCCTAGTCACCAGTTCACTGCTGTGGCTAATCCGTTGGATGCCTCGATGGGCGGCACAATCGCGACCGGTAATGCTATGACCAATATCTTCAGTGCCACTGCTGGGAATATTGCCAACGGCTCGACAATCGCGACATTCAATTCAGCCTTGAACAACTACAATGCTGCTATCAGTTACGTCGGACTATCGAAGAAGTGGGGATCGACCTTCTTGATGCCTCCGGGCGTTGCGGCTTTGTACTTTAACGCTGGCGCTTCTGATACCGTAGTTACGTTCACCGGTCAGGTGCCGCAAGGCGCTTACAACGTGGGCACCTTGAACTCACACCAGTTTTCTCTGGTTGGCTCGCCGATCCCGATTGGCGGCAATATAACAAACTCCACGAGTGTTGTGGGCCTTGTGCCTGCAAACGGTGATAGTGTTGCGACATTCAACGGGGCCGTCAACAACTGGAACGCTGCGGCATCATACGTTGGGCTATCAAAGAAATGGGGCACCACAGCCTCTTCAACAATTGGCGTCGGTCAGGGCTTCCTGTATTTCAACGCCAGCGCTACTGCCAACAACTGGGTTAGCAATTTCACGGTTAACTAACATCAACACCCACAACAAAACAACAACAACAACAGCAAACACATAATCCCTAATATGAAAAAAATACTTCTCGTTGCGGCAGCTACGCTGGTAAGCGTCGGCGCATTCGCTCAAGGCAAGTTGGCATTCGAAGTTGCCTCGGATAATCTAATCTATCTCACCACCGCCACAAGTGGCTTCCGCCCGGGTGACGCGACCAAGACCGCCGACTGGGGTATGGGCGCGGGTCCGATTGCGCTTCCTGGCAGTTCGTTGTACACCGGTGCTAATTCTACCGCCGCAGCGCTCGGCGGTACATGGGTCGTTAGCCTGTTGGGCGGCGCCTCAGCCGGCTCACTGAGTCTGCAGACGACCGCAAGCCTCGCTGACACCGCATCCTTCAACTTCGGTGGCATAGACGCTTCCTACCAGTTGATGTTCGCGGGCCTGCCTGCTGGCACGCCGGCATTCTTCCAAGTTTACGTGGCGAATGGAACGTCCGGAAATCAGACCTATGAAGGTTATAGCATTCCCTTCCAGGCAACGCCGCAGTTGGCTACTTTCAGCCCGCTGTGGGTGACGGGAGCCCCAGTCAGTTCAACGTGGACGCCTGGCACATACGAGCCGACGGACTTCGTTGCTAATCTCGGTGCCGGCTCTGGCTACTTCGGTGGCATTTCCGTCGCCGCTGTTCCCGAACCCGGGACATTCGCGCTGGCTGGCCTCGGCCTCGCCGCTCTGCTCGTTCTGCGCCGTCGCA
>CAIKAP010000005.1 GCA_903825435.1 uncultured Verrucomicrobiota bacterium
GGGGATTTCAGTGGCCTCTCCTCCATCACCAATAACACGATGCTCGTCACACCGACCCATTTCCGCTGGGACGATTGCGGTTTTACCCACCCGCCCGATGTGAAGGAAATTGAGGAGGCAAAGTGAACTAATTCCCCTGAGGTATTCATCACCCTCAGACATTCTGTCAGTATTCGTCTCTACCCGACAAGCGCCACGATTGCTCAAACCAACGTGAAAACTCCTCAAACCAGTTCGGGCGCTACACTGAGATCACAAAATCAATCAACCGTATGATCGCAGTTCGGCTCAAAGACGGCACTTTTTATGACGGCACTGCGGCCGGTAACAGCCAGACCGTCTGGGACGAACAGAAGCCCTTCAATACACTACGAGGACAGAAGAGCAAGTGTTGCGGTATTGTTTTGACACCCGGGGGCTGCGCACGGGCGTGTTGCTGGCCAGCCGGCCAGCCGGTGCGACCAGATCGTCTTTCCGTCAGTTGCAACAGACGGAATATGTTTTTGATGTCAATGGGCGATTGAACGAGATTCTGGACAACGGCGTGTCTGCGGTGAAGTACGAATATGACGTCAAAGGTCAGGTTTGCCGCAAGCTGTTTGGCTGCCGATTGGCGGCAACCATTGGCTATGACGATCTGGGACGTTTGGCGCGCATGGAATTTTCCGGTGGCGCCTTGAGTCAGCCGGTGACGCTAGCCTATGAGTGGGATGCGGCGGGGCAACTGACGCGACGGACCTGGAATGGAATGGCGCAACGGTATGTTTATGATGCGGCTGGCCAACTGCGCCGAGTTTTGGACGACGCTACGGACGCGGAGCGGGAAGACTACCGTTACGATCACGCTGGAAACATGATCGAGAAGCGAATCAACGGTCTTCTTACACAGATGACGTACAACAAGGCGAATCAGATCGCTTCCATCGAAACACCCGATGGCGTTCAGCGCTTACGCTATGACAACGCGGGACGGTTACTAGGGGCAGCGGGAGGCCCGGTGAATAGCTATGGCTGGCTGGACAGGGTGATTTGTCTGGCGCGACCGGATGGCTCGCGTATGCGCTATGAATATTGGCCCAACGGTCAACTTGCCGCCAAAATTCCCGAAAAATATGTCGCGCCAGCAAGTGGCGGTTCGGCCAAACCGGAAGTCGAGAGATTCCTCTGGGATGGCCTCGCCTTGTTGCGGCGTAACGATGTTGTTTATGTGATCGAGCCGCACGCGAGTGGCGGAGTGCCCATTGCCAGCCACCCCGCTGGTCAAGCCGGGCCTGTGACGTGGTATCTGAATGATCTACTTGGCACGACGCTGGCGACCATAGAGGGCGAAAAACTACACATCACCCCGCTAACAGCATTTGGACAACCATCAAAGCTCAAACCCAAAGCAGAGCAACCGTTGGAACTCAAACCAGACGTGCCGTCTACACCTCTTCCAAAGAAATAAAAACTTACGGAACAGCTAGGGCAGACAACCTTTACGCCGCTCATCGAGCCTGAAATATAGTTGACATTACTAACAGGGAGCGCCCAAAATGCGCAACGTATAAAGGGATGTGCTTCCTAAGCCCGAAGGGGCAAGACGAAAAACCAAACAAAACTGCTGGGAAGGACAAACGATGAATAAGCGAAAGACGTTTGGATTGTTGTTGGCGTGTGCGGTGATTGGCGTACAGGGAGTGCGGGCTAGTGCTTTCGCTGAGCTGCCTAATTTCTTGAACAAGGGGGAGCTTGCCCAATGGCGCGCGACGCATACGCCGGCCACTACGGCACCCGCATCCCTACAAACGGCGACGTATGGTCAACCTTTATTCTTCACCGGCAAACCCTACGATGCCGACAGCGGAACGTATGTTTTCAAGTACCGCAACTACAATCCTGAACTTGCCCGCTGGACCACACCCGATCCCAGCGGATTCCCCGACGGGGCGAATAATTGTCGCTATGCACCAGTGCCTACTGCTCAAATTGATCCGACGGGGTTGGCGGTGAATCCCACGTTTACTTTTGCTAACAACACAACAAATGTCGGCGTTTTCAACGGAACACTGGGATTTAACGTGAGTTCCCCGCCGTATTTCTCGCTGCAACTTGCGAATGGTATTAACACTGCTATGCTCCCAACAACATGGCAGGTGCCTGCTACTGCAACCGGATGGATTGTTCAGCAAATTACTGCATCTTCAAGTGTGGTTGGTGCATGTCCTACATCCCCATACTATGAAGTATGGAGCGTCAACAATAATGGCGCTATACAACCACAGAATAGCGATGTGTTTTTAGTTACCTTAAACCCCAGAACTCCCCAACAAGGAAACTTTACAGAAACAGGGGTAGCCAAGTTTTTCCCCGATAATACACCAGGAGTTGCTGCTACCATTAGCACATGGTCAACGACAGCAATTCCAATGTCTGGCGTTCTTCCCGCAACCTTTAACCAACCGACATGGTGGTCGCTCGGTTTGGGGTCGATAACGAAAACACTCCAAGTTTCTTGGGAGTAAAAAATGACGGGTGAATCAAAAATATGAAAACAGCAACCACTTCGCTGGTGGCATTCCTACTGATGACGAGTTTGTGTGCAGCCGAAGAAGTTAAGGTGGAGCAACAAATTAAGTATGCCTGCATACTATTTGATCAGATTCTGCCCAGCCAGTTTTTGTTTGGCCAAAAGTTGTTTGACCAAAAAGGGCAGATTGCTTTTGAGGGAGCGCTCAACGCGAAACAATTTTACACGTGGTTTAAACCGAGGCTTACATTTAGTTCAGGCCCAATCTTTGTTCTACCCAACGATGCCGCAATATTTGGTGCTTTAATTTTGACGAATGGCGAAGAAAGAATCGCCATACCTCTGTACAGATGGATGGACGGTAAAACCGAGGTATTCTCCTGTAGGTCAGATAGCGCGAATTTTTTAGTTCAAACGCCCGGTAATTTGAGAAAAACATCGACTCGGCAGGATTTCCTCGAGGAGATGAAGACGAAACTCATTGAGATCAGCAAGGAGAAGTGACTGGGGGGCATTTTTCGCTTCTGGATGATAGATTGAAATAGGTGAGTGCTAAAAAAGCGATGTGGCTCTTATTTTGCTGACGGTGGAAGCGACAACATCCGAAGTGATATTACCGAAAAGCCAACGTTAGAAGCGGTTCCAAACTGCAATTGATAGTATGCTTTTGATGAAGAGCTTCTGTTCTCTGTGGAGGCACAGAGTAATTGTTTTTGTGGTGTTTCTTGTGTTCCCATGGATTCAAGGATGGTGTGCGGAAACATGGTTTGCCATTCCATCCCCCAAATCGCACGGTGAGGTACGGTTCGATTATCGTTGTCCCGCGCGGACGAATGTAGCAACGGGTGTGTTATTACTGGTGCCGGGGTACAACGGTTCTGGCAAACAAATGTTGAACGCGGCATGGTCGCGTTTTGCCGACGAATGTGGATTGATTTTGTTGGCACCGACCTTCAAAACCACTGCCGAAGAGATACGCAATCGCCAAGGGTATTATTATCCCGAAGCGTGGAGCGGCGCGGTAGTGGAACAGGCGCTGAGCGATCTGGCGAAAAAGGAAAGGGTTAATGCCGACAAGATCCTCATTTTTGGTTTTTCCGCCGGCGCGCATTTCGCGCATCGGTTTGCGCTATGGAACCCGAAACGCGTCAAGGCGTTTGTCGCCTCTTCGGCGGGTTGGTGGGATCCCCCTTCGCGCCAACTGGCCAATGTGCCCGCGCTGATCATGTGTGGCGAAAAGGATGAGCGTTTTGGGGCGACACGGACCTTCATGGAGGAAGGTTTGCGGTTGGATTTACCGCTTATCTGGCGCTCTTATCATGGCGTGGGCCACGAAATCACCTCAGCGATGCAACGCATGGCAGAGGTATTTCTGCGGCATTATGCCGCCAACACCGAAGACGAGCCAGTGGCCGGTGATTTGCAAACATATCGGTTTGTACCAATGAAAGAAGCGAATACAATCCCATCGGCAGTGAGAATTATCCTACCCTCGCGGGCGATTGCCGAAATTTGGTCAAAGGAAAAATAGAATGAACCTCATAATCAAACTGATCCTTCCAGCAGTTGTTTGTGCTACCAGTACCGCGCTCGCACAAAAGCAGAAAGCGGCGGAAAAGATACCGTCGAATGTGGAAATGTTTTCGGTGCGCACCTCTGTGCGTCAGGATGCGCAGGTGCTATTTTATTTGCGCAAACCCACCAAGTTTGACCCCAGCGACAAGAAGACAGTATATCGTCTGCTTTTCATCTGCCCCTATTTAAGGGCCACCGGGCTCCAAGCGGTGCGAGGCGAGATTGGCTGTAAGGAACTGATTGATCTGGCAGAACAACGCCAGTGGTTCGTGTTGGCGCCAACCTTCAAAATGGCGGGTAATGTACACAATCGTCAGACGTTCTTGCAAAACTTCTTTTAGTGGATGGCGATTGGAGTGGAGATGGCGAGCCGAAGGTGTGAAAACAGTTTTTCCAGAGGCCCTTCGGCTTACTTTTACGATGGGCGACCA
>CAIKAP010000006.1 GCA_903825435.1 uncultured Verrucomicrobiota bacterium
ATGGACATAGTCTTCCAACCGTTCTGGCAACAGCCACGCTTGTTGGCGATCAGCACCTTCGATGTAACTCACAAAGCCTCCTTGATTGGCGCCGATTCTATCTACTTGCTTGCTAAACCGGAAGACTTTTCACACAGTCTCCCGGATGCTTGGTCAAACTTAGGGATGGCGTACAGTATGTCGGGTCGTTCCAACAACGCGATTATGACCTACCGGCAACTGATTAAGTTAAAACCAGATTCCGCCGAAGCATGGTACGCTCTAGGAAGAGCCTTTCTAAAAGCAGGCCAAACAAACGAGGCAGTGAATGCAGTCGAGCAAGGAAGAAAGCTTAAACCGAACATGGTTAAGTAGGCGTTCGCCAAACTCATAATTGGAATGTTAGGAGGATCGTATATGAAAAGCAAAATTCAGAATCTCACACCGGAGGAACTGAAAGTTTACGCCGAAATTGCACACGCCTCCATAAAAGGAATCTGTAAAACACCGGCAACGATAATCAGAAATCGGCTTAATAAAATCGGTATCCACCAATACAAAAAAACGCTCGATTCACTTGCGAACAAAGGTCTCATAGCTCAAGAGGTAATTTGTAATGGTGTGCCAAGAAAAATATCTTTGATACCGGCGTCAGACAAATTTTGAGAGTCATACGGGTTCGGTCTCCACTCGAAACAGAATGGCGGTAGACTTCAAAGGGTAAGCGATCAATTATCCTCTTCCGAGAGCAGGCGCTCGACTCCCGTTACGTTATCGGCTATGGATTCGGCAAGACGATGAGCCTGTTTAGTTTGATTCTCGGCGTGACAATGCTCGGCGCGGCGGCGACGGCGAAGTTGCCGTCGGACGCGAAGGGGTTGGTGGAGTACATGGGGCGGGATGATTTCGCGGGGCGCGCAGCTTGCGAGGAATTGGTGAAGATCGGGAAGGCGGCGGTGCCGGAGTTGTTGGGGGCGTTGCAGAACCGGGAGCCGCGGGTCCGGTATTGGTCGGCGTCGGCGTTGTGCCGGATCGGGGAGGAGCGGGCATACAAGCCGTTGGTGGAACTTCTGCGCAATGACCCGAACCCGGTGGTGCGTTCGACGGTGTTGTGGCATCTCCAGCATTTCAACAAGGAGGAGGTGTTCGAGTTGGCAGTGTAATCGTTCAAGCATGTTCCCATAAAGAAGCAGGACAAGGAATGGCAAGGCTTCGACAAGTCGGCAAAGAGCAGGCATTGACGTAAATCCTGCTAAACGCCACACCGGTAATACCTTGTGCGGCTCGGAGTGAGCCGTTGGGGTGGCGGAAACGGTCGTTTCCGCCTTGGAGAGGGTTGTTTCCGTCATAAAAACGGTCGGTTCCACGTTGGAGACGGTCGGTTCCAGCTTGGACCCAACCTTGTCCGTGACGGGAATGGTTGTTTCCACCTTGGAAACGGTTCAGTCCATCGCGGACACAAGCCAGTCACGGCGAGCACGCGCCGAAGACGAAGAAGCCAACACCGGCCAATGCGCAGAAGCCGACGGCGTAAGCGGTCTTGTTGTAAGCAATCATTGGGGGCAACTCTTGACGGCGTGTTGCCCAAATCACTTTTTACTTCCGGCCAATGAGGAAGTCGAGTAGAACGGATGGCGAGGAGACTTGACAGCCCATGATGGGAACGCATCAACCGCAAGCCAGTTTGTTCGCCTACCGCGTCGACCGCGAACAACGCGTCCGCCCTGATCATCCGCTGCGGCGCGTCGCCGCCGTCGTGGACTTCAGCTTTGTGCGGGAACAGGTTGCCCCCTGCTACGGCTACAATGGCCACGTCTCCGTCGATCCGGTCGTGATCCTGAAGTTGATGTTTCTGCTCTTCTACGATGACGTGCCCAGCGAGCGCGAATTGTTGTCCCGGCTTGGTGAGCGGTTGGATTATCTCTGGTTCCTCGGCTACGGATTGGATGATCCGATCCCTGACCACAGCGTGCTGAGCAAAGCCCGCCATCGTTGGGGGCGGGAAGTCTTCGAGCGGTTGTTTGTCCAGACGGTCCAGAAATGCGTGGCGGCGGGACTGGTGGACGGGCACAAGATTCACCTCGACAGCAGTTTGGTGGATGCCAACGCCTCGAAGAACTCGGTGCTGAAGTCCGCACCGGCGCTGATTGATGCGCTCAAGGCCGCCTATGGCGCGCAGGAGCAAAAGCTCACCGAGCCACTGGCAGCGGAGTCGGTCAACGCGGGGCCGGTCAGCACCACCGATCCGGACGCAACCGTGGTGCGGTCCAGCAGCGGCGGGCCACGCCTGCGCTACAAGCACCATCGGGCGGTGGACAATGCGCATGGAGTCATCACGGCGGTGCGAACCACTACCGGCCGCGTGGACGAAGCGCAGCAGTTGCCGTCGCTGATCGAGCAACACACGCACAACACCGCAAAGGCGGTGGACACGGCGGTGGCCGACAGCAAGTACGGTACGGTGGAGAACTACCGGCACTGTCAGCAGCTCGGCATCACGACGCACATGGCCGACCTGCAAACCAAACAAGCCGGCACGGGCCGGCGCGCGGCCATCTTTCCTGATACTGGCTTTGTGTACGCAGCCGTGACCGACACGTATCGTTGTCCGGGCGGCCAGACGCTGCACCGACATCACTGGAACGCCGCCCGGCGCGTATGGCAGTACAGAACGCGGGCGGGCCTCTGCGCCGGTTGTGCCTTGCGCGCACAATGCACGCGGGCCAAGGATGGGCGGAGTTTGCAGCGACATGAAGATCACCAACTGGTGCAGCAAGCCCGCATGCAAGCCAACAGCGCCGTGGCGAAACGGGATCGGCGCCGCCGGCAGCATCTCATGGAAGGCAGCTTCGCGGACGCGGCAAACAATCATGGATTCAAGCGCGCGAGGTGGCGGCGGTTATGGAGACAGGAGATACAAGACTGGTTGATTGCCGCGATTCAGAACGTGCGGATCCTGATGGCGCATCCGTTACGCCCCGTGCACACGACGGCGCAAGCGGTGCGCGCGCTGGTCGTCTTGCCGTCCGCGGGCCGGTGCGGCTTTCGCATCGACGAGCGATGCCTGTGGGCTTACGAGGTTGCTGCCGTGACAAGGTTTGGCGTCAATTAACTACAACCGTACCAATGAACATTCCCTTAACCCATCCGACCGTTTGGGCAACACGCCGTTGAAGCTTGAAACTGTCGGGGTGTATCGTGAGAGTCCAATCTGCACCCGGGCCGTTGTGGCATATAAAGAGAGAACGAGACGGCGCTCAACGGTAGAGCGCAGTGGCAGGTTGGCTGGTGAGGATGTTGTACTGGCGCATCGCCATTGTCCACCACGGCGATAGCTGGGCGTCGGGCAACAGCCAAATCTGCTGGTGCAGGCGCGCCATCGATACGGGGTGCAACAACAACGCCGTCTTCTCGCGGTGGGTCAACGCGCCGGGACCATCGCGCAGGACCTTCTCCTCCATCGCACGGTAGTATTCGCCGGGTGCGCCGCGTTGTTTGTGGCGCTGGCGCAACAGCGAGACGTGGACGGAGTTGACCAGCGGATCCAGCAACACCTGCATGAACCCGTAGTGCTCGCGCAATCGTTCCGGTGGCGGAATCCGTTCGCGGATGGCGGTGAGGTTGCGGTCAAGATGGGAGACTTCGTTCGGAACGACGATTTCCTGCGGCGTGGTCAACAGGCCGACTCGGGCCAGCGCGCGAGCCGGATCGGTCTGGCCGAGCAACATCGAGAACGGGACCGCGAGCACCAGGCCGCCAAAGACGGGACTCATCCACCAGAACAGCGTCGGGTGAATCTGCCACGCAATCGCCCCCCAGAGCAGACCGGCGCACATGTGGATCCAGTGCATCCGGACGGCATCGCCCCAGTCCACACCGCCGGTGGGGGCGCGTTTCTGGGTGCCCCAGCCGACTCTGGTTCCGAGGAGGATGGTGACGACGAAGAATGAGTGGAACAACATCTGGACCGGCGCGACGAGCATTGAGAACAGTTGTTCGATCAGACAGCCGGAACAAAGCCGTAGCATGCCGCCGAATCGGCGCCGGCGGTGCGGATCGCGTGCGGCGAGGATCCAACTGAAGAATTTTGGCGCGAGCAACAGCGACATCGTGAAAATAAAAAGCCCGAGCGCGAGTCGTCCGCCGCCGATGTCGAGGAGCCGGGAGAGGCCGACGTCGTAGTCGTAGCCGTGCGGCAGGACGTACCATTCGCGGTAACACTGGAACGACCCGGCAACGAGCAGCAGCAACCAGAGCAGCGAACTGAGGTACGAAAAGATGCCGAGCATCAGGTGAAGGCGGCTGATGTGATGGATTCCCTTGGCGAAGAGAAGCCAGGCGTGCTGGAGGTTGCCTTTGCACCAGCGCCGGTCGCGCTTGGCGTTGTCGATGAGCGACGGCGGGCCGCCCTCGTAGCTGCCGGGGAGATCGTAGGCGAGCCAGACTTCGTAGCCACTGCGCAACATCAACGCCGCCTCGACATAATCGTGACTCATGAATTTCGACGACGCCTGCGGCTGGCCGGGGATGTCGGGTAGCGCACAGTGTTCGATGAATGGGGCGAGTCGGATGATGGCGTTATGGCCCCAGTAGTTGCCTTCGTTGCCCTGCCAGAAGTTCATGCCGGCAAGGAAGACGGGGCCGTAGAGTGTGCTGGCGAACTGGAGGAGCCGACCGTAGAGCGTCGCGCAACGGATGAGTTGCGGCGCGGTCTGGATGATGCCGGCACGCGGATTCGCCTCCATCAACCTGACGAGCGACACCAGCGCTTTCCCGCTCATCAGGCTGTCGGCGTCGAGGACGACCATGTACCGGTAGCGTGCGCCCCAGCGCCGACAGAAATCGCTGATGTTGCCGCTCTTCCGGTTCAACGGAATCTGGCGGTGCCGGTAAAATATCCGGCCGAAACCTTTAACCTGTTTGCAAAGCTCGACCCAGGAGACTTCCTCCTCGATCCATTTGTTCGGGTCGTTGGAGTCGCTGAGAATGAAGAAGTCGAAGCGGTCGGCCTGGCCGAGCGCCTCCAGCGAGCGGAACATGATGCGCAGACCCTCATAGACCTGGCTGACGTCCTCGTTGTAGATCGGCAACGCGATCGCGGTCACGGGTAACGGCGTCGTATCGTCTTCCTTCAATGTGGTCGTGATCCGGTGTGGGTCGCCGCCTCGCCACAAAACCCACAGCCCGACCAGCGCCTGGGTGAACCCAAACGACACGAGCGCGAACAGCGGAATGAACAGGGCAAGGATAAACATCTCGGTGCGCGTGACGCCGCCGCGCCAGAGGATGTCGGCCATGACCCAGGTAGCGACGCTCGTCAGAAGCAGAATGATCGAGAAAAACACAATCCGCCGGCGGGTGAGTTGGCGCGCGTCAATACTCATCGCGTGTACCAGAACAGAAAGCCCAGCAGCCCCAGCAACAGCGCCCAGAGAATGACGGCGCGGATGAACGGTTTGCGCTGGAAGGTTTCCAGAGCGTCGCCGACAAACTCCGGCATCAAGCCGAGGTCAATCTCGCGCGGGACCATGTTGCTGACCGCAAGGTCCGGCCCGGCGCGGAACATGGCTTTGCGCATCTTCGTCATCATCTCCTCGGGGACCCGCTCGAGTTCGAGGAAACAGTATGGCCAGCGGGTCTGGCCGTCGCAGAGCAACAGGCCGAGACGACCCGGCGTGTCGGAGGCGTCTTGCGGTTCCTCCATGATCCGTCCGAACCATTCCTGCATCATCGTCTGCACTTCGCGGATCGCCAGCGTCGTCAACGGCGTGCCGTCGGTCGGAGGTGGTCGGTCGGCAACGCGCTGGAGCACCATTTGGATCAAGCGGGCGCGGTGCAAGCGGCTCTCGACGCGGAAGGCGCGAAGATAATTCTCAACCTTCTCGTACGCGAGGTTCCATTCCTCGGGCGTGCCCCAGACGGGCACAAATGGCGTCAGGGCATCCATAGATACGACCACGTTTCACTGAGCACGCGTTTGTCGTCTTTCAGGAAGCAGCGCAACTCGACGGGGCGGCGGCGTGTCTCCAGCTTCGCCTCGAATCCGACGCGCCAGGTGCCGTTAAATTCGTTACGGCGGATGTAGAGATTGCGGATCGCGCCGTTACCGCTGGTGACCACCGGCGTGACGCGCGCGTTCGGATCAACCGGCAATGCGCCGCCTTCGAAATCGAGTACGAAACGTTTCGCGTCCTCCTCGGCCACGAAATGGTAGTTCTCCTCTTTCGGCACGTCCATCACCCGTGTCGCCGCGCAATGCGACCCCGGCAACGCTGACGGTTGATCAATCATCCACCACATACGATACGCCAGCTCCAGCGGTTTGCCCGGCTCGAGGCCGCCTTCCGGTTCCCAGAACGCGACGATGTTGTCGTCGTACTCCCATTGCGACGGCAGTTCGACGAGACGGACAGCGCCGCGACCCCAGTTGCCGACCGGCTCGATCCAGGCACTCGGGCGCATCTGGTAACGCGCTTCGAGGTCTTCATAGGCGCTGAACCGTCGCTCGCGCTGGAGCAAGCCGAACCCGCGCGGATTGTCATCAAGAAAATACGAGAGACGCAGATGGCCGTCGTTGACCAGCGGACGCCAGAGCCATTCGTTCCGGCCGTTCTGGATCAGCATCCCGTCGGAGTCGTGGACCTCGGGACGGAAATCGCCCCAGCGCCGCGACGTGGTCTTGCCGTACCAGAACATGCTCGTCAACGCCGCCATGCCGACTTTGTCGAGTTTATGGCGCGCGTACACCGTCGCCTTCACCTCGATGACCGACTCGCGGCCCGGTTTGATGAGGAACTGATAGGCGCCCGTCACGCTCGGCCCTTCGAGGAGCGCGTACAAGCGGAGCGTGGTGGCTGAACGGTCCGGCCGCTCGACCCAGAACTCCGTGAACTGCGGGAACTCTTCCGGCCCACTGCTACCGGTGTTGATGGCAATGCCGCGGGCGGAGAGGCCGTACAATTGTCCCTTGCCAAGCGCGCGGAAATACGAACCACCAAGAAACACGGCCACCTCATCAAGATAATCCAGCCGGTTCAACGGGTAGTGAACACGAAACCCGGCATATTCCATCTCGCTCAACACCGATTCGCGCAGTGTCAGGTTCCCGTAATCAAACCACATACTACGAAAGGGCACATCGTGCACCGCCTCGCCCTCGACGAGGTGGAGGTGGACGCGTTGAGCTTGGAGCTTGGCCGGATGGAACATCTGGAGCTGGAATGGCAACCGTTCCATGCGCCAGACAGCATTCTTGGGTATGAAACGGATGTCTCGCATCTGGTCGTAGGACAAGTCGCGAATGGTACGCGGCAGCGGCTTCTGCACACGATACGATTCCTGCGCCAGTTTGGTGGCAATAGCTTGGACCGCAGTGTAGTCGAATGGTTTATCGTCCGCCATCACCGCGGCCAAGCCGAAGCAGAGCACACCTAGTGTCTGAATCAAGGGAGGTTTCATGTAGAACTTAATTGTATATCCATAAACGAACTCCATGCAAGCCACCTTCTTGTGTTGAATAACAGCTTCCATGGAACGTATAAGAGTTCTGAGATTGGAATGATATCAACGACAATGGAGTCCGCTAGAAAACGAAATTCTTACATCCTGACCGCAGGCCTCGACCTGCACCAGCTAAACCCATGACTTTATTATCTCGCATCAGCATCGGCATCGTGCTCTTCACGGTGACTTCTTTCGCCAACTCGCCGTATTTCGCCATTAAAGTCGTGGACGACCAGACCGGCCGCGGTGTTCCGCTCGTTGAACTGGAAACTGTAAACCATGTGTTGTTCGTCACCGACAACAACGGTCTTGTCGCCCTCAACGAGCCGGGCCTCATGAACCAGGAAGTCTTCTTCCACGTTCGCAGCCACGGCTACCAGTTTCCCAAGGATGGCTTCGGCTACTCTGGTGTGCGCCTCCAAGTGAAACCCGGCGAGCGCGCCGAGATAAAACTCAAACGCATCAACATTGCCGAGCGTCTCTACCGCGTCACCGGCGAAGGGCTCTACCGCGATACCGTCCTACTTGGAGAGAAACCTCCACTACACCAGCCCCTACTCAATGGCCGAGTTATGGGACAAGACTCCGTTGAAGCCGTTCGTTACCACAACAAACTGTACTGGTTCTGGGGTGACACGCACTTCCCAAAATACCCACTTGGACAATTCCAAACATCCGGCGCCACCTCGGAGTTAATGGGTTTGGATCCGGGTATCGGTGTGGATCTTGTTTATTTTGTGAACGCCAACGGGACCACAAAAAAATGGCGCCACTGCAAGATCCTGGCCCCGTCTGGATTGACTGCTTGCTGACGGTGAAGGATAACTCAGGCCACGAATGGCTTGTGGCGCATTACGTTTGTATGAAAGGCCTCGACGCGATGACGGAGCACGGCTTAATCATCTTCAACGACGATACTCAACAGTTCGACCGTCTCGTTCAGTTCAACAAGAAAGACAGACCTTGCGGCCCACCCTCCCGCGCGGTCCACGTCGGGGACTATTTCTATTTCGTCGCGCCGTTTGCCACCATGCGAGTCAAGGCCACGCTCGCCGACTTGAAGAACCAAGACAGTTACGAGTCGCTTTCAGCGGATCAGACTGTCACTGACGTTGATTCTCGCAAACCGGTGAAACTCCAATCCGGCTCGATCAACTGGAACACGTACCGCAAGAAATGGATCCTCATTGCTGTCCAGAAATACGGCGAGTCCTCATACCTCGGCGAAGTCTGGTATTCCGAGGCCGACAACGTTACCGGCCCATGGCGTTGGGCTAAGAAGATTCTCACTCACAATCGCTACGGCTTCTACAACCCGAAGCACCACCCCTTTTTTGATCAGGAAAACGGCCGCCTCATCTACTTCGAAGGCACCTACTCTGAGAGATACGAAAAGCGCTCGTTGCCGACGCCTCGCTACGATTACAATCAGATTATGTACCGCCTTGATCTCGCCGACCCGCGCCTGCACCTGCCCCAACCTTGACGCCGTCATGACTGCCCATTACATTTAATACCCATTCAACAAAACAAACCGCCAACCCATGGAATCACTATGAAATATTTTATTCTTCTCGCCGCTATCGCCTTCCAAGCCGTGTCCACCCAAACTGCCTTCAGCGCCGATGCTGGCAAGCGCGTGGTTGTTGTCTGGTCAGAAGGAACCGTGTCGAAAAAGATTTATCCCAACGACATCAACGGCGCCATCGCCGAAGGTCTCTCCTGCCTCAAGGACTGGAAGGTCGTGAAAGCGAGCATTGACGATCCCAATCAGGGATTGAGCGACGAGCGATTGAACCACTGCGACGTGCTAGTCTGGTGGGGCCACAAAAAACACGGGCAAGTCAAAGACGAACTCGTGAACAAAATCGTGAATCGCGTCAAAGAAGGCAAGATGGGATTCATCGCGCTGCATTCGTCGCATTTCGCCAAGGCGAACATCGCGTTGATGAGCCAGTCAGAAACCAAGAAAGAACTCCTCGACAAAGTCACCCCGAAAAACCACGTCGCCGCGTGGGGCGGCTACAAAGTCGACTCGGTCACGCTCGCCATCGCCGTGAAGGACCCAACACATCCGATCGCGCAAGGCATCAAGGATTTCACCATCGAACACGAGGAACGTTACATTGATCCCTACGCCGTACCGCCGCCGCAGTCAGTTGTGTTTGAAGGCGACGCGAAACTCAAGGACGGCAGCGTTGACCGCTCGCAAGTCGGCCTCTGCTGGCAAATCGGCGCAGGCCGGGTGTTCTACCTGCAAGCCGGCCACGAATCGAAACCAGTCTACTACGACTCGAACATTCGAAAGATCATAGCCAACGCCGTGCTCTGGGCTGCCCCCGTGAAGAACTAACTCGGACAACCTCCAGGCGCTCCAGCGAAATATTCCGACTCTGCTCCGGAACCCGGCGTTCAGTTCCCACTCTCGAGCAAGTGATGCCTACCCGCCCGGCCAAGCCGGCCAAATAAAACATAGCTGAGAGTGGTTCTCGACACTGCACTTTTCATTGCGCTCGCCTCACGCCATGAGAAGGCACTTAAGGAAGCTCTGAAGGGCTCGCCCTTTCTGTAGAGTTTTTGAGAAAAGAGGGGGATGAACGATCAACTCAATTTTTTGGCGATTGGGTGGAAGAAGAAAGTGCTCAAGAGCGAGCGATTTCTCAAGGAGATGAATGCGGTGGTGCCATGGAAACAGCTCGCAGTCCTTGTCGAGCCGCACTACGCCGACGGGTGACTGGGACGCAACCCGTTCCCGCTGGGGTTGATGCTGCGGATTTACTGTCTGCAGCAATGGTTCGGCTTGAGTGATCCCGCGGCCGAAGAGGCGATCTATGATCGGAATAGTTTCCAACGTTTTCTCTCGTTGGACATCGTGGGCGAGAACGTGCCTGAAGAGACGACGATCTTGAACTTCCGGCATGGGTTGGAAACGCATCGCTTGACCGAGGCGATCTTTGCCGAAATCGGCACGCATTTAGCCCAGAAGGGGCTGACGATGAAGACCGGCACGATTGTGGACGCGCCCCTGATCGCTGCGCCCAGCAGCACCAAGAATGCGGTCAAGAAACGCGACCAGCAGATGAGCAGCACCCGCAAAGCCAATCAATGGCACTTTGGGATGGAAGCCAGCGTGGGGGTGGACGCGGGCAGTGGGTTGGTGCACAGCGTCGCCACGACGACCGCCTCGGTGCACGACAGCCAAGTGATGCAG
>CAIKAP010000007.1 GCA_903825435.1 uncultured Verrucomicrobiota bacterium
CGCAAACCGTCCCAGGTTTACCGCAAACCGTCCCAGGTTTACCGCAAACCGTCCCAGGTTTACCGCAAACCGTCCCAGGTTTACCGCAAACCGTCCCAGGTTTACCGCAAACCGAGGACGGTTTACACCGATCCGAGTCACTTTCGGAGCCGTTTTGCAAGAGATAACCACCAAATTAACAAATAGTTACACCAGAAATGAGCCAATCATGGCAAAAGCTAAGTCAAACTCGGCCTGAAAGATGAATCCGTTGTCCAAAAGATCGCGCAAGCGCTGGCCGACGTGAAGAATGGAGCTTCCGACACGAAGAAAACGGCATCCCACAGCCACTTTGCCGCGTTCTACAAGGCTGGAATAGCTGCATTTCCAGCCACTTACGCCGCTCTGACCGTAAAACAGGCTACACGGGGGGATGGTCAGTGGTCAGCCAGCGCGCCGCCTCCATCTGTCATGCTGAGCTTGTCGAAGCATCTCCTTCGACAATCTTGATCTCGGCTTCGGTCAGGCCGTAGAGGTCATAGACCAGCCGGTCAATCTGCCGGTCGAGCGCGGCGCACTTGTTCTCGTAGTAGGTCGTGTCCTTTTCGGTCTTCGCTGCCGCCAACTTCTTCTTCGCCTCATTCATCGCCTCAACCTTTGCCACCATCTCGTCATGCCGGGATGTGTCCGGTAACGCTATTGGCAGTTCGCCGAAATACTGCTTGGTGCAGGTAATCCATCCGCCACGAAATAGATTGCTCATTTGACGGAGTGCCCAGAACAGCAAAGAAGAATTGAGCAGCCCAAGAACATACTCAGGTCGGACAGGCGCAGATTGTGTGAGCGTGATGGTGAACCCCCCACTCGCCATCGGACACAACTTGCCGCGAGTCGTTTCGGGAATGAGAGAAAATAGTCCTTTATCCGCCAGCAACGGGACTGCGATCTGTGCGCCATCATGCAAGACGAGATTGCGAGGTGCGCTGAAACCATACCACGCCGAGAATTGCTTGCGCTTCTTGAGTTGCACTTGTTGTGACTTCAAGTAAGCGTGAGCCTTCGGAAACCGCTTCTTTAGCTCAGACTCGGAGAGCAGCCGGTATTCATCGCCATCCATGACATAGGGGAAGATGACGCGCCACTTTGTGTTTGGTGTGAACGTGTACCGATTGAAGTCCGTTGCGTATATCGGTATGCGGAGAATTTCTTTCTCAATGTCCGCCTTGCTGTCAACGACGAGCACTTCATCGTCGCCGGTACTGCTGCCGCGACTCATTTCTGTAGGAAGATCGAGCAAGCGCTTGGTGTTCGCAGAAAGTTTTTCCAGCAAGCCCGCCGAACCTTGATCGGCAAACGTCCACGCGCGCGCGCTCAGTGAATCGGCTGACTTTGGAGAAAACGAAGGAGGCAAAGCTTCAGGTTTGGCTTCAGCCTTGGCATAGCCGAATGTCTTGTTTCTGGCTTGCGATAGAAAAAGCAGGCAGGTGTACGTTGTTGCGTCGAACACTTGGCTTGCTCCAAAATCGACAAGCTCAGCGAGGGCATTGTCTACGGCAATCACACCCCGCAAGCCCTCGCCATAATCAGTTCTGAGAAATTTGTTCGGGACGATGTAGCCCAATCGCCCACCTTGTTTCAGTAACTGATAGCCGCGTTCGACAAAACTCACGTATAAGTCGCAACTCCCGGTGGCCGACCGGTAATGGCTGGTCAAGTACTCAATCTGATTCCGGGGAAAGCCCTGAATCCTGACATACGGCGGATTGCCCACGATAGCATCGAAACCGCGGGTCGGGTCTTTGATCACGGTGGGATGTACGATCCGGCCTCCTTCCCGGCCAATACTGCGCGCGACTCCATAAGCTTCAGGACTTTCGCGAACCGTCGGAGAAATGCGCCCGAAGATTTCCGGGAAGGCATCTTCAAAATTCATCGGATTGAGTTTTCGCTCGTCATCGCTGGCGAAGAGTTGGCCGTCGAGAATGTCCGTGCCGATAAGCGAATTGCCGCAGACGATGTTCTTGTTAAGCGACGGCAGCAAGGCTTGCTTCTCGAAATCCATCAAGTACTGGTGCGCGGTCATTTCGGTCTCGTCCTTGAGCAGCTTGAGGTAAAGCGAGAGCTGACAGACTTCGACGGCTTGGGCGTCAATGTCCACGCCGTAGATGTTGTTGACGAGGATGTCGCGTTTCTTGCGGAGCGAGAGGTAGAGCTTGCCATCCCGTTCAATGCAGTCGCCCTTCTTCGCCTTGCCGGGGTTCTGGTTATACCAGATGCCGTGGTGTGTCAGGAGTAGGTCAAACACGCCGAGTAGGAATGAACCGCTGCCGCAAGCGATGTCGGCAAAGCGCATTTCGGCAATCTGGTCGGGCGACTTACCGTCGATTAGTTTGCCGACGGTGTTCTCGACGATGTAGCGGACGATGTATTCAGGCGTGTAATAGACGCCACCGGCTTTGCGGACTTCGGGTTTCTCCTCAACCTTGACGCGCTTGTCGGTGGCAACGATGACTTTGCCGAGGAAGCGTTCGTAAATTGAGCCGAGGATGTAAATCGGTATTGCGTTGAAGTCGTAGGGCGAGTTGACGTGCGCCAGTTTCTCGCAGATGCCGGCAAAGAGGTCGTCGTCCACGCGGAAGCCGGGTTTATCGAGCAACGGGTGATCCTTGAAGACGATGCCGTTGTAGATGCCGTCGAGTCGGCGGCTGGTGGCGATGAAGTCTTCCCACGCCGTGCCTTTGTCGCCGAACTTGTCCACGAGTCGCTGCGCTTCGATGCCCTTGTCTTCGAGAAAGCGGATGAACACGAGCCGGTCAAGGGCGCGTTGGGTGGCTTCGGTCAGTTGCTCGCTGTCGAGTTTGGGATTGTCTTTCTTGAACGCCTTGGCGAGGTCGGTGCGGTGTTCGTCGAGTTCAGCAAGGAATGATTCGTCAATGCTCTGCCAGCCGCCCGCGAACAAGCCGCGCTGGACGGCTTTGCCACGCGGCTTTGGCATTTCCTTGGCGCGTTTCTCCAGTGAGCCATCGGCGACGGCTTCGCGGGAAAAGAGCCAGTAGATTTCCTCGAACTTCTTCCGGTTGTTGTAATCGCTGTAGTGGAACTTCGCGGCGGCGCGATTCAACGCCGTGTCCACGTCGGGCTTGTACCGGCAATCAATCACATGGAACTGCTCGAAATCAGTGAGGACAGCCAGCGGCGTCTCGCTGTTCCAGCCGTACCGGATGACTTGGAAGTAGTTTTCCTTTGTGGCGATGTCGCCGTAGGGCTTCTTGGCTTCGACGAAGAAACGCACGTCCCGGTAATTCGGTGCGAGGAAAAATGCGTAGTCCGCGCGGCGTTGGCCGGATGCGGCAACCGATGGCTCGACTTTGACTTCCTGCTCGTAAGGATTGGTCTGAACGTCGTGGTTCACGTCCCAACCAAGCGCCATGAAGAACTTGTCGATGAAATCCTTGCGGACTTCGGCCTCCTGATAGCCTGTCGCAAGATAGCGGCTTTCGTTGGCCTTGAAGGTCGCAGCCAACTCCTGCACGCGCTTGAAAGCAGCATCGAAGGCGGTGTCGCTCATGGGTGCGGAGTGTAGCCGGTAGGAAAGAGCAGGACAAGCACGATGCTTATCCGACGCGGACGCCTCAGCGCGGCGTCCCAACCAACGACCGGAATTGCAGTTCCGGTAATGGGAATGACTTGACGTTGACAGCGTTACCGGGCGGGACGTTGCTGTTGTGGTGGGAGGAGTAGCGAGGCAGAGACGGTTCGATAATCCTTCGTTTCCCCATTCGCTCCGCTCAGGGCTGCGACTCACTCAGGACGGTGGCTCACTCATGGTGACATCGAAGGGAATGTTACGGTTGGAAAAGAAAGCGGGCGGACATTGCTGTCCGCCCGCTGTGTTGGAATGCGGTTGAGTTAGTGTCCCGCGCCGGCTTGGCCTTTGAGCCAGGTGCCGACGCCGATGATGATGGTTGAGAGGATCAGCGCCAGAATGCCGGAGGCGATGAGGCGGTGAGCCTTCTTGCTGGAGCCTTTCCATTCGTGGAAGATCCAGCCCCACATGGTGCTGAAGATGATGATGCTGGCCATGTGCAGCGTCCAACTGGCAAAGCCGAACTTGCCCATTTGTGTTTCGCCCATCGTGTAGAAGAAGAACTGGAAGTACCACGTCGTCCCAGCCAGCGCGGAGAAGAAGTAGTTGCGCAACATCGGGGCGCGGTCGGCGCCGTTGCACCCGCACCCGCAGCCACCGGGTGAGTGTGTGACGACTTCCTCGCTCGGCGCGTCAATCGCGGTCTCAACGATGGTCTCGTCCTCGCGTTTGGGGGATTCGCCACGGAGCTTGGAACAGAAATACTGGTAGCCGGTTTTGTTTTTGATGTTGAGGATGACGCACCAGACGAAGTTGGTGGTGAACCCGCCAAGCAGCACGACGATCAACTTCGGCAGGCCCGTCCAAAGCGTGGATGTGCCGGCTTTGGCGGACGCCTCGGCAATCGGCGCGCCGGCAGTAAGGGCAAAGGAGAAACCGGCGCTCATGATGCCGGAGAAGGTGGCAACAAGGATGCCCTTGGCGAAGTTGAATTCGGCGACGGCTTTTTTCTTTTCCTCGGCGGGCATTTCCCTTTCCTTGGTCAGGCCCGCCAGCGCGGCGATGCCGATACCGAGGAGACAGATGGCGACACCAGCGAGGGTGACTTGGCCGGGTGTGGTGGCGGCGATCTGGGCGATTGTTTCGGGAACGGGGACGGACGGGAGGAATGCCTTGAAGATCGGCGGCAGCAGCGTGCCGCACGCGGCGCAGTAGCCGAGTGCAACACCCATGCCGAGCGACATGCCAAGGTATCGCATCGTCAGCCCAAAGGTCAGGCCGCCAAAGCCCCACATTGCGCCGAAGAAGTACGTCCACCAGAGCGTGGTCATGGATTGCTGGCGCAGGACGCCGAAGACGTCGTTGGTCATCAACGTTGCCAGCAGCCACGGACAGATAATCCAGCTAAAGAATCCGCCAACAAGCCAATAAACTTCCCAAGCCCATTTCTTGACACCTTTGTAGGGAACGTAGAAGCTGCCAGCCGCCAGACCGCCGAGCCAGTGGAATAATACGCCGAGGAATGGATTCATCTGGATTCGGTCTCGCTATTGTCGCTTGGCCAGAACGTTCTTCTCGTATGTCTTCACTTCATCGAGCCACGCTGCGCCGACGGGCACGCCTTTGGTGGCGCAGTAGTAATCCCACACCGCGCCGAACGGCAGCGTCTTCGCCTCTTCGAGCAACGCCAGTCGCGAGGTGTTGTCGCCAATGGCTTCGGCTTTGCGGATGGTATCAATCGGCGTCAGCATTGCCATCAGCAGCGCCTTGATCATGTTGCGGGTGCCGATGGTCCATGCGGCGACACGGTTGATGCTGGCGTCGAAGTAATCGAGGCCAATATGTACACGATCGGTGTATCCGCCCCAGACAATCTCCTGCGCGATGGCTTCGAGGTCGTCGGTCAATGTCACGACATGGTCGCTGTCCCAGCGGACGCCGCGACTGACGTGTAGCAGGATCTCGGCGAGTTGCGTCAGCACGGACGAAATCTTATCGGCGATGCCTTCGGTCGGATGGTAATGCCCGGCGTCGAGGGTAATGAGCTTGTTGTGGCGGACGGCGTAGCTGAGGTAGAGTTCGTGCGAGCCAACGACGTAACTTTCGGAGCCGATGCCGAATAGTTTGCCTTCGATGGCGTCGAGGTTCAACTTGGGATCAATCGGCTTCTTAAAGACGGCGTCGAGTGATGTGAGCAGTCGTTCCCGCGGCGATTTACGGTCGGCGGGCGTGTCTTTCATGCCGTCTGGAATCCAGAGGTTGGTCACGCAGGTCTTGCCGAGCGCCTTGCCGATGGCGGCGCCGATCTCGCGGCAGCAGATGCCGTGTTCGATCCAGAACTGGCGAATCCCTTTGTCGGGATGTGAAAGAGTAAAGCCGTCGGCGGCCTTCGGATGTGCGTAGTAGGTTGGATTGAAATCCATTCCCATCCCGTTTTTCTTGCACCAAGCGATCCAATTCTGAAAATGTTCCGGCTTTATTTCGTTACGCTCAACTTTTCGTCCGCCGGTATCGGCGTAGGAGGCGTGGAGGTTGAGGCGGTGTTTGCCGGGAATGAGCGACAAGGCTTTGTCAAGGTCCGCGCGAAGTTCGTTGGGAGTGCGGGCTTTGCCGGGGTAGTTACCGGTGACGGCGAGGCCTCCGCCGAGTTCCATGCCCGTGTTTTCGAAACCACCGACGTCGTCGCCTTGCCAGCAGTGTAGCGAGATCGGGATAGTGGCGAGTTTCTTGAGCGCGGCGTCGGTCTTGACGCCGAGTTCCGCGTATTGTTCTTTGGCGAGCCAGTAGGCTTCATCAACAGTTTTTCTATTCATAGGTGTGTAAAGTGTTCTAGGCGAAACGTGCCACTTGTGCAAGTGGAATTCTGCTTGTCCTGAGGAGTTTACTGCATGGCTTCGCACTCGGCGACTTTTGCGAGGTAAAAATTATCTGTAAGTAAGCCGTCCTGATAAAGGATCTTGAGTTGACGCAGGCGGCCGGCGACTTGCTGCTTGTTGAACTTGCCCTTCAACGTTGACGTGATGTTGGTTGAGACGGCAGCGACGGTGGTGTTTGTCGTAACCGGTGCAGGCGAACGGACGGGGAGGACGCGTTTCGGGGTTGGTTCATAGGATGGATCGAACACCAACACGCTCAATTCCTTGGCGGGAACCAAATGCCGCCAGAGGAACGCCTGCATCCGGTCTTCAGCTGGGACGGCTTCGTTGACGATTTCCTGGTCACCGGCTTTCGCGCGGCCTTCGATCATCAGGTTGACGGGGTCCTTCGTCGCAACGAGGTTAGTTTTGAACTGAATCCGCGTCACGGCTTGGCTGCCGCCCACCGAAACTGGCATAGCCGAGAAGCCTGTCGTAGAATTCCTCAGGCTTAGCTTGATCGAGTCTTTGAAACCGTCCTTGCGGAGGACATAGACGGTGAAACTAGAGGAGCTTTTGCTGCGGACGCTGATGCTGGAGGGCACGACGCGCAAAGCGAAATCGGGTCGCGGCGCGCTGATGCGTAACCGGTACGCATACTCCTCGCCGCCGTTGTGCGCGGTATCGCCGATGTGGACGTAGTAGGTACCGTTGGCTGGTAGTTTGGCCATGATGTAGGAATCGGCGTGGTGCGTGTTCAACCCGGATCCCGGGTCGTCATGGTCATCGTTCAATGCCAGCAGTCTGCCCTTCGCGTCAGTCAGTTTGATCACGGAATCCAGCGGCGAATCGAGACGTCGCGCATATACCTCGGCGACGACCGTGTCGTTCGATTTACCGGTGAACTGGAACACGTCCCAGTCATCTTGCTTATCAATGCGCCCGTTGATGATGATGGGCAGCGTCACCTTCTGCGCGCGTGCCGGTGTGTCGTTGTTTTCCCGCTCGAAACATTCCGGTAACGTATCGAGGGCGAACGGCACGCGGTTGGAAACGAATCCCTTCCGGTTCGCCGCGATCATCTGGACTCCTGCCCCGGTATCCTTGGCGGACGGAGTCAGTTCGGCTCCCTCAAGATTCCAGCCTTTCATCTTGATCGAGGCCGGCTCACCCACGTGGCCGCCCAACGGGAAGATGCTCGTTATAAACGGTGTTTCACCAATCGTGATGCGATAGACGAAATCCTCACGACCGCGATAAATGGCATCGCGAACCGCAAGCACATATTCGCCATCCTTGGCCACTTCATAGAAAATGACCGGATCAGGTTTGAAACGGTAACCGTCGTTGTAGGCCACTTCTTTTCCGTTTGCGTCGTACAACACAAGCACCGGCTGAAACCAGCCCGGCACGGCATCAGCAAGATACGGAATCAATTGCCGACCCAAGGTGGTAATGACGAGGCGCTGGCCTTTGCGTGCGGTGAAACGGTAGCGGTTTACTTCGCCGGAGGCGATCTGGCCGTTCACGGTACAGGGGATGGCGATACGGTCTTCGGCTTCCTCGGGCGGACGTTTGCGGACAGCCGACGCCTCCTTGCCGAGTACTTGGAGGAGAGCAGTGCGCATGGGTTTCCTCGAATACTCCGGCACCTGGCCGATATGGAACGGCATCGGGTTTGAAACGCCGCGCACCGTTACCAGACGGATTTCCCGCTCGCCCGTCGGGGCGTTGGGTGCGATCGTGACTTCGAAGAAGGCCAAGGTCGAGATCGCCTTGGAAGCCGGTGTCTGCACGCGTTCGCGAGTGCGCTTCTCAATCGCGACGATCATGTTTGTTCTAGTCGTTTCGGGGAAAGACTCCGACTTCTTCGTCCGTCGCAATTCCCTCAGTTGCTCACCCAATAACTGCTCCTCCTGGTTATTGAGAGGTCGATAATACTCAACCAGCTTGACCGTTACGCCGGTGCCGGTCACGGATGCGCCGGTGACATCGTCGTAGCCTTGACCGCCCATGCGGATGGGAAACGTCGTACCCTGTTGCCCACCAGCAGGGTAGGTGAATCCGATATACGGCCGTTGCTGCGCATGCGACGCGGGTGCTAGCAAACCGGTCAGGCACAAAATTGCGAACCAGTGCGGTCTTCTCATCACATGATCTCTGTCAGGAGGCCGCCGGATTTCACATTTTCGGAAGTTGGCGGCAACACGTGCGCTTCGGTGCCCATCGGGTGGGGGAGCTTGGCGGTGGTGTCTATACCAGCCAGTTGGTAGATGCTACCGAGGAGGTCAACCGGATAGACGGGACGGGTCTTGACCTCCTGTGCTTTCTCGTCGGACTCGCCGACGATGTGGGCGCCTTTGAAACCGCCACCGGCGACGAGGACGCTGAAGACGTTGCCGTAATGGTTGCGTCCGCCATTCCATGGCGGTTGCCAGTCGATCTTGGGGCCGCGTCCGAATTCGCCGGAACACCAGACGATGGTGCTGTCGAGCAGGCCGTGGTCTTTCAAGTCGGCGAGCAACGTCGCGAGACCCTGGTCGAGCTGCGGGCATTGGCGGCGCATGGTACTGAAGTGGTTGCTATGCGTGTCCCAACCACCGGGGTAGTTTATGACGACATAGGGGACAACGGCTTCGACCATGCGGCGTGCGGCGAGACATTCCTGTCCGAAGGTGTGGCGGCCGTAACGGTCGCGGAGTGCGTCTTTTTCCTTGGAGAGATCGAACACGTCCTTGCCTTCACCGAGGATCAACTCGTACGCCTGTTTCTTGGCGTCCTCGGAGACGGCCAACTGCGGGGTGCCGGTCAGTTCCTTGCCGAGCGTGTCCATTTTGCCAAGCAACTCGCGTCGCGCTTTCTGGCGGTCGTCGGTGATGCCACGGGCGACTACCCCTTCAACTTCGAAGCGATATGCGTTCGGGTCCCCACCGGTGGCAAAGGGTTTGTATTTCGGGCCGAGGAAACCTTCCTCGGAGAAACGCCCCTGCGCCTGTGTCATTACGACGTAAGGCGGGATGAGTCCCTTGTAGTTCGGGCCTTTGAACAGCGAGAACACCGCACCGATGCTCGGGTACGAGAGCCGCTCGCCCGGCGTGTGTCCGGTCTGCATGAGATAGGCGGCGGTCTCGTGGCCGTTGTTGCGGTGAGTCATGCTGCGGATGAGCGAAAACTTGTCGGCCTGCTTTGCGAGTTCGGGGAACAACATGCCAATCTGAATGCCGTCCACGTTGGTGGGAATGGCCGTTGCGAAATCACCCATATAATCCCGGCCGGCATCTGGCTTCGGGTCCCACGTGTCAATGTGCGACATGCCACCCCAGAGAAAAACTTGGATGACCGACTTGGCTTTGCGCGTCGTCGTGGCGACCGCCGTTGCCGGTGTGGTCGGCGCGGCGAACGCGTCCTTGCCGAGCCGGCTGGCGAGTAATAATCCGGCGGTTCCGTAAAGGCCTCGTCGCAACACTTCACGACGGGAGATTCCCATTGGATCGTTTAAACCGTTGTTTGTGCTCATTTTGTCTGGTGCTCTTTTCCGTTCTAGTGACGATACAAAAACTCCGTGCTGTTCAGCAATGACCATGCGATGTCCACCCAGTCCTCGCGCCGTTTCATGCTGACTGCCGGCTGCGCTGGGTTGCCGGGCTTGGCTGGCTTTGCCGGTGTGACAATACCTTTGCCGTACGTCTCGGCGTTCTTCACTTCGTCAAGCGTCGGGAACCGCGACAGTATCGTCAGATAAAGCTCCTCGATGATCGCCGCGGGTTTGCGGTCGGACTCGAAAATTGCTTTCATCTTGGGGCCTTGGTCTATCTTGCGCTGGATGTGGCTCGAATTCAGCATGTGCAACCACTGGGCGGGGACCGGTTTGTTGTTGCGCTCGTTCTCCATGCCCGTCGCGCGCGCACTGCGTCCGAACAACGTCAGGAACGGACTCGTGATGCTGCCATCGGCAATCGCCACTGCCGGCATGTCCTCGGGAATGTAGGTGAACGGCTCCGGAATGGGACTCGTGTAAAGATCGGTCGCACCGGTGATCTTATTGATGGCGTCGATCAATACCTCGGCGTCGAGACGACGCAACAAGTAACTCGCGAAGTTGGCCTCGGCTTCCGGTAACTTGGAGTGGGGGATGGAGGAGAGTTGGTACGTCGTCGAGTTCAGAATCAACCGGTACAACTGCTTCAAGTCGTACCGGCTCGAAACGAATTCCTTTTCCAGATACGCCAGCAACTCCGGGTTACTCGGTGGATTGTCGGGACGAATATCGTCCGGCTCGTTGATGATGCCACGCCCCATCAACCAGCACCAGACCCGGTTCACGACAGCCCGTTTGAACCACGGATTGCGCGGCGTAATCAGCCAGTCAGCGAACACCTCGCGCGGATCCTTGTTCGGCGGCAGTTTGTTTTTCGTTCCGTCCGGGAAAATCGCCACTTGCGGCGGACAATTCGTCGGCATCGTGATTTCCGCTGTCACGTTGCTCTTGACCGCCGCCGTCACGATGGCGGCGTGTCCCGGTGCGACGTTGCCCGGCACCGCGCTTGCGCCAAGCGGATCCCAGAATACATCCTCTTCCTTCCACTCGCTGGTTGGCTTGTAACCGATCTGTGCGAAGAATGCGGACATCCCGGCTGCTTTGTCGGCTGGCCACGAATCAACGCGCGTCCCCATGAACGTCAACGCCACCGCGCCCGCGATGCCTTCCGGCGTGCGGTTCTGGATGGCGCGGTAGAAGTTGACGGGGCCGACGCGGAAATTGCTGCCGCTGGAAGTGAGTATCTCGCGAACAAACTTGTCGTATGGTTTGTTCTCCGCGATAGAGGCATGGACCCAGCGATGGTACGCCTGCGCCGCATTCGGCCAGAGGTTTACCGGGAACTCAGCCTTGATGCGAAGGATGTCGCCCCATTTCATCGCCCAGTAATCCGCGAACTCTTTCCGCTCCAGCAGCCGGTCAATCAACAGGCGCCGCTTGTTTTTTGTGTCGGTGTCGGCAATGAAGTCCCTCGCCTCCTGCGCCGTCGGCAACGTCCCAATCACGTCGAGATAGGCACGCCGCACGAACACCGCGTCCGCGCAGAGCACAGGTTGGATGTCTAATTTCTTGAGCTTGCGGAACACGAGCTTGTCAATCGAGGTCTGCGGCGTAGCCGGGAGGTCGCTTTCAAACGTACTCACCGCCGCCGTCGCCAGCGTGGCGCACAGCACAACCGCAGCAATCAAGAAGAAGCGCATCAACTTTAAATACGATTGAGGCGTACTTTTATTCAAGATGTATTCCATACAACTGTAATGTTGACAGAACTGCCATGCGGCGAGTATGCCATGCGGCATGCCATCAATAACAACGGGGAAGCCCGAGCAGGTCCGTGTTGCGCTCGGCGAACGAAGCCACGATATTTTCATCGGCGACAACCTGTTGGATCGTACCGCGGAGTTCATGCAACCGCTTGGACTCGGCCGTCGTGGCGTCGTCATTTCCGACACCAATGTCGCGCCGCTCTACGGCGAAGCGCTCTGCCAATCGTTGCAGCGCGCCGACTACGAGATCGCGCTGCTGACCGTCACGGCGGGCGAGTCCTCCAAATCGCTGCGCCAAGCCAACCGGCTGCTGGAGAAGCTGCCGTCGCTCCGCCTTGACCGCCAATCTTTCATCATCGCGCTAGGCGGCGGCGTTGCCGGCGACCTCGCCGGGTTCGTCGCCGCAACCTACCTGCGCGGAATCAATTTCATTCAGATCCCGACCTCGTTGCTCGCGCTCGTGGACAGTTCTGTCGGCGGTAAGACCGGTGTGAACCTGCCGCAGGGAAAGAATCTTGTTGGGGCGTTCTACCAGCCGCGCCTTGTCGTCGCCGATACGGCCACGTTGAAGACGTTGCCGAAACGCGAGCTGCGCTCCGGTTTCGCTGAGGTCATCAAGTACGGTGCGATCTGCGACGCCGCGTTCTTCCGCTGGCTGGAGCGCGATTACCGTCGCGTATTGCGACTCGAAAGCGACGCTGTCCGCAAGGCCGTCCGCCGCTGCTGCGAGTTGAAGGCGAAAGTCGTCAGCGCCGACGAACGCGAGTCGGGGCTGCGCGCCATCCTGAACTTTGGCCACACCATTGGCCACGCGATGGAAGCGCTCGTCGAGTACGAGGGCTTGCTCCACGGTGAAGCCGTCGCGGCGGGAATGTGCTGCGCCGGATGCCTGTCGGTCAAGCGCGCCGGACTGAAATGCGCGGACGCGCGCCGGTTGCGCGGGCTGATCAAGGCGAGCGGCTTGCCGACGCATCTCGGCGCCCAGTTCACCCCGGAGGAGTTGCTCGCAGCGATGTGGCTGGACAAGAAGGCGCTCGCGGGCAAGGTGCGGTTTGTGTTGTTGAAACGACTGGGCGCGACGGTGGTGAGCGACCAGGTGACCGATTCCGATGTCGAGGAGGTGCTGCATGTCTGCCGTTGATGAAACAATCGTCCGCGAATACTTTGAGGCCCACGGTTTCCTTGTCTGCCAGCGCCGCAAATACGTCGTCCAAACGCGCCAGAAGAGCGCCGACGAGGAAATCAATCTCATCGTCCTCAATCCGCAATGTTCCGGAAATGTTCCGGCCACGTTTGAACTGGACGGCGAGACGTTGAAACAGGTCTCTCTCGCCATCGTCGCCGTCAAAGGCTGGCACACCGAGATCTTCTCGCCCGGTTTGCTGGCGCATCAGCCGAAGATTTTCCGGTTTGTCGAGACGCGCTCGGTCGAGGAAGCAAAGAAACTCGTCGGCGGCGACGGCTTGCTGAAAATCTTGATTGTGCCCGGCTTGCCGCGCGACGAGAAGACGCGCGAGCGGAGCATCGAACTGCTCCGCGCCAAGGGTGTGGACGGCGTGATTTCGTTCCGCGAGATCCTCGGCGACCTGATTGGCCGCGTTCACACGAACCGGAACTACCAGAAGTCGGATTTGCTCCAGACGCTGCGGTTGTTGAAGAATTACGGCCTGCTCCGCGAACCGCAAATGGAATTGAAGCTGAAGGCGAAACGGCGTTAAGGGCATGACGCCGAAGGAAGCTTACATCGTCCTCAACATGCTCGACGAAGTCGGGCCTGTGCGCGTGCGCCGTCTGCTCGACGTGTTCGGTAGCCCGGAAAAAATTCTTGAAGGCAGCCGCAGCGAGTTGATGCGCGTGGACGGCGTCGGCGAGGAAGTTTCACGCTCGATCAGCGAGTGGCAGAAACAAGCCGATCTCGATGCGGAGTTGGCGCGAATCGAGAAGGCGTGCGTGCGCGTCGTGACGCGCGACGACGCCGACTACCCGAAACACTTGCGGGAGACCTACGATCCGCCGCTGGTGTTGTACGTGAAGGGGACGTTGAGCGATCGCGACGCGGTGTCCTTCGCCATCGTCGGTTCGCGACGAACGAGTTTGTACGGGCAAGAAATGGCGCGCAAGCTGGCCTACCAACTCGCCCGGCTCGGCGTGACGGTCGTCAGCGGCCTCGCGCGCGGCATCGACACGCAGGCGCACAAGGGCGCGTTGCAGGCGAAGGGACGCACCGTTGCGGTGATCGGTTGCGGGATTGATGTGGTCTATCCGGCAGAAAACAAGAAACTGGCCGAAGAGATTATTGAGAAGGGTGGGGCTGTTGTCACGGAGTTCCCGTTCGGTGTCCAACCCGACCGCCAGACGTTTCCGATGCGCAACCGGATCATCAGCGGCTGGTCGCTCGGCGTGGTCGTCGTGGAGGCGAATCTGAAAAGCGGCTCGCTCATTACGGCGGGCTTCGCGGCGGAGCAGGGGAGACAGGTTTTTGCTGTGCCGGGGCGCGCGGACTCGCCGTTGTCGAAGGGCGCGAACAAGTTGATCAAGGATGGTGCGAAGTTGACGGAGGATGTCGAAGACATTCTCGGCGAGTTCGAGTATTTGATTCCGAAATCGAAGGAAGAGAAAACGACCGATGTGTCGGTGGCGTTGACGGAAAACGAGACGAAGGTGCTGGAAGCGATCGGCGAGGACGAGGTCGTGATGGATGAGATCATCCAGCGCAGCAATTTGACAAGTGCCTGTGTTTCGGCAACCCTACTCGCGCTGGAGATGAAACGACTGGTCCGTCAGTTGCCCGGCAAGGTATTTGCGAAACGAACATTGAATTGAGATTGAGAATGGGAAAGACACTGATCATTACGGAGAAGCCGAGCGTCGCACAGGACATCGCCCGCGCGCTCGGCGGGTTCAAGAAGGGCAAAGAGTATTACGAGAGTGACCGTTACCTCTTGTCGTGGGCTGTCGGCCACCTTTTTGAGCTGGCGGTGCCGGAAGAGATGAAGGCGCAGGACAAATGGTCGCTCGACAAGCTGCCGATCATGCCGGTCGAGTTCGACCTCGGCGTGCGCGACAAATCCGGCCCGCGCGTGAAGGCGCTGAAAGCGTTGCTGAAGTCGAAGGAAGTCGCTGAGGTCATCAACGCCTGCGACGCCGGGCGCGAAGGCGAATTGATCTTCCGTTACATCCTCGACCACGCTGGCGCGAAGAAACCGATTCATCGGCTCTGGCTGCAATCCATGACGATGGATTCAATCCGCGACGGCTTCGAGCGGCTCCGCACCGACGACGAGATGCAGCCGCTCGCTGCCGCTGCTCGCAGCCGCAACGAGGCCGACTGGCTCGTGGGTATCAACGCCACGCGCGCGTTCACGCTGCGCCTCATGGGCGGCCGCGGCAGCACGGTCACCTCGCTCGGTCGCGTCCAGACGCCGACGCTGGCGATGATCGTTGATCGCGAGAAACGGATCCTGGAATTCAAGGAGACGGCGTTCTGGGAAGTATTCGGCGTTTTCCGCGCCAGCGCGGGCGAATACACCGGCCGCTGGTTCGACGAGGCATTCTCGAAGGACGAGACGGAGCCGTTGCGCACGGCACGACTCGCAAAGCGCCTCGGCGCGCAACTGCCCGAAGCCGATTTCACGTCGTTGTGGGACGAACACCGCACTGCGCCGCGAGTTTGGGTGACGGAACTTGCACAGGCTTTGTTCCGGAAATGTTCCGGCAAGTCGGGCGTGGTCGAGTTGGAGGAAAAGAAGCCGACCACCCAGATGGCGCCGCAGTTGTACGACCTCACGACGCTCCAGCGCGAGGCGAACAACCGGTTCGGGTTCTCGGCGAAACGGACGTTGCAGGTCGCGCAGTCGCTCTATGAGAAACACAAAGCAATCACGTATCCGCGTACTGACTCGCGTTGTCTGCCGGAAGATTATATCGGCACCGTGAAGAAGACGCTCGCGACGCTCGGCCCGCTCGCGCACAAGGCGCTCGACAACGGCTGGGTGCGCCCGAACAAGCGCGTCTTCAACAACGCCAAGGTCAGTGACCACTTCGCCATCATCCCGACCGGCAACGTGCCGCACGGGCTGGACAACGACGAGCAATCCGTCTTCGACATGATCGCGAAACGGTTCATCGCCGTCTTCTACCCACCGGCGCAGTACGAGAACACGACGCGCATCACGCGCGTCGATGGCGAGCCGTTCAAGACGGAAGGCAAAATCCTCCTCGTGCCCGGCTGGCTCGAAGTGTACGGCAAGGAATCGCAGGAGAATGGCGATAATAACCTGCCACCGGTTTCACAGGGCGAGAAGGTGATGACCGAGCGGGTCGAGATCAAGGAAGACAAGACGAAGCCGCCCGCGCGTTTCACCGAGGCGACGATTCTCAGCGCGATGGAAAACGCGGGCAAGCTGATTGACGACGAGGAACTCGCCGAGGCGATGAAGGAACGCGGCCTCGGCACGCCCGCCACGCGCGCGGCGATCATCGAGACGCTCATCGCGGCGAACTACATTGTCCGCCACGGCAAGGAACTCCAGCCGACGCCGAAGGCGATCCAGACGATCACGTTGCTGAAGACTGCCGTGCCCGAATTGACCAGCCCCGAAATGACCGGTGACTGGGAGTTCCGCCTCCGCGAGATCGAGCACAAGAAGTTGACGCGCGAACAGTTCATGGCCGACGTCCGCCAACTCACCGCGAACATCGTGAAGGAAGCGAAGGATTTCAACCTCGACGATCACGTCAAGGACAGCGAACCGTTTGGCGAATGTCCGAAGTGCAAGGCGGAGCTTGTCGAGCGGTTCAAAAGTTTCTCCTGCACCAACAAGGAGTGCGACTTCGCCATCTGGAAGACCGTCGCGGGCCGCCTGCTGGGCCGCGACGAATTCGAGACGCTGCTGCGCGACAAACAGGTCGGTCCGCTCACCGGTTTCCGCAGCAAGGCCGGCAAACGCTTTGACGCCACGCTGAAGCTGAACGCCGAATTGAAAACCGAGTTTGATTTTGCCGTCAACGATTCCGGCTTGAAGTGCGAGAAGTGCGGCAAGCCGCTCATCATCCGCAGCGGACGGCGTGGTGAATTCCTTGCGTGTAGCGGTTACCCCGAGTGCAAGAACGCGATGAGCTTCAAGCGCGACGAAGCCGGTAAGGTGGTTGCGATCCCGCGCGCGGAAGGCGACGAGGCCGCGAAGATGCCCGAGGTGGACATCAAATGCGAGAAGTGCGACAAACCGATGGCCATCAAGATGAGCCGGCGCGGTCCATTCCTCGCCTGCACCGGCTACCCGAAATGCAAGAACGCCCAATCGCTGCCCGATGAACTGAAAGCCAAGCTCCCGCCACCGAAGCCGAAGGCTGCGGTGGTGTTGACCGATGAGAAGTGCGACAAGTGCGGCGCGCCGATGGCGCTGCGCAGGGGACGCTTTGGCGAGTTCCTCGGTTGCAGTGCCTACCCGAAGTGCAAGAACATCAAAAAAATCACGGCGCCAAAAGCGCCAGCGCCGACCCCCTCGTCGCCGAGTTCCTGACGTACCTGCGGGCCGAACGCGATGCCTCCGCGCTGACGATCCGCAACTACGGCGCGGAACTGGGTGCCTTCTGTGTCTGGCTCGAAGGCCGCACGAAACTCAAGTGCGACTGGGCGCGGCTTGATATCTTTCACATCCGCGGCTACCTCGTCTACATGACCGAGCGCGGCTACGACCGCGCGACCATTCAGTTGAAGATGTCCGCCTTGCGGAGCTTCTACAAATGGCTTCTTCGTTCCGAGCGCGTGAAACAAAACCCGCTCGTCGGCCTCACGCTCCCGAAGAAAGTCCGCAAGCTCCCGAAGTTCCTCACCATCCAGCAAGCCGAATCGCTGCTCAACGCCCCGCTCGCCGACAAGAACCCCGACCACGCCTTCGCCGTCTGGCGCGACAAATCGATCCTCGAAGTCTTCTACAGCTCCGGCATCCGCATCCACGAACTCGTCGGCCTCAACGACGACGACGTTGACATGCTTGGCGAAGTCGCCCGCATCCGCGGCAAAGGCAAGAAAGAGCGCCTCGCCCCGCTCGGCGGTCCCGCCATCGAAGCATTGCAACGCTACCTCGAACTTCGACGTCGCACTGCGCGCGGCCCGCTCTTCATCAATCAGGAAAACGGCGGACGCCTCACCGCCCGGAGCATCCAACGGCTCCTGAAGAAATATCTCATCGCCGCCAACCTCGACCCGTCGTTGACGCCGCACAAGATTCGCCACAGTTTCGCCACTCACATGCTCGATGCCGGAGCCGACCTCCGCAGCGTCCAGGAACTCCTCGGCCACGCCAATCTCTCGACGACACAGATCTACACGCACGTCACACCGGAGCGATTGAAGAAAGTTTACGAGAAAGCGCATCCGAGGGCGTAACCAAGCTCTAACACGTGTGAATTGGCAAAGAAGGATTGCCAAGGTATCTCAGCTTCGATACGTTGACGACCACAAGTTAGGAGACGGCCATGGACATTACATTTAACTGTAGCAATTGTGGACAACACATTGCCATTGATGAGGCTGGCGCGGGAATGAGCATTCAATGTCCGAAGTGCGCAGCCTCGATTACTGTGCCAGACAAGTCACATGGAGGTAGTGTTCCAGTGTCGCCCAATCCTCAGTCTACAAATCTGCAAGACTGTCCGGATTGTGGACGGCAGATCTCGCGACGTGCAGTGTCGTGCCCTCATTGTGGCGCACCGATTGTCTCGCAGGTCAGGAGCGTAAGTTCACCGCCACTTAAACCAGTGCCGGTGGTTGCCGCCCGAAGTGGTGTGGCTGATGGCATGAGAATTGGGTGCGGTTTCATTGTGGTTTGCGTTCTTGCCGGATTAGTATTTGCCGCAATTAACGGGATGCTGAATCCAATTACGATACTTGTTGTTCTGTTAGGTGTTGTCGTTGTTGCTATGAAGTTCATGTCAATGGGCAGGAAAGCAATGGAACGTGACCGGAACAAAACCGGAACATAACGAAAGAGGCCGCCTTGACGGCGGCCTCTGACATTTCCAGACTTGGACTCTGTAAACTAGGCGCGGCTGACGTATTTACCGGTGCGGGTGTCCACGCGGATGGTGTCGCCGGCATCAATGAAGATCGGGACGCCGACTTCAAAGTCGCCTGCCACTTTCGCGGGCTTGGTGACGTTGGTGGCGGTGTCGCCGCGGATGCCGGGAGGCGCTTCGAGAACTTTCAGCTCGACGACGGGCGGTAGTTCGAGTTCGGCGGCTTTGCCTTCGACTTCCATGAGGACGCAGGAGAGATTCTCGGTGAGGTAACGGGCATTCTCGCCGAGGAATTCTTCGTGGAGGATGACGTCCTCGTAGGTTTCGGGGTCGATGAAATGGAAGCCGCTCTGGTCTTTGTAGCTGTATTCGACGCGGCGCGTTGTCATGGAGACGACTTCAAGTGGTTCGGTCGAGGCGAAGCGGACGACGGAACTCTTGCCGCTTTTGAGGCTGCGCAACGTCGCTTGCACGAACGCGCGGAGGTTGCCGGGCGTGCGGTGCTGCATGTCGAGGACGACGGTGACATCGCCATTGTATCGGATGGCCATTCCTTTTCGCATGTCATTGGCTGAGGGCATGGTGTTCTTCCTTTTCTGTTACATGAGTTTGAGTTTGGGCAGGTCCTGCGAGTCCACAATGCCGACAGGTCGGTTCTTTTCGTCCACGACAACAAGGTCGTCAATCTGGCGTTGCTGGAAAATCTTCAGCGCCTCGACGGCGAGCGCGTCGTGGCGGATGCAAATCGGGTTGCGCGTCATGAGGGCGGCGACGGGCGCGTCGAGCGCGGCGGTGCCGCGCGACATGTGCCGGCGGAAATCGCCGTCGGTAAAGACGCCGGCGAGTTTGCCGCGGGCGCCGGTGACGCTGATGGTACCGGATTTCGCGGCGGTCATGGCGAGGAGGGCGTCCTTGACGGTGGCGCGCTCGGCGATGACGGCGTTGCGGTCGCCGGTGCGCATGATGTCTTTGATCTGGACGAGCATTGCGCTGCCGATGGCACCGGCGGGATGAAGTCGGGCGTAATCGGATTTCTTAAAGCCGCGCGCGTCGAGGACGCACATCGCGAGCGCGTCGCCCATCGCGAGCATCGCAGTGGTGCTGGAGGTCGGGGCGAGGTTAAATGGACACGCTTCTTTCGGAACCTGGACGTTGAGGATGGCGTCGCTGTGGCGGCCGAGATTTGATTTTGGATGCGCGGTCATCGCGATGAGTTTCACGTCGAAGCATTTGATGGCGGGGAGGACGCGGAGAAGTTCTTCGGTCTCGCCGGAGTAGCTGAGTGCGAGAATAACATCGCCGTCGCAAACGACGCCGAGGTCGCCGTGAAGTGCGTTGACGGAGTCGAGGACGACGCTGGTGGTGCCGGTGCTGGTGAGCGTGGCGGCGATTTTGTGGGCGAGGTTGCCGGATTTGCCGATGCCGGTGACGATGATTTTGCCGCGGGTGCGGAGGCAGCGGACGACAAGTTCGACGGCGAGCGCGAACTGATCGTCGAGCCGCGCGCGGGTGGCGCGCAGGCCGGCGATCTCGGCGTCAAAGACGGCTTTGGCTCGCGTGATGTGGTTCATGGCTGCAACGGGAAAGGAAACTTAGCGGAAAGCCGCGCGTTTGGCAAGGCTCACAGATGGATCTGATGGATCCAGTTTGCAGCGATTAAAGCCTCTGACACTTACGATTCCTACGTCATTTCTCTGTCAAGAGGTGCTTGGCGCGACGCTTACGTAAGTTCGGCCGAATTGTATTCTGAAAGGCCAAACCGCAGGGATTCGCACAAACGTTTTGTGCAACAGGTGATGAGTTTTTGGCTACTCCGCCGTGAGATCAAAACTCGTCTGTACTCGATTCCTTTGTGAAGCATCGCCACAACGTCTTTGCAGTTTCCCGAAAACTCTCCTCTAGACTGGATGAGCTACGCAGCCCTCTTGACGTCGAACCAGCACATGGTAATTCAGCGTCCTTTTGTTGTAGATGAACTATTTGACCATGTGCGCTTTAGAACTGGAACGACACACCGCCGTTGAAGGTGTGCGGTTCGTAGCCGTCGCGGCCAAGTTCCGTGTTGTAGTTGATGTAGGTGCCGACGGTCGGATTCCATTGCACCCAGATACCGAGGCCGATTACCATGCTGTCCCGCCCAATGTCTGGACCGTGCACGGTAAAGATATTACCGGCGCCGTTGGCGAAGCGGGAGTCCATCGCCACACTACTGTTCAGGTATTCGTGCTGCCAAGAGAGGCTCAGTTCAGGTGCGAACAGAACCTTGCCAGCCTTGGCGCGGCAACCGAGGTGCATGCCAAGACGCGAGTTCATGGATTCTTGGCCCTGCGACAGAAGCTGCAAGGGCGACAATGAACCAGTCTCGGTGAAAGAGTCAATGTCCACGCGCTTGTACTGCAATGTCAGTTGTGGGCCAAAGATCCACATACCCTTCTGCCAGTCATAGCCACCGCCGATCAGGCCGCCCCATTCGGTGCCGTCGGTGCTGCCTCTGGCCATACCCTCAATTGCAGTTCGGCGGGTGTCGTAGGAGTTGATGCCGCCAATGAGCATGCCTTCGACGTGGAAGCCCTGCTTGAACCAGGTGGCGTAGATGCTGGCGCGACCGTTGTCCACGTCAACGCGGCCGTCGTTGACAAGGTCGGCGCTGATATTTGCGTAACCGAGTGTGAGGCCGATGGCGAATTCCTCGCCGATACGGCGGTCAACGCCAACGGTCAGACCGCCGCTGCGGAGATGGTAACCGCTGGCGTTGGCGTCGCTGCGGACATTGACAAACTCACCGGCTCCTTCGAGATAGACGCCCCACGGGTTGTCGGCGGAGAGACTTAGTGCGTCGTTGCACGGGGCCACGATCGGGGACTGCGTCTGACAGACGCGCTGCACGGATTGGCCGGGGCCGCGGGAGTCGAACAGGCTGAGGCGGGTGGCGCTGAAGCCGTGGGAACCGGCACGCAGTTCCTGGATACGTCCAAGGAAGCTGTAGCCGCGTTCGTCCATCCCGGCGAAGGGGATGGAGAACATCGCGGTAAGCTCGTCAGGCGCGATAAGGTCGAAGGCGGCAGGCAATCCGTTGGTGCCGTTGTGTAGGTAGTCCAGATAGCTGAACAGGGGTCCCATCACCGTATTAGTGAGGGTGGCGTCCAGCGCCCCTGCCACGGCGTGCTGGTTCGGGGTAAGGGCGTACGGCGAGAACGGCAGTTGCGCCCACGCCAGCGTCACGTCGTAGGTATGGTAGAGCAGGTTCGTAATCAACAACGGACTGGCGGGGATCTGGTTGTCGAAGGTGGCGAACGTGCCTGTCACGGCATTGCTGGCGACGAGCAACACAACCTTGTCAAAAGGATTCGGCAGCCAACTGTTGAGTTGCAGAGTCCGTAGGGTACCGTCCAGGCTTGCATTGCCAACGATGTTGAGCCAATCACGGTTGACCGGACCGGCGACACCGAGTTGGAGCGTGCCGCCGACGGACTGGGTGTAGCTGCCGGCAACATTGACGCCGAGTACGCCGGTCACGCCGGGCATCAACTCGGAGCCGGTGCGGAGGGTGCCGCCGACGAGGTTCAGGTTGCCGACGCCGAGGGCGTTGCTGTTCCGAACGGTCAGGGTGCCGTCGTTCATGAACGTGGGGCCTGAGTAGATGTTGGCATGCGTCAGGGTCAACTCGCCCGCGCCAGTCTTGATCATTCCAGTCGTGCCGGTGATCAGGCTGTTCACGGTGATGCTCAAACCGGTGGCGATGTTGATGGTCGGGTCGCTGTTGACCAAGTTTAACGCGCCAGCACTGGTATCGCTATAGGTTCCGTTCGTCTCGATGATGAGTGAGTTGAGCCAGATGTCACCGCTGTTGAACACCAGCGCGCCGTTGCGGACATCCACGGAGCCGCCGGGGGAGTTGGTCACGACGAGGTTGCCTTCCGTGATAGTGATCAGGTTTCCGACGGAACCCGCGTCGGTACCCACAATGACATTCGTCGCGACGACGGCACCGCCATTGGAGACGGTCAGCGTGTTGAACTGCCCAGCGTAGCCGACGATCAGGTCACCAGAATTGATCCAAGCCGAACCGGGATCGGTGACCAACGCGCTGTTCTTGTCAGCGAACCAGCCGATGTAGGCGTAGTTGTTACTAACGATACCACCATGACTGATTGTCAACATGTTGGTATTGCCATTGAATAGACCCACATATATGCCCCCGGTGTTGTTCCAAACCGAGTTGGTGCCGGTGACCAATATGTTGTTATTGTTCGCATAGTAACCCAAATAGGTATCGTGCGAAGTGAGGAGACCTTCGTTGCTGACCGTCACGGAGTTGAACTGGGCACCGTAAGTGCCGACGAAAAGCCAAGACCCATTGTTGTGCCATGCCGCGCCGGAGCCGGTGACCAGCACTGTGTTGCTATTTGCTCCCGCTCCAACATCAGCAACGTAATTTCCACCGACATAGCCATTGCCACTGTTGTTCACAACGCCGCCGTTGCTGACCGTCAGTGAGTTAAACGAACCCAAGTAGCCGACGTTAAGGTCGGCGCTGTTGTTCCAGGCGGAACCGGAACCGGTGACAAGGACGGCGTTGTTATTGGCGCCGGGGTTGACGCCGATAGTGCCATGTACGTTGTACACAGTGCCGCTGTTGGCAATGGTCATGGAGTTAACACTGCCGTCGTAGCCGATGTAGAGGTTGTTGCTGTTCGTCCAGATGGAGCCGGAGCCGGTGACGAGTACGTCGTTGTAGTTGCCGCTGCTGCCAACGCCCACATATCCGTTCGCGCTGCGAACGATGCCGGTGTTGGTGACAATCAAACTGTTATGATCGTCACCGTAGCCAACGGTAAGATTGCCCGTGTTGATCCACGTGGCATTGTCAACGACGCCGGTATTGTAGCTAGTCGCTATATCGGCGTAGCCGATGTAGCCGTTGGCATTGCTGACCACGCCGCCATTGAGGACGGTGAGGATGTTGTAGGAGGCGTTACTGCCGATCATCAGGGTGCCGCCGGAGATGTCCCACAACGAGCCGTTATCGGTGACCAAGGCACTGTTGTTGTTGCCACCCGCGCCAATGTAGCCGTTTACGCTGCGAACGACGCCGGTGTTTTGGACGATCAAGCTATTATGATCGTCACCGGAGCCAACGGTAAGATTGCCCGTGTTGATCCACGTGGCATTATTCACCACACCGGTGTTGTAGCTTTCTTCCATGTCGCTGTAGCCGATGTAGCCATTGACGTTGCTGACAAGTCCGCCGTTGATGACGGTGAGGACGTTATAAGAGGCATTGCTGCCAATCATCAGGTCGCCCGTATTGAGCCAGGAACCGCCCGTGGTCACCAACCACGCTGTTGTTGTTGCCACCCGCGCCGACGTAGCCATTCACATCGTTGACAGTACCACCACGGCTGACCGTCAAGCTGTTGTTGTCGCCGTTGAGGCCAATAGTCAAGTTGCCACTGTTGTTATTCCACGTACCGCCTGTGGTAACCGTGCCGCTGTTGTTGCTGGCATTACGACCAATATATCCGTTCACGTCGTTAACGGTGCCGCCACGGCTGATCGTGAGTGTGTTGTAGCTCGCGCCATCGTTGCCGACGGTCACATCGCCCGTATTGTTCCATGTAGAGCCACGCGTAACCAGCGCGCTGTTGTTGCTGGCCGAAGCGGAGTAACCGATGAAGCCATTGGCGCTATCCACCACACCGCCACGTTGGACGGTCAGCGAGTTGAATGAGCCATTCACACCCACAACGAGGTTGCTGCTATTGATCCACGCCGAGCCGTCCACCAGCACGCTATTATTAGCGCTGGTGTCGTTGTTGCCGACAAAACCTTGGAGATCGTATACGACGCCACCGGCAGTGATGAGCATTTGATTGGCGGATCCACCAAGGCCTACATAGAGGTTGTTGCTGTTAGTCCAGACCGAGCCGCTTCCGGTGACAAACACGCTGTTATTGCCGGCGCTGGGCTGATAGCCGATATAGGCTTGCCCGCCGACCGCCACTTCGCCGCCGTTGGTGATGATCATCTGGTTTCCGGTAGTGTGATCGCCAATCACCAAGTCCTCGCTGTTGTTCCATAAGGAGGGGGTACCGGATGCGCTACCGGTGACGAGCACAGTGTTGCTGGCGCCGTCATAGCCGACATCGCCCTTGGTGTCGTTGACTCGTCCGCCATCGGCGATGGTCATCTGGTTGAAGCTGCCGTTCTGACCGATGGTCAACTGGTCGTTGTTTTGCCAAAGAGAGCCAGAGCCGGTCACGAGCACGCTGTTGCTGTTGCCATACGCGCCGATGATGCCAGCTTGGTTGACGACGTAACCGCCGTTGCTGATCGTCAGCGAATTGAACTGGCCATTCCGACCAACGGTCAGGCTACCAGAATTATTCCACTGGGAACCAGCACCACTAACCAAGACGGTGTTGTTGGTCACGACGGCGCCATCACTACCACCACCGTAATACCCAATCGTGCCATTCACATCGTTGACCACACCGCTACTCAAGATTTGCAGACTGTTGCCCGAATCGGAGCGGCCAACGATCAAATCGCCCGTCATATTCCACGCCGAGCCGCCACCGGTCACCACAACCGAGTTATTGCTCGAACCCTGATGATAGCCAATGACGCTATTAACACTGTACACCACGCCGCCATTGCTGATTGTCAGAGTGTTGTCCGCGCCGCGATAACCAATTCTGAGATCATAGCTGTTGGTCCATATGGAGCCGGTACCGGTAACAGTAACAGTGTTGAAATTGGCGTTCGAGCTATTCACGCCAATATTGGCGTAGGTATCGCTGACCACACCGCCGTTGGAGATGATCAGACTATTCCAAGCGCCCTGGTCACCCACATTCAAATAGCCGTTGTCATTCCAGACGGAGTTGGAGCCGGTAACGGTGACGATGTTATTACTGGCACCTTCGTATTGGCCGATAGCGCCAAAAACACTGAACACGTCGCCGCCGTTCTGAATGGTCAGCGAGTTGCTTGCACCGTGGTTGCCCACGACAAGAATGGCCCTATTGATCCATGTCCCGTTGTCCACAAGGACGCTGTTGTTGTCTGCGCCAAGCAAGTCACCGACAATGCCACTGGCGTTGCTGACGACACCGTTATTCAAAATGTACATCTGATTGAACGAGCCGTTTACACCGACGGTAAGATCGCCCGCGATGTCCCACAAGGAACCTCCACCCGTCACCGTGGCCACGTTATTGATGGAACTGGAGGTTATGCCGATAGACGCAGATCCGCCAGCGGTGACATGACCGCCACTTGTCACAAGCAGTGAGTTGCTCGAACCGTTATTGCCAATATTGAAATTGACCTCGTTATTCCAGATCGAGCCATCCCCCGTGACCAAGGCGTTGTTATTGTTACCATTGTCGCCAACGTAGGCATTGATCGTCGAAACAGCGCCGCCATTCGTGATAATTAAGGCATTGTTGTTGCCATAATGGCCAATCCAGAGATTGCCATTATTTGTCCACGTTCCATTGTCAACCAGCACCCAGTTACTGTCGGCGTAATCACCTATGCGGCCGCCTCCATTGTTGACAAGACCGCGATTGTTAATCGTCAGCGAGTTATTGGTTGACCCGGCTCCAGAACCGACTCGGAGATCGGCATTGTTTTGCCAGATGGAATTAGCGCCAGTGACCAGTACGCTGTTGTTGGCAGCGTTTGTGCCGATGAATCCGTAATCATTTTGCACATAACCACCATTGCTGATGGTCATCGAGTTGAACTCGCCCCCTTGAAGGCCAATCGTAAGGGATCCAGAATTGTACCATCTTCCATTGTCCACTAAAACCTGGTTGTTGTTGGCTCCGGCATTGCTGCCGACATAGCCATTCAGGTCGCTGACATTGCCGCCATTATTGATGGTCATCAAATTGGAATTGCCGTTTTGCCCCACGGTCAGATTACCGGTCATATTCCATTCGGAGTGAGTGCCGGTAACAAGGACATTGTTCGAGTTGCCGCTGACATCAACGCCAACGTAGCCGCTCGCGCTGCTAACAACACCTCCGTTTTGGATGATCAGGGTATTATGATCGTCATTGGTGCCAACGATGAGGGTACCCGTGTTGACCCATGTGGCGTTGTCCACGATACCGGTGTTGTAACTGATCGGCGTGCCGTAACCGATGTACCCATTGGCATTACTGACTATGCCACCGTTGTTGATCGTCAGTATGTTACCCGATGCGCGATAACCAACGGTAAGGTCGCCAGTCATGACCCACGAGGAATTGGAGCCACTGACAAGCGCGCTGTTGTTGTTGGCCTCGTATCCGACGAAGCCGTTGCGGCTGCTGACGGAACCGCCATTGGTAATGATCAGGGAGTTGAATTCGCTGCCAGCATTGGCACCGACATAGAGATCACCACTGTTAATCCAACGCGAGCCATTCCCATCCACAACCGCAGAGTTGTTGACCGAACTACCCGGTATAATGGTAAAACCACCGATAAAACCTGTGGTATTGCTGACCACGCCGCCGTTGTTAATCGTCAGCGTGTTGCCCGAACCACCGTGATAACCAATACTGAGGGGGCCACCAATATTCCAGACTGAACCGCTGCCGCTGACAAGGGCGCTGTTGTTGAAGCTATTAATGCCACCAACAATACCAGCAACAAAGCCGTTGTTACCATTGCTGACAAAACCGCCATTGGTAATCGTCAGAGAGTTGTTCGACGCGTTATAGACTCCCACAATGAGAGGTCCGTTGTTAATCCAAGTAGACCCATTACCATTGACAGTCACCGAGTTACTGCTTCCCGAGCTACTCGGATCATTCCAATAGCCGCCAATGGAACCCCAAACATTGCTGACTACGCCGCCGTTGTTAATCGTCAGCGTGTTGCCGTTCGCATAATTACCAATGGTCAGATCTGAGTTATTATTCCACACCGAATTGGTACCGGTGACGAGCGCGGAGTTATTGTTGCCATGGTAGCCAACCCAACCGTAGTTATCACTGACGAAACCGCGATTCGTGACCGTCAGTGAGTTACCTGAACCGTAGTCGCCGACGACAAGAGTTTGATTCATAATCCACGAGGAACCAGATCCGCTGACAACTGCAGCGGCTGCATTTGTGGATAAACCGATATAGGCACTACGGTTGCTGGTAATGCCAGAGCCAGTGATTTCGAGTGTGCCGGCTTGGACATAGGTGTCACGATAAATATTGGTTCCGGTCAGAGTAAGAGTGTTAGCGCCGTATTTCCAGAGGTCATTGTCGCCGGTGATCGGGCCTTTGAGGATCAGGTTGCCGCCGGTGGTGTCCACATTATTGGTGATAGCCGCAAGGGTAATCTGGTTGGCGAGAGTGATCGTGAGCGTGCCGCCGCCGCTGCTGAGGGTGCCGCCGTTCATCACAAGTAGGCCGGTGCCGAGCGCGCCGTTACTGCCGACGACGAGCCAGCCGCCGTTGTTCGAGGTGCCGCCGCTATAGATGTTGGCGTGGTTGAGGGTCAGCGAGCCGGTACCCGCGTTGATCAACATGCCGATGCCTTCGATCTGACCGTTTAGGGTCAGGTTGCCGCCGGTCGTGTCAAAATTGCCATTAACCGGAAGATGAAACGCATTACCGAGGGTCTGATTGCCTTGCGCACCGAGAGTGCCGCCATTCATCGTCACCGCACCAATGCCGAGCGCGTTGTTGCTGCCTACCGCCAGCGTCCCAAAATCAATCCAAGTGCCGCCGATGTAGCTGTTGTTGCCGGTCACGATGGTTGTGCCTGTGCCTTGCTGCCTCACTATGCCGCTGCCGCTGATGGTGTTGCTGACAGTAATCGTGTCGCTGCGATTAAAAAGCAAGGAAGCGTTGTCCACAACCGCCCCGGTGCCGAGGGTGCCGAGGGTGCCGCCGTTGCCGACCTGCAACGCACCTGCGCTAATAAGCGTGGTGCCGCTATAATCGTTGCTGCCGGTCAGGATCAATGTGCCCGTGCCTTGCTGGGTCAGGCTACCGGTGCCGCTGATGGTGTTGGAGACGACGATGGTGTCGCCGCGGAAGAAGACCAAAGACGACCAATTGGTGACACTGCCCGTGCCGAGCGTACCGCTGAAGCCATTGGCGGATCCAATCTGCAATACGCCATTACTGATCGTGGTCGCGCCGGTGTAGAAGTTGTCGGCCGCCAGAATCAACGCGCCCGCGCCGGTCTTGACGAGGTCACCCGCGCCGCTGATGGAGCCGGATTCCGTGGCGGTGACACCGTTGGTGACGAAGATGGTCGGGTCGCCCGTCAAAATAATCTGGTTGACGAGAGTTTGGTTGTTAAAGCCGGAGAGGAACCCAAGGGTGGTGCCGTTGAACATGGTTACCGGGCCACCGCCCAGCGCGCCGGCGGCGTTCACGAACAACGTGGCGCCGTTGGTGATGATGGTCCCGCCGCCGTAGCTGTTGGCGACCATCAACGTGATCGGGCCAGAGCCTTCTTGAATCACGTTCCCGCTCCCGTTAATCGTATCGGTGACGGCATAATTGTTGGTCACGTCAAAGATCAACGTGCCGAAGTTGTGCACCGTGGCGTAGCCGGCCCCCAACGAACCGTCACTCGCGCCATTGCCGATTTGCAGGGTGCTCCCGGCGCCAATCGTGATATCGCCGTAAAAATTGGTGTTGTTGCCGGCGAGAATCAAACGACCATTGCCGATCTGACTCAGATTGTCGTAGCCGATGATATTGCCGGTGATGGTAACAGGGGCAATATTGGGATCACCGTACACACCAATTCTGCGATTGGCACCATTGAGGTCAAGGCCATTGACGAATATCAGCGGACTGTCCGCCGTCGCCGCGTTCAAGACCAACACGGTGGGATTAAAATAGGCGCTGCCCCACGTGACGGCAGCGCCGGCGCCGCCGAGGTTGATCGTGCCCGCCCCGCCGATAGTGCTAAACCCACTGGTGCCGCCGAGCACTTGGACTTGGTTGGAGCCAGTGCCGAGGCCGCGGGTAAACGTGCCGCCGCCATTCAGTTCATAGACGCCGTTGTTGAGGACGAGGTTGCCGGGGGCGAGGCTCGGCGTGAGTGCCGCGCGCAGGGTGCTGCCATTGTTGATCAAAGTTGTGCCGGTGTAGGTGTTACTGCCGGTAAGCGTGAGGATGCCGCCGCCAGTCTGTGTCAGACTACCGGTACCGCTAATATTGTTAGCGACGGTGGGATTGTTGCTGCGGTTGAACACGAGGGAGGAGTTGTCCAACACGTCGCCGCTTCCCAGCGACCCGGTGTTGCCGCCGTTGCCAACTTGCAGCACGCCGTTGCTGATCGTGGTGCTACCGTCGTAGGTATTATTGCGCAGCAACACCGTGGTGCCGCTGCCAATTTGTTCCAGCCCGCCGATGCCGCCAATTAAATTACTCACCACCAATGTGTCACTACGCCAGAAACCCAACATCGAATTGTCTTGGACATTGCCGGTGCCGAGTGTCCCGCTCGTCCCGCCGTTGCCAATCACTAAGCCGACGCTCTGGGTGGTAATCTGCGTGATACCGCTGTAGGTATTCGTGCCGGTCAAGTAGACCAGATTGCCAACCGTCTCGCCCACCCGAAATCCGCCCGTGCCACTGATGTTGTTGGCCACGGTCGAAGTATCGCTCCGGTCAATGACCAACGTGCCGTTGTTGATCACATTTCCAGCGCCCAAGGTCCCGGTCGTGTTTCCATTTCCAATGCGCAACGTCCCATTCGAAATGATGGTGCCGCCGGTGTAGCCATTGTTATTCACCAACGTCAGTGTGCCGCCGCCGTCCTTGATCAATCCGTTGCTGCCTAGTGTAGTGTTACATAAATAGCTTTATATTTAAGTAGTGATATTCTATGCTCATGGATGATGAACATCACCGAACGGATTATTTTGTCGCCCGAGGAACAATTGACTCTCCAGC
>CAIKAP010000008.1 GCA_903825435.1 uncultured Verrucomicrobiota bacterium
GCTGGAGAGTCAATTGTTCCTCGGGCGACAAAATAATCCGTTCGGTGATGTTCATCATCCATGAGCATAGAATATCACTACTTAAATATAAAGCTATTTATGTAACACTACACTAGCTCAGCGCAGGACAGCACCATCGTTATCGCCAGTGATTTGTCGCTGGTCAAATATCAGGCGCTTGATGCTGCCTGCTCTGGCAGCGGTTTAATATTTACCACGACACCAATTACCACCGGCGCCGTTCCCGGCGCGTGTATCCGGTATCGGATTGTCGCTCGCAATAATGGTCTCACGGCAATTAACAACGTGCATATTTATGATTCAACGCCGCCGTACACCACGCGTAACGATGGTGGCGGTGCTCCCACCCTCAATGGGTCGCCGGTCACTCCGGTTTCGGCTCCGACCAATGGAAATGCGAGCCCGCCGGGCTTCGACTTCAACATTGGCACGCTCGCCGCCGGCGCTCAGGCTGTGATCGAATTCAGTGTCAAAATTACCCAGTAGAAAACTCGAGAATAGCTAGGCGGGGGTGGTGTATGAAACACCTCCCCCGCCATAGTCTAACGGAACACAGAGTTTGCATTCATGTTGGGACGACGCCAACTTCGAAAGTTCACGGCAACTTGGATTGCTACCATAGCGGTCTTGTTGTTTACCCAGGCGTTTGGCGCGGAGACCGTTCGTGTTATTTCTAACCAAGCGACCATTCAATATCAAAATGGTGCCGGCCAAACGCTGCAGATTCTTTCCGACCAAGTAAACGCTTTTCTGCCTGCCACCATTCAGTATTGCACCGACGGCAGTTTTCAACAGGAGACATTTGCCTATCCGTTGGGAGGCAGTCTGTTCGTTCAAACCACCGCCCCGGCTTTTAACACCGATCCCACCACCATCCAGCAAGTCACCATTAACATTACCTCCTCCCTGACCGGTGACACCGAGAATTACACTGCGACAGAAACCGGTCCCAACACTGGCATTTTTCAGATTCGCCCCTTTCCACAAGTATTCGACGCGCGCCACTATCCGCCTCACAAGGGAAACGGTGTCATCGAGGCGCTCCCCAACGACAAGCTTACCGCGCGACTCGAGGGGACCGGTAACGCGGTCATCATCAGCATCGCACTTGTGGATCCTGGCGGGGTTGTTTTTGACAGCCGCCTCAACACCCCTGTTCCTAACGCCATTGTCACACTCGTAACCGCCGGCACCAGCAATGCGGTCGCAGTGCTCAACTATGACGGCCATACGCCATCGCCCAACCCGGTTACTACGGGCGCCGACGGTCGCTTCACTTTTCCCTTGATACCTGGGGGTGACTATCAGTTGCTCGTCCAAGTCCCGCCGGGTTACACCTTCCCATCCATCGTACCACCATCGTCACTGCCACCTGGACGCTTGATTGATTCCAACGGATCCTATGGACGCAGTTTTCATCTCAGCGAATCTTTAGGATCGCTGTTTATAGACGTGCCAGTGGATTTCAAGCTTGGCGGTGGCACGTCGATGTTCGTGGAGAAAACGGCGGACAAAACTGAGGCCGAAATTGGCGACTTCCTCACGTACAGCCTCAAGGTCATCAATGTCACCTCGAACACTATCGCCAAGGTAACTCTCAGCGACGGTCTGCCGGCGGGGTTTTCTTATGTGAAAGGCACCGCCAAACTCGACACCGTGGCCATTCCTGATCCCGAAGGAGGTATTGGGCCGGCACTGCAATTCGCAGTCGGGGATATAGCCGGAGGTGTCACGAGGACTCTGACCTATCGCGTTCGCATCGGTCCCGGCGCACTTCAGGGCACGGGCATCAACCGAGCCCAAGCGCAGGCGCCCGGACCTCCGCCATTGGCCAGCAACATGGCCGTTTGTTCCGTGCGCTTGAATCAAGGCGTTTTCACCGATAAAGCCATCATCATCGGTAAAGTGTTCGTTGACCTAAACAACAACGACATCCAAGACAAAGGCGAGCCGGGCATCCCCGGTGTGCGCCTTTACCTTCAGGACGGTACATACGTGATTACCGACAGCGAAGGCAAATACAGCATCTACGGTCTCGATCCGCGCACGTATGTGGTCAAGGTGGACGAGACCACGTTGCCACCCGGCTGCAAGATGCGGCCATTGACATCACGGCACCATCGCAACGGCGTTCTCTGCATCGCCGATCTCAAGCGTGGCGAACTGCGCAAGGTGAATTTTGCCGACGAATCCGACGATCCGAAAGTCCTAGAGGATATTACGCTCCGACGGCATCAGATGGAAGGCACGGCTGGGGAAATCACCACCAGCATCCAACGCGAGATGACCGTAGACGGCACATCACCGATGCCGGGAGCTGACACGCGAGGGCGCGCAGCATCAGGTCTGATTGATTCCTCCGGTAACACCAATGTTGCTTCGGTGCTGTACCAATCGATAATGGAGCCGCGGACGCTGAATGCACGCAATTCAAATTTGCCCCCTGCACCGGTGATGCGAGTGCCACGGGTGGACCTTGAAAAGTCCGTCGAAAACACCAACAACTCGCTCGACATCCTCGACCTGCACGACGGCGACACGCTGCCGGTGGCACAAGCCAACATCCGCGTCAAAGGTCCACGTGGTACGCGCTTCGCGTTGAAAGTGAACGGGACGATGATCTCCCCTCGTTCCGTCGGTAAAAAAGTCGAGCGTGCTGACTTGAATCTGGAAGCGTGGGAATACATCGGTGTGGACCTAAAATCGGGACCAAACACCATCGAAGTCCAGCAGTTAGATCCATTCGGCAACATTCGGGGCACTAAAGCCATCAAGGTCATTGCACCCGACAAGCTCGGTAAAATCCAGTTGCGCCTCTCGAATCCGGAACCGATTGCCGATGGTCTGACACCGGTCACTGTGACAGTGATGTTGACCGATGCCAAAGGCGTACCAGTCACCGCACGAACACCGGTGACACTGGAGACCACGCAAGGCCGCTGGGATGTTGAGGATCGCAACCAGAAAGAGGACGGTGTTCAAGTCTTCGTTGAAAATGGGCGCGGCGAATTCAAGCTCGTACCTCCACGCGAACCGGGTACCGGCAAACTGCACGTGACCAGTGGCGTGTTAGAAGCTGAGATGGAAGTCGGCTTTTTGCCAGAGCTGCGTCCGATGGTGGCAGCGGGACTTCTCGAGACACAACTGCGCTTCAACAAACTCAACCTCAATGCGCTAAGTCCGGCCCGCAAAGACGACGGGTTTGAACAGGAAATTCACAATTTGTCCTTTAGCGGCAACAACGGCCAGCTCAATGGCGCAGGCCGCGCAGCCTTGTTCCTAAAGGGCAAGGTCAAGGGGGATTACCTGTTGACGTTGGCGTACGATTCCGACAAGGACACGAAGGAGCGCCTCTTCCGCGATATCCAACCAGACGAGTTCTATCCCGTATACGGCGATTCCTCCGTGCGCGGCTTCGACGCCCAGAGCACCGGTCGCCTTTACGTGCGCTTGGATAAGAAACGCAGTTACCTGCTCTACGGCGATTACACCACTGGCTCAACCAGCGAAGCACGCGGTCTCGGCAACTACCAGCGCAGCCTTAACGGCATCAAAGAGCATTACGAAAACAGCCGCGTGAATTTCAATGCTTGGGCGGCATTCGACAGTTCCAGCCAAGTTGTTCAGGAATTCCCCGCCGACGGCACATCGGGACCCTATTTCTTCAGCAGCAAAAGTGGCCTGATCAATAGCGAGCGCGTCGAGATCCTCACTCGCGATCGAAACCAACCATCGCTCATCCTCAACATCGTATCACTTTCCCGCTTCTCCGACTATGAGTTCGATCCGTTTTCGGGACGACTTCTTTTCCGCGCGCCCATTCCCAGTATGGATTCCAATCTGAATCCCAACAGCATTCGCGTCACCTACGAGGCAGATCAGGGCGGCGAAAAATTCTGGGTCGCCGGTGCCGACGGCCAAGTCAAGCTGACCTCGCGCCTCGAACTCGGCGGTTCCACCGTGTTCGATCAGAACCCACTCAACCACTATCAAATGCACAGCCTCAATACGACGTTGAAGCTTGCTGACCGCACTTTCCTGATGGCAGAGGTCGCTCGCAGCCAGTCCGACCTGCACGGTACCGCTGACGGTGAGCGCATCGAGTTGCGTCATAACAGCGAAAAACTCGACTTCCGCGCCTATGCCTCCACCATTGCTACCAACTTCGACAACCCATCCTCCATCATTAGCGCCGGGCGCACCGAAGCCGGTTTCAAAGGGTCGTATCGTTTTGCGCCGCAGACTCGTTTGTTGAGCGAAGCCGTTTACACTGAAGACCAAATCAATAACGGCACTCGCTACGGCGTGTTGACTGGTATCGAACAGACTTTCCCCAACAAGATCCGACTGCAACTGCGTACCCGCTACACCAAGGAAACCGCTGCTCCGTCCAGTGCCAACACCGTCGGCGCCACACCTAACGAAGTCACCACCGTCGGTGCCAAGATCGCTAGCCCTGTTCCTTGGGTTCCACAGGCGAACGTCTCCGCCGAATACGAAAACGATATTTCGCACATTGAACGTCGCATGATCAGCGTTGGCGGCGACTATCAAACCGCCAACCGCACACGGATGTACGCCCGCCATGAACTCATCGACTCGGTTGGTGGTCCTTACGAATTGACAAGCCAAGGCACCCGTAACACCACCGTATTCGGGGTCGAAACCGAATACATGAAGGACGGACAACTTTTCAACGAGTATCGCGCCCGTGACGCCATCGGGGGTCGAGAGGCTGAAGCTTCCATTGGATTGCGTAACCTCTGGAAAATTGATGATGGTTTTCGCGTGAATACCACCTTCGAGCGCGTCAGTCCTATTCTCGGCACCAACCTCCAGAACATGGCCACCGCCGCCACCATCGGCTTTGAATACACTCGTCCTGAAGACTGGAAAATGACTGGCCGCTTCGAAATTCGTGTCGCCGACACTGAAGATCGTTACCTCACTTCCTTCGGCTACACTCGCAAACTTTCTTCCGACTGGACACTCCTCGCCCGCAATATCCTATTTATCACCGAACAGACCACCGGTGGCGAAAACGTCGAAGACCGTTTCCAACTCGGTGCGGCTTGGCGTCAAACCGCCGTGGATGTTTGGAACGCTCTGTTCCGCTACGAATACCGGAACCAATACAACAATACTGACCCAACATTGCCGGTGAATCGCCAAGTACACATCTTCTCCACTCACGTCAACTGGCAACCCCAACCGCAATTAACAATCAGCGGCCGCTATGCCGCCAAACTCGCACTGGAAGATTGGAGCGGTGCCTCCTACATCAACTCCGCCCACCTCATTGCCACACGCGTCAGCCACGACATCACCAAACGCTGGAGTGTTGGCGTGAACACCAGCACCCTCTTTAGCGGTGAAGGCACCGGCATCCAGTACGGTTTTGGCCCCGAAGTAGGCTACCTCGTCGGCGACAACCTGCTCGTCAGCGTCGGTTACAACATCACCGGCTTCTACGATCAAGACTTCTCCGAGTGCAGCTATACCCAAAAAGGTTTTTGGCTGGGCATGCGACTCCAATTCGACGAACATATTTTTGACGGTTTCGGCAAATCCAGGAACAAGAAATGACCTTTCGACAAACATACCGATGCGTGACATTGGCTTTCCTCGAGCCATGCCTTGCTACCTCTGCCCAACCGTGGATCATCACGCGGATATCGGACAGGCTTTTCTCCTACCAATCCGTCATGAGGATGCGGTTTGACGAGCACCTATTTGATTGGTTTACTCTCCGGAACGAGTCGCACGCAGGAGTTTGTTGATGAGACTGCTTCCTCACATACTGAAATGTCCCGGGTTACTGGTCGGCCTAACGTTATTGGGCGCGAGCGATGCCGTGTATGCCGAAGGCAGTAAGGAGATCAACAATAACACCGGGCACCGAGCTTTTTTGGAGTACCGCAGTGACTTCACATCTAACAGCACGGTACCACGGAAGACTATCATTTATGCCTACGCCAAGAATGGGGAGACAATCAGTCTTGGCTCTAGTGCCAGCGGAATAGGGAGTGGTACGCTCGGGGCGGGGCTAGGTGGCATCGTTTGGTATGCACCCGATGGTACCGTCGGCACCAACACAAGCGCCACAATCGGACGGATCACCAATCGGACACAGGAGTTTGCCGGTCCGTTGCCAAATGTTGGTGGGTACACACCAAACAACTTGACCGTCAATGCTAGTACGGAGGGTATCTGGAGGATTGATTTTGTAAGCCCAAATATGGGCGTCGACGTGGCACCGCCAGCCGTCACCCCAGCTAATACCACTGATTGGGCATCCCCCCAACCTGCCGCTGTCCAGTACGTCACGGCGTGGGATGTTACCGTACGGTCCGGTGGTGTGGCACAAAACGGTCGCGTGTATGCTACTCAAATTGCCATGAACATGGGGGGGAATAGCCGTTTCCTTAGGTCTGTGGTCAACTTTCTGACATCGGACGGCTATCAGTACCAGTGCAACCTCAACGGCATTGATCCGTTCGGTTTCAACTTCTTTGCCGATAACAACGGATTTGAAAATGGTTCTGTTGGTGGCGGACCGTTGTTTAAGTCGGTTCCGGCGGCTGGTTCGCATATACAAAGTCCCAATGACCCTGATACTGCGACGGAAATCACCCACAAGCTGTTCTTTAACACGCCCGATGCTACCATGCCTTCGTCAGCCAGTTCGTATTCGGGAACTGACTGGCTTAACCCAGTCACTGTCTCACCTCCGAATGTCAGCAGTACAGTTTTCGTTGGACTCGACGGCACCACCAACCAACTCGGTTCAGCTAGTGGCGGGTCTCTCGGTGGCACCTTTACATTCACTGGCTCCGGTCCCGGCATCTACATTATCGCCATCGATCTGAATGGTAACGGCGTCTCCACAGACGCAGTGGACCGTGTCTTGTTAGGGACATCTAGCAGCGGAGTGAACAACGTGTTCTGGGATGGGAAAGACGGTCAAGGTAACCCTGCGACGCGGAGCGGCGGTTCTAGTTTCTCATCGAAAGTAACCTTGGCAAATGGCGTCGTGCATTTCCCATTTTTAGACGTCGAAACAGCGTCTAGTGGCTTTATCATCCAAAGACAAAATGGGCCGGCGACCGGCCGGTCGACCATATATTGGGATGATACCGGCTTGGGCGGAGGGTATACGAAATCCTTGCCGCCTACCGGCACAGACAGCACCGGTGGCGCCCACGCATGGGGAACCAATCTGGGAAATAACATGGGAATGGATACATGGGCACTCGTTATGGGGAACACCACCTCCAACAGCCTCGTCATCAAGACTGCTGATCTCGAAGTTGTCAGCAAAACCAACTCGCCTGCCGTTGTGTGGTTGAACACCAATATTACTTATACCGTTGTCATTCGTAACAACGGGCCAGATAACGTTGACGCCGGACGCTTGCTGGAACAGTTTCCGCGGGGATTGACGAACATCACGTTCGTCTCCAGTACCTTCAGCGCGAGTGGTGCCATTGTTTCCTCTAGCCTCAGCACCAATGTCTACGATGCGCGTGTGAGTATGGCCAACGGTGAAACCGGTACCTTTACCTTTCGTGGTACCGTCAACGGTGCCGTTGGCTCCAGTCTCACCAATGTCGCGAAGTTTCTCTCCTATAATGACGTGGGAGATCCCAACGACCCAACCCGAATCGGCGCCGGCAACAACGGCAAGACCAACATCGTTGTGGTATCGGGGAGCTCTGACATTGGTATTTGGAAGACACCATCGGTCTCGCCGGTGTTGGCGACGAACCAGTTTAGCTACACGATTACGGTAACGAACTTTGGTCCGTCAGCAGCGACGAGTTTGGTGGTGACAGATTCATTGCCAGCCGGAGTTACCTTCATTAGCGCGACCGGTGGCGGCACGACGAACGGGAGCAACCAAGTGTCATGGAGTATTCCGGGGCCGCTGGCTGTAAATGGTGGGACGAATCTGACGTTGACGGTGAAAGCTCCGGCAAGCGGAGCGATCACCAACGTGGCGACGGCATGGAGCGCGCTTCCGGAGCCCGACCTCACGAACAACAACGTCACCAATATCGTGGCGGTGACGGCAAGTGCTGATCTGAAGTTGGGGAAGACATCATCGGCTTCGCCGGTAACGGCCACGAATCAGTTTACGTATACGATCGCAGTGACCAACTTCGGACCGTCGGTGGCGACGAGTTTGGTGGTGACAGATTCCCTGCCGTCCACGCTGACGTTCATCAGCGCTACCGGTGGCGGCACGACGAACGGGAGCAATCAAGTCATCTGGAGTTCGCTGGGCGACCTTAGTGTGAATGGCGTTACGAATCTGAGCATTACGGTCAAAGCCCCGGCAGAAGGCTCAATAACAAACGTGGCGATTGTAGCGAGTGCGGTCAGTGATCCTGTGGCAGACAATGCCGCCACGAACATCGTGGCGGTGACGGCAAGTGCGGATCTAAAATTGGGGAAGACATCATCGGCTTCGCCGGTAACGGCCACGAATCAGTTTACGTATACGATCGCAGTGACCAACTTCGGACCGTCGATGGCGACGAGTTTGGTGGTGACAGATTCGTTGCCGTCAAACCTGACATTCATCAGCGCTACCGGTGGCGGCACGACGAATGCGAGTAATCAGGTGATTTGGGGTTCGCTAGGAAGTCTGGCTTCGGGAGCGGTGACGAACCTGAGCATCACGGTCAAAGCTCCGGCGGCAGGTTCCGTGACGAACATCGCGACGGCAGCGAGTGCAGTTGGTGATCCGGTGCCGGATAATGCGGCCACGAATATTGTGGCGGTCACGGAGCAGGCTGACGTAGGTCTTGGCAAGACGCCTTCGGTCTCACCGGTGAGCGCGACGAATCAGTTTACGTACACGATAGCGGTGACGAACTTCGGCCCATCTGTAGCGACGAGTTTAGTGGTGACAGATTCGTTGCCGTCAAACCTGACATTCATCAGCGCCACCGGTGGCGGCACGACGAATGCAAGTAATCAGGTAATTTGGGGTTCGCTTGGTTCGTTAGCTGCCAGTGGAGTGACCAATCTCTCTATCACGGTGAAAGCTCCGGACAGTGGTGTGATCACTAACACCGCCTCCGTCGCCAGTGCTCTCAGTGATCCGACGCCGGGCAACAACCACACACCCGATGTCATCACCACAGTGATCGCATCATCAACCATTGCGGTTTCAGGCACCGTCTATGTAGATGCGAACCACAATATGCGGTTTGATGCCGGCGAATCAGGAAGCGGGTTGACATTATATGCAAAGCTGTTTTCCACGAACACGCCTGGCAGTGCCTCTTCCGCCGTCGTTGTGGACCCCTCCACAGGCACCTACAGTTTCAATACCTCCTCCGGCATCTACAACATCATCATTGATGACAACAATAACCTGTCCGATGTGATGCCAGCGGTGATCTCCGGTTGGATTGGGATGGAAGCCCCCGGATTGGTTCGGAGCAACATCGTTGTCGGTGCTGTTTCTGTTCCGAGCCAGAACTTTGGTTTGTACCATGGCGATCGTCTCACCGGTCAGGTGTTTGAGGACAACGGCAACGGCGGAGGTACACCTAATGACGGGATTCAAAATGGCACGGAACCGGGACTAAATGCCGTAACGGTCAAGTTATTCTCCGGCAGTACCGTGCTCGACACCACCACCACTACCAACGGTTCGTACACTGTGTATATTCCGTATTTCGCTAACGGCAGCTCGTTGAAAGTGGTAGAAAATAACCTAAATAATTATATCTCCACCGCTGGGACGGCCGGCAACACCGGCGGGGCCTACGACCGACCAACTGACGCCATCACTTTCACCTACGCGGCTGGCACCACCTACAGCGGCGTCAATTTTGCTGACGCGCAAGTCTGCCAATTCTTCCCCGATCATCAGTTGGCCGCATTACCGGGCACAGTGGTATTCTATGCCCACACCTTTATCGCAGGCAGCGGCGGCCAAGTAACGTTTACTACGACCAACGCGCCAACACCAGCCCTGACCGGTTGGAGTGAAGTGCTTTATCTGGACGCCAACGGTAACGGCCAACTCGACAGCGGTGAAACCCAAATCACCGGCCCGATTACGGTCACAGCGGGCCAGAAAGTAAGCATCTTGGTGAAGGAGTTCGTGCCGGTTACTGCACCACTGAATGCACAGAACCTTATTTCAGTTACTGCCGGCTTCAGCTACGTCAACGCAGTGCCCGCATTGGTAAGCAACATTATTCACACCGATCTCACGACCGTTGGCAACGGTACCACTGCCGGCTTGATGCTGTTAAAACAAGTGGACAAAGCCGCGGCGTTACCGGGCGAGACGTTGATGTACACGCTAACCTACATCAACCAAAGCAGTGAAGTGCTTAGCAACATCCGTATCTTTGATACTACGCCTGCCTACACCCTCTTCCAGTCGGCAAGCTACGGTGCGTTGCCATCCAACCTCACAGCCTGCGCTATTAGTGCTCCCGCCAGCAATACCACCGGGGCGGTTCGCTGGTTCTTCACCGGTGCGCTCAGCGGCGGCGCTACGGGCACCGTTTCGTATGCTGTCCAAGTTCAACAATAACAGTCGATATTTGTCAGCAAACCGTTCAAGCCCTAGTGACTCTTCGTCGGGTTATGACGTGGTGGCATCAAAAAAGAATCTGTGAAAACTCACACCCACAACTGCCGGTCGAGCGACCGGTATTGGATGGCTTCGGAGATTTGGTGCGACTGAATGTTCGTGCTGTTGTCCAAGTCGGCGATAGTACGGCTCACTTTCAGAATCCGGTCGTAGGCACGAGCACTTAAATTCAATTCCGTCATCGCCATCTTCAACAACTCCTGACTCTCCTCGTCTAACCGGCAATGTTCTTTAATCTGCTTCGGCGTCATCCGTGAATTGGTGTGTTTGCACCGGCGACGTTGCACGGCACGAGCTTTTTCAACACGCCCTCGCACAACTTCGGAACTCTCCCCTGTCGCCTCACCGGCCATCTCTTTGTACTTCACTGCCGGCACTTCAATGTGGATGTCAATCCGATCAAGTAACGGTCCGGAAATCCGGTTCCGGTACTTCGTGATCATATTCGGCGAGCACCGGCACTCGCGTTTGCCGTCTCCGTAAAATCCGCACTGACACCGTTGCGTTGCCTTTTTGTGAAATACGCCTTTCAATTCCAGGACCATCATATCCAAACCGTTGGAAGTGTACGCAAGTCGTTCCTACAGAAGCAAGAACCATCGGTGACAAACTGAAACAAGTCCGCCTGCAACACCATCTCTTCCAAGCGGACGTAGCCAAGCAATTGGGAGTAGATACTGCCTCCATTTCGAACTGGGAACACAACCGTTTTCCACCGGCCAAACGTTATATGTCGCGTATTATCAATTGGATTGCCAAGCTGTCGTCTGAGGTTAAAATGTTACCGGCCGCAGTGCCGTCATAAAAAGTGCCGTCTTTGAGCCGAACTGCGATCATACGGTTGATTGATTTTGTGATCTCAGTGCGGTGAAAGTGACGGAAGTGCCGGCCTTCTTTTTCTCTCGTTCTCTCTGAACTGA
>CAIKAP010000009.1 GCA_903825435.1 uncultured Verrucomicrobiota bacterium
ATGGACATAGTCTTCCAACCGTTCTGGCAACAGCCACGCTTGTTGGCGATCAGCACCTTCGATGTAACTCACAAAGCCTCCTTGATTGGCGCCGATTCTATCTACTTGCTTGCTAAACCGGAAGACTTTTCACACAGTCTCTCGAAAGGGGTTGTTCCGTCTTCCCGCAGGCGGTCATCAGGACGCCGATGCCGAGAACGAGTGAGTACGCGATAATCGAGTGATTCAGTTTCATGCGCGGGAATCTAACCGCCGCGGATGCCGATGACAAGTCCGACGGATTCTCCTTGCGCTTGAACACATCCCGGCTAATCACTTCCCGCATGAACATACTCCGACGCCTGCTCCTGTTGCTCCTGCTCGCGGTGCTTGCCCAAGGCTGCGCCGCCCGGCGAGGCGAAGTCTTCCAGTACGCCACCATCAACTCCCTCCTCGCAGGCGTCTTCGACGGCGACCTCACCATCGCCGAACTCAAACGCCACGGCGACCTCGGCATCGGCACGTTCAACGGAATCGACGGCGAACTGATGGCGCTCGACGGACGCTTCTACCAGATCCGCTCCGACGGCCACGTCTACCCGGCTACCGACACCATGCGCACGCCGTTCGCCACCGTCACACACTTCGAGCCAACCCGCACCCTCGTCCTGACCAACGTCCCCAGCCTCCACGCCCTCGAACAACAACTCGACGCCCTCCTACCGAACAAGAACGCCTTCCAAGCCTTCCGCATCGAAGCCGAGGTCGAGCAGCTCAAGACCCGCGCCGTCCCACGCCAACAACCGCCGTATCCGACCCTCGCCGACGCCGCTAAGAAACAGAACGTCTTCGAGTTAAAGAAGGTTACCGGCACCTTTGTCGGCTTCCGCACCCCCGACTTCATGTCGGGCCTCAACGTCCCCGGCTACCATCTTCACTTCCTCACCGCCGACCGTCAGGCCGGCGGCCATGTCCTCGACTGCATCATCCGCCGCGCCGAAGTCCGCATCGCCGAGACAACGCAATTCCTCATGAAACTTCCCGAAGCCGGTGCCTTCCAGAACACCGACATCGCCCGCGACCGCGCCGCCGAACTCCAGCAGGTCGAGAAAAACGGAAGCCGGTAGCCCACCGTCGACAGCCGGAACAAAACCGGAACATTTGTCGAAGATATGAGCGCTGACTGTGGCCAGCGCAAACTATTATGGTCTAATTGCGCCGGTCTGGAAGAGGTACTTCTTGAATTCATCGGGACTGATTCGACTGGTCGTAAGGTTCCCGCTTGGCACCTTATGAAGTGTGAGTGAGCATTCGTCGTAGTACGTGTTGATCCAATTCCCCTCGACTTGAGTTGTTGTCGAATAGCTCATCTTCTTGTCGTAGCGACCAAAACTGCGATTCCGGGTGAAAGCTTGCGAAGGCGAATCCCAATCGCGTCCAAGTGCGTAAATAACCGTGAAGTAACCGTCGGGAATACCGGCAAGCGTACTTTTCTGTCCAGATTTCACGTAGAAACTTGCAATTGCCTGATCATTCCCTGTGTTGATGACAGTTACCACAGCGTCTCCGCTTGTACCGTTATCCAGTGTTAGCTTCCCATGACCGTTCAGATACCCGGTGGTGAGCATTGTACCCGTTGGTAAAGACCTCGTCGGAAGTGTGTCATCGTCTTCGACCCCAGCAAGCGTTTGATTTGGAGGCTTCACCGTGTCGGGAATGAGTCGCAGTGGTGGCACTCGCGACGGAGCCGGTAAGGATGTTGTAGAAGTTGGGTTGACCGGTGTTGTAGGTGGCGGTGTATTGTGATTTGCCCACAGCAAAATCCCCAGCAGCGCTGCGGTCACTACTGTGCCGACAACGCCCTTCTTGTGCTCACGGAGAAAACTTAGGAATGACGGAAGAGATGTGCCAGCAATTCGTTGTTCCGGGAGCGGTTGCCGGCATTTTCCGCAAACCGGTCGCATTCGTGCGCTATGCGAACGGATGCGATTTCCAGTTCCACAATTGGGGCAGGACACAACTTCTTCGACGACTTCCGCTTCGATGCCGTCATCATGGTCGAGGGCGCGAACCTTCGACCATTGACGAAAGCCATTAACGACCAACTGGCCACCCCAGAGTAAGCCTCCAATCCAGAACACAGGCATATCAGGGATAAACAGCGTGACAGCTCCGCCAGCGATAACGCCCAAACCGTAGAGTGCCTTGAGCCACGGATTAAATGATTTGAGCTTGAGAGGTTGGTTGCAACCGGTGCAGTTGAAAAGACGCCCGATACTGCGCCGTCCCCAAATCAACTTGCATGAGCGGCAATAAGGACGTTTATATTGCTCGTCCCACTGAAACAACTTCTTAGCCCACTCTTTCACGAGAGCGAGACTACCTGCCTAAAAACGCAAAGGCAAGAATTGCTAATCACCAGAGATGGCCACGCCGAAGTACGTGCAATCCGGGTGGTGGAAGACGAGCGCGCTGACGCTGGCTTCCGGTTCCATCATGAAACCTTCGGTGAGGTTCACGCCGACCCCGATACAGAATCCGGGCAGGTTTCTTCGGAGCAAACTCATTGCTGTTTGCCGCGTTGCTGGAGGGCTTTCAGATACTCAAGGGCGGACTGCTTGCGCGGGTTCGGATCGGCGGCGGCTTCTTTGGTGGCGATCAATGTTGGTAAGTCGAGTATGAACATACGTTGTTCGCCGATAGTCACCGGTTGGGCGTGCGTTTTGGCTTGTTCGTATGTGCCGACACCCAATACTTCGCTGAGAATGTCGAGGTCGCCGAACTTGGTGTTCAAGGCGAACACGGGTTGCCGTTGCAGGACGGCATCAGTGAGGGGTATATCCCATTGCGCTTCGATTTCCGCCAAAGCTACAAGCAAACGCTGACGGTTGGTGACGGAATCAGCGTAAAGAATGTCCAGATCGTAGGTCTGTTCCGGGCAGCCGTACAACGTGGCCGCGATTCCACCAATCGTGATGTACTCGACGTTGTGACGGTTCAGCGTCTCGATGATCTTTCGCGGATCGAACACAGGATGCGCTGCTCCTTGGCTTTGCGGTCAACCTTCGGCCACAATCCGCGTGCTTCCGCTTCACGCAATGCAACCATTAACGTTTCGACGCGTTGTTCAGGCGTCTTGCGCAGATTGCGGCGAATAGTTTCATCGAGGTGTAAGTTCATCTGCTGAAACTATACCAAGGGACATTCCCGGTAACAACTCCGCACTTATTACAGCTTATTCGGTCGTGTCACCAACCCCGAAATACGTCGCGTCCGGATGGTGAAAGACGAGCGCAGAAACACTGGCTTCCGGTTCCATCATGAAACCTTCGGTCAGGTTCACGCCAATCTCTTCCGGTCGGAGCAGCTTGAAGATACCGGCTTGGTCTTCGAGCACGGGACATGCCGGGTAGCCGAAGCTGTATCGCTTGCCTTGGTACCGGGCTTGGAACCGGTCGAGCATCGTCATCGTTGCCGGGTCGGGGAAACCCCAGTCTTCGCGGAGTCGGCGATGCAGCCATTCGGCGGCGGCTTCGGCGGTTTCCAGCGCGAGCGCCTGCAATGCGTGCGACTTCAGGAATTCACCCTTGGCCTTGAACTCGTTGGCGCGTTCGAGGACACCGGCACCGGCCGTGACGACGAACACGGCGAGAGAGTCACCTCCCGGTGACACATAATCGGACAGGCAGAGGCCATCGGGTTTGCGTTGACGGTGAAAATGGAAAGTGTGTCCCGGCAGCTTGATGCTGTTGCCTTCGGCGGCGGCCTCGAAGAATTGCCAGACGGCTTTGACCTTCATGAACTTCTTGGCTTCGGCTTTCACTTCCTCGACGGCGTCGTTCAGTTCCAACGCCTTCGGATCGCGGTTCTCCAATGCGCGTTCGAAGTTACTCTTGAAACCGAGGTGCCGGACGAAGAGCATCTGCGGGTTGATGTAGCTCCAAACCTCGGTGAGGTTCGGGACGGCGACGACTTTCCGATCAGGATACGGAGCCGGTAACTGAGGCAGAATGCGGACGCGTGTGGAGCGGGTGGTGGATTCGGGAACAGACTCGACAACGGTGTCCACAACGGAGTTTGACACGGCGGCGGCTTGTTCGGCGGCGAGTTTGGCGCGCTCAGCCGGGTCCATCAACTTATTCATTGTGGCCAAGCCGTTCATGGCGTCCCGGCAATAGGTGACGACGTTCTCGTAGGCGGGCGCAATCTTGCCGCGTGTGAATTTGTCGCTCAACGCCGCACCACCTACCAACACCGGAACAGTGATGCCAGCGGCTTTGAGGTCGCCGGCAGTAATGACCATTTGTTGGGCGCTTTTGACTAACAGACCGGACAGGCCAATGGCGTCGGGTTTATTCTCGTGAAACGCCTCGATCAATGTTTCCGGTGCGACTTTGATTCCGAGGTTGATGACCCGGTAACCGTTGTTCGAGAGGATGATTTCGACGAGGTTCTTGCCGATGTCGTGGACGTCGCCTTTGACGGTGGCGAGGAGGACTTTGCCTTTGGTCGAAGTCTCGGCGTGTTGCATGAACTGTTCGAGATGGCCGACCGCGGCTTTCATGGCTTCGGCGCTTTGGAGAACTTCGGCGACGATGAGTTCGTTGGCGTTGAACAGCCGACCGACTTCGCTCATACCGGCCATGAGCGGGCCGTTGATGATGTCGAGCGGGCCAGCTTCCTTCAGTTTCAAGTCGAGATCGGGGATGAGGCCGTCTTTCGTGCCTTCGATGATGTAATTGGCCAGCCGGCCATCGAGCGGAAGATCGGAGGTCTTCTTCTTCACCCGGCTGGTGGCGTCGCGGAAATGTTCGCTGATGGCGGCGATGGCGCGCTGCGAGGTCTCCTTGTCGTGGGAATGGAAGAGGATGTCCTCGGCGAGTTTCTTCTCCGCATCCGGAATGCTCGCGTAACGTTCCAGTTTCTCGGCGTTGACGATGGCGAGATCAAGCCCGGCCTTGGTGGCATGGTAGAGCATGACGGAGTTGACGACTTCGCGCGCGGCGGGCGGTAGGCCAAAGCTGACATTGCTGACGCCGAGCACGGTCTTGCAGCGCGGCAACTGCTCCTTGATGAGCCGGATGGCTTCGACCGTCTCGACGGCGCTGCCAATGTAGTTCTCGTCGCCGGTGGCGCAGGGGAAAGTGAGTGTGTCGAAGATGAGGTCTTCTTCCGGGATGCCGCGCTCGGTGCAATACTTGTGGGCGCGCAACGCGATGGCCAGCTTGCGTTGACGGGTGATGGCTTGCGCCTGTTGTTTGTCCTCGTCAATTGAACCGATGATTACTGCCGCGCCGTACTTCTTCACGAGCTGCAGAATCTTGTGAAACTTCTCCTCGCCGTCCTCGAAGTTGATCGAGTTGATGATCGCTTTGCCCTGGCAATACGTCAGCGCTCGCTCGACTGCTTTCGGGCTGGTCGAGTCGATCATGATCGGGGCTTTGACCTTATGGATGACCTTCTCGTAAAACCGGTCAATGTCGGTCAGTTCGTCGCGGTCGGTGTTTTCGAGGTTGATGTCAATGATGTGCGCGCCGCTCTTGACTTGCGCGCGGGCAATCTCGCTCGCCTCCTCGAACTTCTCCTCCGTGATGAGCCGCTTGAACGCCCGCGACCCAACTTCGTTCGTCCGTTCGCCAACAATCAGTGGCCGTGTGTCCTCCGACGCCTCGACCAGCTCGATGCCGGTGTAGTAACTGCGTCGCGCGGCGCGGAACCGTCGTGGCGCCTTGCCTGCGACCATCTGCGCAATGTTCCGGATATGTTCCGGAGTCGTCCCGCAACACCCGCCGATGATGTTGAGCCAGCCGTTCTTCACGAACCGCTCCAGTGACGCCGCCAACGAGGTCGGCGTCTCGCCATACTTGCCTTCTTCGTCTGGCAATCCAGCGTTCGGGTAACACGACACGGCGGTCGTCGCCATCTCGTGAATGGTCCGGATATGGTCCGTCATGAACTCCGGCCCAGTGGCGCAGTTCAAACCGATGGCGAGCAGGTCAACGTGTTGGAGCGATGCGACGAACGCGTCGGCTGGCTGACCGCAGAGCATCGTGCCCATCGGCTCAATAGTGCCGGATACGATCACCGGTATCTTCACGCCGACTTGGTTGATGCCGATCAGCGCGGCTTTGACGTTGCGGGTGTCCTGACAGGTCTCGACGAGCAAGAGATCAACGCCGCCTTCGATCAACCCCGTGGCCTGTTCCTGGAAATTGGCGACCAACTCAAGAAACGTGACGCCACCGGTGACGGTAATGGCTTTGGTGGTCGGACCGATTGAACCGGCAACGAAACCTTTACCGTTGGTGGCTTCGCGGGCGATGCGAGCGGCGGTGCGATTGATTTCTCGGCATTTGTCGGCGAGGCCGTACTCGGCCAGCACCAGCGGCGTCGCGCCGAACGTGTCGGTCTCGATGATGTCGGCGCCAGCGGCGAAGTAGGCGCGATGGATGTCGCGAATGACGTCGGGGCGGGTGAGGACGAGATTTTCGTTGCAGCCTTCAAACTGCGCGCCGCCGAAGTCGGCGGCGGTGAGGTTGCGTTGCTGGATCATCGTGCCCATCGCCCCATCGAGTACGAGAATCCGTTCGTTCAGCAGGCCGGCTATGTCTTGAGTGTTGCCCATGCGCTCTCCGGGCGGTAGAGTAGCAGCGGATGAGAACCAACACAAGTTACGCGCTGGCGCTGGTGTTGTGCGTGGCCACGGTCGCCTGCGCGAAGGAGGGGAACATGAAGCTGACCAGTCCGGCGTTTGCGGAGAACCAACCGATCCCGGCGAAATACACCGGCGAAGGCGCCGACGTGTCGCCCGTGCTGAAATGGGAAGGTGTGCCGTCGGGAGTGAAGAGCTTCGCGTTGATCTGCGACGACCCCGACGCGATGAGCGTCGCGGGACGGGTGTGGGACCACTGGCTGATCTGGAACATTCCCGCTGCGGCGACGGAATTACCGGAGAACGTCGAGAAGAAGGAAACGGTGCTCGGCAGCGCGAAGCAGGGGTTGAACGGCTGGCCGCGTCTCGGCTACAACGGCCCGATGCCGCCACGCGGCCACGGCGTCCATCATTATCATTTCAAGCTGTACGCGCTGGACACGGCGTTGTCATTACAAGCGAAGGCGGCGAAAAAGCAGCTTCTGGAGGCAATGAAGGGTCACGTGCTGGCGGAAGCGGAGTTGATCGGAACATACGAGCGTAAGTGACGACCGCGAACCAACAGGAACTCATCGGCCCGCTTCTGAAGGAAGTGTCGCGCTCGTTTTACCTGACGCTGCGCGTGCTGCCGAAGGAGATTCGTCCGCAGATTTCGCTGGCGTACCTGCTCGCGCGCGCTACCGATACCATCGCCGACACCAAAGTCGTCGCGCCCGCGCGTCGGTTGGAGCTTCTCCGCCAGATGCAGGCTGGCGAAATCAAGGCCATCGCGGAACTGGCCGCGCATCAGGCGTTGCCGTCCGAGCGGATGTTGCTGCAACGACTCGACGATTGCTGCGCGATGCTGAAATCGTTCCCCGACGCCGACCAGAAACGGATCGGCGATTTGTGGCGGACGATTGTCAGTGGCCAAGTATTCGACCTCGAACGTTTCCCCGGCGAGACGGAGAAGGAACTCGCGGCGCTGTCCGACGACGCGGAACTGGACCGGTACACGTACCTCGTTGCCGGTTGCGTCGGCGAGTTTTGGACGCGAATGTGCGCCGCGCATTTACCGGCGTGGACCCCGTCGTCCTCGGAGGAACTCGGTATCCGGTTCGGCAAAGGACTTCAGCTCGTCAACATCCTCCGCGATCTGCCCCGCGATTTGCGGATCGGGCGTTGTTACCTGCCGGTGAAGGAGCCGCGGGCGTTGTTGGAGGCGTCGAGCTTCGACGCGATCCGTCCGCAATATCATCGCTGGCTCGACACGACAGTTGCGCATCTCGACGCGGGCTGGCAGTACACGATGGCTATTCCGAGCAAGCTTTGGCGGTTGCGCTTGGCGTGTACGTGGCCAATCTGGATTGGATTGGAGACTGTCGCTTTGTTGCGACAGGCGAATCCGTTGGAAGCCGACAAACGCGTAATGGTGCCGCAAGGCGTGGTGAACCGGATGTTGGCGCGGACGGTGTTGACGTGCCGGTGCGCCAAGTCGCTTGACAAGCGATACCGGCAACTGCGAATCAAGGCGATGGAGGGACGCGCTCCGTTGCGTCCGTGAGTTGTGCCCGTCGGTCACGACGGAAAGTGAGCCGGAACAAAACCGGAACACGACATTGAGTCGGCACGCTATTGCGTGCCGTCATCCGAATAGCTACTTCAGCTTGCCGAAAAAGAATCGAGAAACTGATCGCCACACAGAAAATGCGCTACGCTGAGCGGCCGGCAGGCGATGGACGAAATCATGAGCCACTTGCAATTTGAGAACGTGGTGTTAGGGTGCCGCTGCTCAGCGCGTTCATTGAGAAATCGAGGGTATTGCTGAATGGCTTTGCTGGGCGGGCATCAGCGAGAACCCTGAACAATCCAATAGGAGTTCTTATGCCATGACAGCCTGCAATCGTCGTAAACGATTGCAATCTTTGATCGCTCGAACTTTTGTCCTGCTACTGGTGTTCGCCTCTATGAGTCGAACCTTTGAATGTCGGTTTACACTGCAAGTTGGTAACTTTGTCAATTTTACTCTTGGCGTGAAAGCGTCTGAGTTTCGACAGTTTGAGTTTTGGAGATAATTAGTTTCCGTCAAAACAAGCCCCGCCGACTGGCGGGGCTTGTTGTTTAGCTTTGCCCTCGGCATCCCCACTGGAAGCCGATCACGTCGAGCCTTCGCACCCGTTCTTCGTCCATCTTGCCTTTCTTACGGAGGTGGCGCTGCCAGTTTACCCACGCACCCAGCTTTGGATTCTATGGCCACGACTTCGACACGTCACAGTTTCCATGCACACGCTTGTAATCACCCAATGCGGAGACCATCTCCTCCCATCCAGCCTCAAACGGATTCCAGAGAAATCCAAGATCGTCGAGCCGATCAATTTGCTGCAAGCTAAGCTTGCCTCTCTTCTTAGCTTGACGTTGATTCGAGACCCAATTCGCGAGGTTTAGATTCGTTTCCCACTGTCGCGGCACATTGCAATGACCGTGCTCTCGCTTGTAATCGACCAGCAACCGGAACATATCCTCCCAGAAGGATGACTTTAGCGAAGCCTCCAAATCCCAAACAAAGCCAATTTCATCTAGTCGCTGAATCCGCTCTTCACTCAAGCGCCCAACTTTTCTAAGTGTTCGTTGCGTGCCGACCCAATTGCCGAGTTTGGGGTCTTCTGACCACTTTGCTGGAACGTTGCAGTCACCGTGAACGTCCCTGTACCTGAGCAATTGCGAGAACATCGTCTCCCATTTTTCGTCGGATGGCTCCCACACGAATCCCTGTTCTTCCAAGCGCTTGGTAAACTCTGGGCTTAGCCGCTCGTTCTTCCTAAGCTGCCGTTGCATATCAACCCAACTACCCAATTTCGGATTCTCATGCCAGTCCTTCGGCACATTGCAGTCATCGTGAACTTCCTTGTACCTGACGAGTCGAGCGAACATCTCTTCCCAGCACGAATCAGCTACATCCCACACGAACTCCGCCTCGTTGAGCCGGTCGACACGTTCTTGACTCAGTTTGCCACGTCTCTTGAACACACGCTGAGTCAGCACCCAAAGCACAAGACGTGTGTCGTGCCAGTTTCTAGGCACATTGCAGTCACCGTGAGTGTTCTTGTACTTCAACAATGCTGAAAACATCTGCTTCCATGTGTCGGTGCGCTTGTCCCAAACAAATCCAACCCTATCCAGTTTGTGAATTCGTTCCTCGCCGAGCTGCTGCTTCTTCCTCAGGCTCCGTTGTCCGTGTACCCATATGCCCAGCGACGGATTATCTGGCCACTTGTACGGCACGTTGCAGTGTCCGTGTGTTCCCCGAAATTCAAGCAGTGCTGAATACAGCATGTCCCAGTCAGCCCCGTGCGGATCCCATCTAAACCCAAGCGAATCCAAAAGACTGACACGGTTTTCGCGCAATCGCCCGCTCGCCTTATCTCGGCGCTGAACTTCAACCCAAGTTGCGAGCTTCACGTTTTCGCTCCAGCGCCTCCTAACGTCGCAGTGACCGAATCGCTCCTTGAACGCTTTCAATTCGCCATACCGCTCGTCCCATGTCACGCCAAGCTCATCAATGGAAACGGTGGCTATAGATTGCCGCAGTGCTCGTAGCGAAACTGTTGGCCCAAGTACCTCTACCTTTTCGCGAAAGCGGGTGTCATCGAAGCTTTTCGTGCGTCCGCGTTCTTGGCGCATCTGGCAGATGATGTCAGCAAGCACATCGTCTTGTTCCTGCATGGCTTGGAGGACGTTCCAGACTTCGTCGAACTTAGCGCGTGCGACGGCATCCTCAATGGACTCCCCTTTAACCTCCTCGACGAAGAGTGGGACGAGAACGTAGCCGGTGGTTTTGCCATCGGCTTTGCGCATGGCGCGGCCGGTAGCTTGGACTATGTCCACTTTGCTGCGTTTCGGCGTAAGGAACGCAACCATGTCCACAGCCGGTACGTCCACGCCTTCGGTTAGGCAACGGGCGTTCGACATGACGGCTTTCGACGCAGCGCGGAACTCAGTCATCAGGCCGTCGCGTTCGGCAGTCGGCATCGTGCCGTTGACATGGTATGCGGAGAAAACTGGTAGATGATTGCCAATGCCTTCCCCGCCATTGCTCGTGAACGATTTGGCAGAGGCAACGGAGCGGTGGAAGGTGAAGATTTTGCTGACACCATGTTTCTTGATGGCAGCTTTCAACGCAAGCTGGTTGGCGACTTGGCGGGCGTGGATTTCGTCACCTTTGACCAACACTTTGCCGTGACACAAGACGTGGTCGTTGACCATGCCGCTGGTGATGACGGAGATGATGACCTTGTAGTTGCAGATGATGCCGCGCCGCGCAGCCTCAGCAAACGTCAGCGTGTGAGCGACCGGGCCGTACACTTCCGGCACGTCCATCGAATAAAGAAGCTTCGCTTCGCCTTCCTTGTCGCGTTTGCGCACGTCGTAGTGGCGCGGCGTGGCTGTGAGAAACAGACGCTTTTTGATCGAGAGATTCCTGTCCTCTAGCGCAAAACCGAAGTTGCGGCCTTCGCGTCCGGCTGTCTTGTGCGCTTCGTCAAAGATGGCGAGGTCAAAGACAAACTTCTCAGGCAGGCCACGGGCGACTTCACGTGCCGATTGGTATGTGGAGAAAACGATCTTTACCGGTGGCTCGCCGGGAGCCTTGCCCTCCAGAAAACGGTGAACGACACCGGGGTCTGTGGTGACCGGAAAGTCCAAGTCTGCTTGCCGGACAATCAACTCGTCCGTGCCCTGTTCCACAGTGGGATCAGAGCAGACGCAGAGATACGAGAGGTTCTGCCAGCCCGTCTCGCGCAGCCACTCGTGAAGTGTTTGACGTAGGAGCGCCAGCGACGGAACAAGCACGAGGATGTTACCGCCGGAACGGCGGCCACTACAACGCTCCGCCACCCACAACGCCACGAGTGTCTTGCCGGTGCCGCAAGCCATGATGGCCGTAGCACGGTCAGACTTTTCCAACGACGGTAAGATGGCGTCGAGAGCTTCTTGTTGATGCGGTTGTGGTTGCTTGCGAATGCGCGGGGTAATCGAACCGCGCAACCACGCGGCGATAGCCTCAAAATCGCGCACCTCCAGTTTGTCGAGGTCGCCGCCACGGATGCAGTAGAAATCTTTGCGCTGCTCCATGACGGCGGACACATCGTCGGAGTTGGTGAACAGAAAACGTTGGCCGCACCGGTCAGTCACACCGAAGAACGTTGCTGTCTCCGTCCACGTCAGCGGCGCGCGGTACGACCGGTATTTGACTTGGTAGCCGTGCAACTGGCCGGTCTGCGTTTCGATCACACCGTCAGCGCCGACATCCGTTGAATGCAGGGACAGTCGTTTTCGGAGTGATGGAGGAATGACTTTCTCCGGCCACACTTCCTTGGCTTGCGTGACCGGCTGCGTGGCAAGGTACGCCTCCGCGAAAACCTCGAACGCATCGCCGCGCTCTCGTTCGGACTCCAAGGCGGTGATGCGCGCCTCCAACTCACGGAACTCGGTAAGACCATCAAACAGCCGCTGTTGAATCAGCGAGCGTGCCGCCAGATGTTTAACGTTTCCCATTTGCGCGGATTATGTCGCCGCCGCGTGGCCTACACAAGCAATTGCGCGCCGCAGCTACTTCCGCTGTTCGTCCTTGAAGAGTTTGTACTCAACGCTGTCGACGAGGGCTTCCCAGCTTGCTTCGATGATGTTGTCGTGGACGCCGACGGTGCCCCAGATGTCGGTGCCGTCGGTGCTCTCGATCATGACGCGGGTCTTGGCGGCGGTGGCAAGCTGCGAGTCGATGATGCGGACTTTGTAGTCCACGAGCCGGACGGCGGCGATATTCGGGTAGAATTTCTGGAGCGCGCCGCGGAAGGCGCGGTCAAGCGCGTGGACGGGGCCGTCGCCTTCGCTGACGGTGTGGACGACTTCGCCGTTGACTTCGAGTTTGACGCTGGCCTCGACGACGCTGTGGTCGCCGACGCCGTGCCGGTCCATGATGACGCGGTAGGCGAGGAGGTTGAAGAAGGGCGTGTGCCGCTTCAGCAGTTTCTGGATGAGGATGTGGAAGCTGGCGTCGGCGGCCTCGAACTCGTAGCCGGCGTGTTCGAGTTGTTTGAGCTGCTGGAGAATCTCGCGGATCTCGGGTGTGTCCTTCGTGAGGTCAATGCCGAGTTCGTGCGCTTTCATCATGATGTTGCTGCGGCCGCTGAGTTCGCTGATGAGAACGCGGCGGTGGTTGCCGACGAGTTCGGGCCGGATGTGCTCGTAGCTGTGGGCGATCTTCTCGACGGCGTTGACGTGCATGCCGCCCTTGTGGGCGAACGCGGTGGCGCCGACAAACGGCTGGCGGATGTCGGGACGCGCGTTGGCGAGGTCGTCAACGAACACCGACAGCTCGCGCAAATGGGAGAGATTGCTCTTGCAGGCACACTCGGCGCCCATCTTCAAGAGCAGGCACGGAATGACGGTGGTGAGATTGCAGTTGCCGGTTCGTTCGCCGTAGCCGTTGATGGTGCCTTGGATTTGCGTCGCGCCGCACTCGACGGCGGCGAGGGCGTTGGCGACGGCGAGGCCGCTGTCGTTGTGGGTGTGGATGCCGACGGCGCAGGTGATGTTCTTGCGGACATCGGCGACGATGCGGGCGACTTCGCTCGGCAACGTGCCGCCGTTGGTGTCGCAGAGTGTGACGGTGTCGGCGCCTGCGTCCTGCGCGGCCTTGAGCGTGGCGAGCGCGTAGCGGGCGTCGGCCTTGTAGCCGTCGAAGAAATGCTCGGCGTCGTAGATGACTTCCTTGCCGTGCTGTTTGAAGAAGCGGACGGAGTCGGCAACCATGGCGACGTTTTCCTCCAGCGTCGTGCGGAGGACTTCAGTGACGTGCATCGGCCAAGTCTTGCCAAACATCGTGACGACGGGCGTGTTCGCCGCAAGCAACGTCTTGATCTGCTGGTCGTCCTCGGCGCGGACATTCGCGCGGCGGGTGCTGCCGAACGCGGCCACGCGAGCGTGCTTGAAGTTGTGTTTCACGGCGGCGTCGAAGAACTCCATGTCCTTCGGGTTGGAGCCGGGCCAGCCGCCCTCGATGTAGTCCACGCCGAAGCTGTCAAGCCGCTCCGCGATGCGGACCTTGTCGGCGCTGGAAAACGAGATGCCTTCGGCCTGCGAGCCGTCGCGCAGGGTTGTGTCGTATATCGCCACTGGTTTGGTCATAACGGCGCACAGAGTACGCGCAACCGCCATCGTCGTCAACGGCGCACTCCGTGTTTGTCAAACGATAGCGCAGTATGTATCGTACGAAGTGTGAAGAATTCATGCTTAAAGGGTCGTCGACCAAAAACGCTTGCACGACTCCGTTACTCGCGAACCACGCCGATCCAGATCAATATTCGACCGGATGTTTCACCAGAGCAATGGATCCGGATTCCGTAGCCGTCCACGACATGCGAAGTGATGAACTATAGGATTATTTTCATAGTGATCGTGTTGGTGGCCTGTGGCGCGTTCGCCGCGGAGGAAGCGAAGTTGATCCACGAACTCAAGCCACTGTCGGTTCGCGGTGTAAACTATTACCCACGCGACACACCGTGGAGCGGGTTGTGGACGAAGACGACGCCCGAGGTCTGGGAGCACGACATGGCGCTAGCCGCGTCGCTCGGTGTAAACACTATCCGCACGTTCATTCAGTTTGAGCCGCACGTCGAACAAGCCGGACTCATGCAGCGCGATGGCCAACTCACGTCCGCCTACCTTGACAAGATCGAGTGTCTCCTCGCTGCTGCATGGCGTCATCAAATACGCCTTATCTTCTGCTTCGAATTCGACCCGCGCTGGCTCACCGCACCCGGTGCCGCCGCGATGTGGAAACGCGCGCTTAGCGTTCTTGTGACGGCTCACCGCACCGATGGGCGTGTGTTGCTGTGGGACCTTATGAACGAGCCAGATGACGACGCGAAATGGACGGTCGGTACCCGCGCTTATCTCCGCGACGCGTTGCCGTTCATCAAACGACTCGACTCTAATCATCGCACTACCGTCGGCATCACATGGCGGATCAACCGTCTCGCCGAATGTGGCCTACCCAATGTGCTTCAGTACCACGAGTACTGCCCGAAAACGGAATTGTTTGAGAAAGGCCCGACACGTGTGATCCATAGCATTGTTAATCAACGTCAGGTCGGAGGCGCGCGGCCGGTACTCATCGGCGAATTTGGCCAAAGCACCGCACGCGATCCGCAACATGGCGCGGAAGAATTGCTGTGCGGCAAAATAGGAAACGACCCCGGTACTGAGGCCGAACAAGTGCGACTCTACGAGATTGTATTGGCTGCCGCGCAACAAGAACGCATTGCTGGTGTATTACCGTGGTGTCTGCACGATTACCCGATCAATAACCCGAATGAATCATACTTCGGCCTTGTCCGTGCCGATGGATCGTTGAAACCAGCGGCAATCCGATTGCAAGCCACGTTTGCAAAATGGCGGGAGGACATCCGTTGACGCGCCACCACCCAAGTCATCCCCGTTAGTTGGATTGGTGGCGCACTCCGGGTTTGTCAAACGCCATCCTGCTAAGTATGCTAATTTGCTATGAGGATTATTCGCTATCAAGACGCACAAAGACAGATCGGGTTTGCCGCCGAACAAACGGACGGCACTGCCCGAAACATTACCGGGACGCTTCCTGGCGATTGGTGGGTGACGGACACATGCGCCGACGTGCGCAAATTGCTGACGCCGGTCGTGCCGGTGGCGATTTTTGCCATCGGATTGAACTACCGACAGCACGCAGTTGAGACGCACGCGCCGATCCCGGAGTTCCCGGTACTGTTCATGAAGAACGTCGCTGCCATCCAGAATCCGAACGACCCGATTCTGATTCCGCGGCAGTTGCGCAGCGATGAGGTGGACTACGAATGCGAACTGGTGGTCGTCATCGGAAAACGTTGCAAAAACGTGTCGCGCGCCGACGCGCTCCAGTACGTGCTTGGCTACACCTGCGGCAACGACGTCAGCGCCCGCGACTGGCAGAAACGCCGCAGCGGCGGCCAGTGGTGCCGGGCGAAGTCGTTCGACACGTTTGCGCCGATGGGGCCGTGTCTGGTGACGGCCGACGAGATTCCGAACCCGAACGCGCTCGCCATCCGCACGCTGGTCAACGGTGAAGTGCTCCAGGAGAACAACACCAGCGACATGATCTTCGACGTGCCGCGGTTGATCGAGTTTCTCAGCGGCAGCACGACGCTGTTGCCCGGCACCGTCATCTTCACCGGCACGCCGAGCGGCGTCGGCATGGCCCGCAATCCGCCCCGGTATCTGGAACTGGGAGATGTGGTGACGGTGGAGATCGAGAAGATCGGCAAGTTGACCAACCCGGTGGCTCTCGAAGAATGAGAGTCGGGCTGTTCATTCCGTGTTTCGTTGACCAGTTCTATCCCGAAGTCGGGAAAGCGATGGTTGCTGTCCTGCGACGGCTGGGGGTCGAGGTCTGTTTCCCGCCGGAGCAAACCTGCTGCGGCCAGCCCGCGTTCAACACCGGCTACTGGGACGAAGCTCGCACGCTGGCGAAACGCTACTGCGACATCTTCGACGGCTATGACGCTGTCGTCAGCCCATCCGGTTCCTGCACGGCGATGGTCCGTAACTTCTATCCCGAACTGCTTGGCAAAATCCGCCACGCCAGTGCCAACACCTTCGAGTTCTCCGAATTCCTTGTGAAGAAACTCGCCGTCACCGATGTCGGCGCGAAGTTTGCAGCGAAGGTGACGTACCACGATTCCTGTCACACGTTGCGCGAACTCCGCTTGAAGGAGGAGCCGCGCAAGCTTCTCCGCGCCGTGCAAGGGCTGGAATTGGTCGAGATGACAGAGGCTGAGACCTGTTGCGGTTTCGGCGGCACATTCTCGGTGAAGTTCCCGACGATCTCCACCGCGATGGACGACGTGAAATGCCAGTCCATCGTCGCTACCGGCGCGCAGTACGTTGTCAGCGTGGATTCCAGTTGCCTGATGCAGATCGGCGGCTTGCTCCGACGCCGTGACCTGCCGGTGCAGACAAAACATCTCGCGGAGGTGCTGGCGAAAACATGAACGCCAACGCTCTCCAGTTCCAGCGTGCCGCCGACGCGAAAGCGTTCGACCTCCGCCACCGCGCCATCGTTGCCAAGAACACCGGCACGTACCACGCCGCCGTTGCGCGCGGGCTTGCGCGGTTTGCCGACTGGGAGACCGCGCGCCGCCGCGCCGCGCAGGTGAAATGGGAGACGATCAACCACCTCGACCGTTACCTCGAAGAGTTCGAGCGCAACGTTCTGGCCCGCGGCGGCCACGTTCACTGGGCCGAGACCGCCACCGAGGCGTCGCAGCTTGTCGTGTCGCTCGCACACCAACACGGTGTCCGGAAGGTCGTCAAATCGAAGTCCATGGTCACCGAGGAAATCCACCTCAACCCCGCGCTGGAAGCCGCTGGCGTCACGGTGTTGGAGACCGATCTCGGCGAGTACATCTGCCAGCTTCGCGGCGAGCCGCCGTATCACATCGTGACGCCGGTGATGCACCTGAATCGCGAACAGATCGCGCAGACATTCCACGAGAAATTCGGCAGTTCCACCGACGCCACCGCCGAGCAACTCGCCGGTATCGCATGCGAAAAACTGCGCGCGGAGTTTCTCAGCGCCGACATGGGTATCAGCGGTGCCAACTTTGCTTTCGCCGACACGGGGATGATCGGACTCTGCACGAACGAAGGCAACGGCCGGCTGACGACGGCGTTGCCAAAGCTGCACGTCGCCATCGTCGGCATCGAGAAACTCGTCCCGCGTATCGAAGACCTGGCGTTGTTCTGGCCGCTGCTGGCGACGCACGGCACCGGACAGTTCCTCACCGTGTACAACACGCTCATCGGCGGCTCGGAAGGGTTCCACGTCATCCTGCTCGACAACGGCCGCACGAAGCTGCTCGCCGACGCCGAGCAGCGCGACGCATTGCACTGTATCCGTTGCGGCGCGTGCCTGAATGCGTGTCCCGTTTACAAGACGGTCGGCGGTCACAGCTACGGCACGACGTACCAAGGGCCGCTCGGCTCGATGATCACGCCGCACTTGCGTGGTGTCGCCGACTGGTCGCACCTGTCGTACGCCAGTTCGCTCTGCGGGAAGTGTGCCGATGTTTGTCCTGTGCACATCCCAATTCATCATCACCTTCTTCACAACCGTCGGAACAGCGTCCGTCAGCATTGCGACTCGCCGCTCCAGCGGATCGCGTTCCGTCTCTGGCTTTGGGCGATGCAGTCGCCGGGCCGGTATGCGCTCGGCGGGAAACTGGCGCGCCTCGGTATGCGCCTCGGCCTCGCGAAGCCGTTGGCCAAGGCGTGGACGAAAGGTCGCGACTTGCCGGAACCGCCACGTGAGGCCTTCCGCGACTGGTGGAGGAACCAATGAGCGCGCGTGACAACATCCTCAACCGTGTCCGCGACGCCGTGCGGACGCTTGCGCCGCGACCGCCGGAGCCGTCGGCGTCGCCGATCTGGCCGCCGGTGGGTGATTTGGAGGCGCGGTTCCGTGAGGAGTTCACACTGTTGCGCGGCGAAGTCGTCGAGTCGTTGCCGGAGTTTTTGGCTGGATTTGCGAAGATCGCGACCGACGGCAGTGAATTGGCGGGTGTGGGCAACGCTCCGGTGCGTGAGGCTGATCTCGGCGTGACGGCATGTGAGTGTCTCGTGGCGCAGACCGGTTCGGTTGTGGTGACATGCCGCTCGGCGGCGGAGCGGGCGCTGTCAGCGTTGCCGCCGGTGCATCTGGTCATGGCGCGGCGCGGACAAATCGTGCTGGACTTGGATGCCGCGATTGCGGTATTGCGGCGGCGGTACGACGACAGTGTTCCGAGCTTGGTGTCGGTGATCAGCGGTCCGAGTCGGACGGCGGACATCGAGAAGGTGCTGGTGATGGGCGCGCACGGGCCGAAACGGCTGGCATTGTATTTCATCGAATGAGTCTCGAATTTGTCACAACGCAGTTTGCGATTGATGCGGAGTTTTACGGTGCGGAGCCGTGGGGCAGCGGCCACATCAACGACACCTACCTCGCCACCTACCGACAGAACGGCGCCGTCACCCGCTACATCCACCAGCGCATCAATCACGCCATCTTTCGCAACCCCGAAGCGATGATGGACAACATCGCGCGCGTCACCGCCCACCTCCGGAAGAAGCTCGGCTCGAAAGCCGCGCGTCACGCGTTGACGTTGGTGCCGACGCGGGAAGGGGAGTCGTATTGCCGGGACAAGGAAGGCAACTACTGGCGCACGTTCCACTGCATCGAGGGTGCCCGCAGCCACGATACCATCCAGACCTCCCGGCAAGCGTTTGAGGCCGCGCGCGTGTTCGGCGAGTTTCAGCGCCTGCTGGCGGATCTACCGGCGCCGCGCTTGCAGGAAACGATTCCAGATTTTCATCACACCCCGAAACGATTCGCGGCACTGGAGCGCGCCATCGAAGCCGACGCCGTCCACCGCGCCGCGCACGCCAAGGCGGAGATCAAGTTCGCCCTGCGCCACAAAACGCTCTGCGGCGTCCTGCTCGACGCCAACCTGCCCGAACGGGTCACCCACAACGACACCAAGATCAACAACGTCCTCCTCGACGATGAGACGAACGAAGCCGTCTGCGTGATTGACCTCGACACCGTGATGCCCGGCTTGGCGCTGTACGATTTCGGCGACATGGTCCGCACCGCCACCTGCCGGTCCGCCGAGGACGAACGCGATCTCGGCAAGATCCACATGGAAATGGAATTGTTCGAGGCGCTCGCCCGCGGCTACCTCACCGCCGCCGGGGGATTCCTGACGCCAGCGGAACGCGCCCTGCTGGTCACCTCCGGCAAACTCATCACCTTTGAGATCGGTATCCGTTTTCTGGCCGACTACCTTGCCGGTGACGTGTATTTCAAAGTCCACCATGAAGGCCACAACCTTGACCGTTGCCGGACGCAGTTCAAGCTGGTCGAATCCATCATCGCGCAAGAACCCGAAATGGAGCGAGTCGCGGCGCGGCTGTAATCGCATTGAAAGCGAATTCAGCCTCTTGGAAATCTCTCTTGCCTGCGTATGGCGCCATTGTTAAGATTATCCCCTATTTAACAGGAGATAAACAATGCAAGTAAGCTTTTATGGACACGTTCGCCAATATTATAATATCAAGAAAGAGATAGACGCCAACATCCAGCGGGTGCTGGAAAGCGGCGAGTACGTTCAGGGACCGATGCTCAAGCAATTCGAGGCGGAGCTGGCGGCGTTTCACGGAACGAAGTTCGCCATCGGCGTCGGCAACGGCACCGACGCGATCTGGCTGGCGTTGATGGCGCTCGGAATCGGGACCGGCGACGAGGTCATCACGCACCCGAACACGTTCTTCGCAACAGCCGAGGCGATCTGGATCACCGGCGCGACGGCAGTGTTTGTGGATTGCGATCCAAAAACCAAGTGCATAGACTTGGCGAAGATCGAGGCGGCCATTACGCCGAAGACAAAAGCCATCATCCCTGTCCACCTTTACGGCCAATGCGCCGACATGCCGGCCATCAAGAAGATCGCCGACAAACACAAGCTGCGGATCATCGAGGATAATGCGCAGGCGATTGACGCGGCAGGCGACACTTTTAAGATCGGCGAACTCAGTGACGCGGCAACGACGAGCTTCATCATCCAGAAGAACCTTGGCACGTTCGGTGACAGCGGCGCGTTGGTAACGAACAACTCCGACATTGACTTGCGTGTCCGCAAGCTGCGCAACCACGGCTCGAACAAGCGCAACGTGCACAGCTTTGGTTTCAACAGCCGGCTCGACGACATCCACGCGGGTATTCTGAGCGCCAAGCTCAAGCACATCCACGAGTGGAACGACGCCCGCATCAAATGGGCCGCGCGCTACACCGCGGCTTTGAAGGGCGCGAAGAGCTTCACGCTCCCATACCAGAAGCCCGGCTACCGGCACGTGTTCCACCTGTACGCCATCGAGGTGAAGGATGCGGCCAAGCGCGATCCGTTCGTCGAGTTCCTCGTCAAGAACGGTGTTGATGCCAAGACGCACTACTCGATTGCCATCCACAAGCAGGAAGGTTACCCGTGGGACAAAGGCGCCCGCGTTGTCGGCTCCGTTGCCAACGCCGAACACAACGCCGCCACCTGCATCAGTCTGCCGATGTTCCCCGAACTGAAGGCCGAGGAAGTGGATTACATCGTCGCCAAGTGCCTCGAATGGGACAAGACAGCGTGAAGACCTATCGCGTCATCGTTGTCGGCATGGGTAAGCGCGGGATGCATCATGCCACGACCTTCGCGGCAAACCCGCGTTTCCAGCTTACCGGTATTTGCGACATTGATGCGGCCAAGCTGGCTGCCGCCGCGTCGAAACTCGGCAACCCGAAGACCAGCGCCGATGCCGCCGCGCTTTCGAAGGAAGTGAAGGCGGATGTGTTTTGTTTCTGCACGCTGCCGAACCTACGATTGCCACTGATCAAGCTCGGCATCGAGACCGGCGCGAAGCTGATCGCATTTGAGAAACCGGTGGCGATGAGCAGCGTCGAAGGCATCGAGATCAAGAAGGCGCTCGATAAGGCTGGGGTCAAAGCCGTTGTCAGTCACCAGCATCGGTACGGCGAACACTACAAGCAGGTGAAAGAAATCATCGCCAGCGGCGCGATTGGCAGAGTCCACACCGTGTACGGCACCGCGACTGGCTGGGCGGCGCACATGCTGAGTCACCTGATTGACTACACCTGCTGGTTTAACGACTACGCCGACCCGTCGTGGGCGATGGCGCAAGCCGCCGGGCGCGGCAAACTGACTGACCTCCACACCTCACCCGACTACCTTGCCGGCGTGGTGCATTTCCAGAACGGCGTGCGTGGCATCTACGATTGCGGCGCAGGCGCGCCCGATGTTCCCGAAGTGCCGTACTGGTGGCGTAAGTGCCGGATCGGTGCGCAGGGCAGTGATGGGTTCGCCGAGGTCATGACCGGCGGCGGCTGGCGCGCAGTCACCAAGAACGGTGCCTCCTCCGGACCTGGGGGGATGGACTACAATTACGACATGCCGCCGTACATCCAACAGATGGCCGACTGGCTCGATAACGACCAGAAGGTGCATCCGTGCTGTTTCGCTAACGCGTACAAGGGTTTTGAAATCATGTCTGCGCTCTACCGTTCCGCTGTCGAAGGCGGACAGGTGGCGTTGCCGTTGACCAGTGGCATGGACGAGATCGCCGCGCTGAAGGAGAAACTGCCGGCGAAGAAAGTGCTCTTGACGCTGGCCGAGAGTGCGAAGGAATATCCCTCTTAATGGAAGTTATCATCCGGCCAGATGAACAATCAGCGGCCCGGCTGGTAGGCGGCATCATTGCGAAGGAACTGCACGCCCGACCCCAGCTTGTGCTGGGTCTCGCCACGGGCGGAACGATGGAGAAGGTGTACGACGAGCTGGCGCGGCACCACCGTGAGGAGAAACTGGATTTCTCGCTCTGCCGGACGTTCAACCTCGACGAGTACATCGGACTCGCGCCCGACGATCCGCGTTCGTACCGCGCCTACATGAACCGTCAGTTGTTCGGGCGCGTGAACATTGACCCGCGCAACACGCATCTGCCGGACGGTATGGCACGCGATCTGAGCGCCGAGTGCCGGCACTACGAGCACCTGATCCATGATTGCGGTGGGATTGACGTGCAACTGCTCGGCATCGGGCGCAGCGGCCACATCGGGTTCAACGAACCGCTCTCCGCGCTACGGTCGCGCACTCGCGAGAAGGCGCTCGCGCCGACCACCATCGAGCAGAACGCCATCTACTTCGACAACGACCCCGCGAAAGTACCGAAGCGCGCCATCACGATGGGCGTCGGCACGATCCTCGAAGCGCACCGCTGTGTCGTGCTCGTTACGGGCAAGGCGAAAGCCGACATCGTCGCCAAGGCGGTGGAAGGTCCGATTACGGCGATGGTAACCGCGAGCGTGTTGCAGTTACATCCGCGCTGCACGGTAGTCGTGGACGAAGCCGCTGCCAGCAAGTTGCAGGGGACCGACTACTACCGCTGGATCTTTGAGAACGAGCCGGAGTGGGCGGAGTTCCGCCGCTAGTGTAGTGTTACATAAATAGCTTTATATTTAAGTAGTGATATTCTATGCTCATGGATGATGAACATCACCGAACGGATTATTTTGTCGCCCGAGGAACAATTGACTCTCCAGC
>CAIKAP010000010.1 GCA_903825435.1 uncultured Verrucomicrobiota bacterium
CGACGCCAAGGGCGGAGCATGGTCGCCCATCGTAAAAGTAAGCCGAAGGGCCTCTGGAAAAACTGTTTTCACACCTTCGGCTCGCCATCTCCACTCCAATCGCCATCCACTAAAAGAAGTTTTGCAAGAACGTCAGTATCTATTGCTTTTCATCGCGATGTTGGATAGCCAAAATTACTATTCACACAAACTCACGGGCAAAAGACCAAGTCGTTCATCACAACCTACTGTTTTATAGCCGAAGCCATTGATGCGCGCAAGTTTCCGGTCGTCCGACTGCATCTGGATGCGGACCCCACTACATCCAGTGCACGGTGTAACAGTCACCGTTCCGTCAGCTTTTCCGCCCAAAAATTTAAACTACGACGAGTCGTACCGTGAGAGCCCTTATTTCGTCGCTTTGTCGAGCGCGTTCAACACAATCCCCGGCGTCAACACCTCCGGCAACACCACCGGCGCCTTCGAGCGGTCCGCTGGGTAGAACGCGTACGCCGGCACGCCGCTGCGGCCCAGCGCGCGCAACGCCTCGTCAATCTCCGAGTTCGGTTGCGTCCAATCCGCCAGCAACGGAATCACATCGAGCTGACGGAACCGTTCCGCCACCGACTTTGTTTCGAGCGCGACGCGTTTGTTGACCTGACAAGTCAGGCACCAGTCCGCCGTGAAATCCACAAACACCGGCCGCTGCGTCTTCAATGCCTCCGCCAGCGCCGCCTTCGAGTACGGTTGCCACGCGATGAGTGATTTGCTCGGCGACATCTTCCACCAACCCAACGCCACCGTCAGCACCAACGCAATGACGATCCACAGCATCCGGCCCGGACGCAGTGACGCCGCAATCCAGACCAGAAACGCCGCGGCCAAAAGCCAACCCACGACCAGTGCCACCGACGTTGCACCGTGCGGTGCGCCCGCGACCCACGCCAGCCAGACTGCCACCGCCAGCATAGGAAATCCCATCAACTGTTTGAACGTTGTCAGCCACGGCCCCGGTTTCGGGAGCCAGCGCAGCCAGCGCGCGTCCCACGCCAGCACCACGTACGGCAACGCCATGCCCAGTGCCACCGATGTCAGCGCCGCGAAAATCACCGGCGGCGATTGTGAGAACGCCAGTCCCAATGCCGGCGCGAGGAATGGCGCCGCGCACGGCGTCGCCAGCAACACCGCCAGCGCGCCGTTGAAGAACGCGCCCCGCCCCGCCAGTCGCGACGCGCCTTCCATCGTCTTGCCGCCCACGCTGAACTCGAACACGCCGAACAGACTCAGCGCGATGACAGTGCACAACAACGCCATCGCCAGCACAAACCGCACGTCCTGAAATTGAAACCCCCAACCGACTTGCCGTCCCGTCAATTTCAACGCGATCACTGCTGCCGCCAGCACCCAGAACGACACCACCACGCCCGCGCCGTACAACAGACCGAGCCGGCGCGACGCCCCTTCCTGAACGAACCCGAGAATCTTCAGCGAGATCACCGGCAACACGCACGGCATCAGGTTCAATAGCAGCCCCCCGACAAACGCACCGAACACCATCACCCACAACGATGCCGCTGTTGTGTTCCGGTTTTCCGCCCTAACCCTCGGCGTCTCGCTGCGCTCGGCTTGTTCCGGTTTTCCGGACGACGTTCCACTGATGACGGTTTCACCCGTGAGCGGTATAGTTTTCGGTGGGTAACAGACATCCTTGTCGCAAGCTTGGTAACGGAGCGAGCCTTCGATTTTGAGAGGTCCGGCCGGTGCACGTCCCTCGGTGACAATCTCGACGCGCTGCTGGTACTGTTTGCCCGGCGGGTACGTCGTGCGCTCGATGACGACCGGCGACGGTGCCTTCCAAGTGACGGTGGCCGGGATCAGGCCGGGCTCGGCGGCTGGGTTGGCGTTGATGTGCCAGCCATCGGCCATCTCGACGACGACCACAATCCGGAACGATGCTCCTGTTTGCGAGACCGACGCGCGCGCCGTGATTTCGTCGGCGCGCGCTGCCGTTGTGGTCAGCAGCGCCAGCACAAGCAGTTTGAGAATGGCCTTCATCTGCGGTAGGATGCACCGAGGGCAATGGCAAATCAAGCTGATGCGGCGTTCGAGAAAGCGCTGGCGCAGTACCGACGGCCGGTGTTGAACTTCGTTTATCGGCTGATTGGCGACGCGACGGAGGCCGAGGACGTGGCGCAGGAGGTGTTCGTGCGCGCCTACCGACACTGGGGCGAGTACGATCCGCGTCGCAAACTTTCCACGTGGCTGTTCGCGCTCGCGCGGAACGCCGCGATTGACCGGCTACGGCACCGCGAACGTCATCCAACGGAACCGTTGCCCAATGTTATCATTGCAAATCCCGCTCGCGGCCCGGCAGCGGAAGCGCAAGCACACGAGATCGGGGAGCGGATCGCGGCGGCGATTGCGGCGTTGCCCGAGGAGCAGCGGACGACGGTCGTGCTGGTGGAATATCACGGCCTGTCGCACGCGGAGATTGCGGAGGTGATGGGCGGGTCGGAGAAATCGGTCGAGTCGCGCCTCTACCGTGCGCGGCGGGCGTTGCGGGAGACGTTGAAAGACTTGCTGTGAACGCAGACCTTGACGCGCCGAGGGGTGCGCTTATAATCTGAAGTGAGAAGAGTGAAGGCAAAATGGATGGAACTATAAAAGGGATTTCGGTCAACAACACCAGTACGGAGGTTCATGTGCGGATCGCGGGGCGTGGCACGTTCCAGAATGGCCAGCCCTTGCGCCGTTATGCCATGGAACTGCTGGGACGCGGTTGTAACGAGTTCTTTGTGGACCTGAATCAATGCCAAGGAATGGATAGTACGTTCTTGGGCGTATTAGCCGGTATCGGTTTGCGCCTGATGCAACCCGGCCACTCTGGCAAAATCCACATCGTAAACGTCAGCCCACGCAACATCGAGCTACTGCAGACGTTGGGCCTGGACCGTCTCTTTGATGTCAATGTTGTCGGACGCGACCACACCCACCACTCCTTCCCGTCGGAAATCGACTTTCAGATGTTGCCCGACTCCGATCCGGTGGACACCAGTAAGAGCCTCAACAAGCGCGACACAGCCAACTTCATGCTTGAAGCCCACAACAACCTCGTCAAAGCCGACCCGCGCAATGCGCCAAAGTTCCAAGATCTCACGAAGTTTCTGCGCGAGAAGGTTGGAGACCAACAGCCCCCCAACCCACCCCATCATGACCACAGTTGCTTGAATGCACCCAAGGAGACCCACCCATGAGAGAGTTTCGCATTGAACAAGAATCCCGCGGAAACATCCAACTCATCCACCTCCAAGGTTCGCTGGATATGTACTCGTTCCCGCGCCTTGAATCACAATTGCAGACACTCTTCCAGCAGGGTCGCTACTACGTCATGCTCGACTGTAGCCAGCTCGACTACATCGGCAGCGCTGGCCTTGGCGCCCTCATCGGATTCGCCAAACAAGCCCGCGATCACGACGGCGACCTTAAACTCCTCCGCGTTCCAGAACGCATTTACAAGATCATTGAGTTGCTTGGTTTCACGAAGGTCCTTCAAGTGTACACCACCGAGGAAATCGCCCGCGCCAGCTTCCAGAAGCCTTAGCCACTGGAGCCGGAGATGGGTCATGAATCAAATATAGACATCAAGAAGTCCACCGGCCGCCTCTTTGTCCGTGCCCCCGTCCACGGCAAGTCCCTGCACCATATCCGCACCGTCATTACCGACCTCGCCCGCCAAGTTGGTTTTCCCGAAGACGAAGTCGCCAAAATCGAAATGGCTGTGGACGAAGCCTGCTCCAACATCGTCGAGCATGCCTACAACGCCGACCGCAACTGGACTTGGAAACACCCTGACCCCGAGATCCGCCTTGCCATCCACACCGAAGCCGACCGCCTCATCATCCAAATCGCCGACAACGGCAAACGCTTCGATTTCTCCGCCTACCGTCCCGGCAACATCGTCGACCGCATCCGCGCCATGCGCTCCGGCGGTTACGGCATCGCCATCATGCGGCAATTTATGGACGAAGTTGAGTACAAATCCGACGACCAGAACGGCAACACCCTCCGTCTCGTCAAGTGCTTGAAAAAGTCCTGAACTTCCGCCATTCTTACCGCCTTCGTATGAGCCACAAAAACAAACACGACTCCGCCGTCTCTGCGCCCGGAACAACACCGGAGCAAACATCACCGGTCACACCTGCCCCCGCGCAAGAGCCGCCCAAGACCATCACGCTACCGGAAGCCGAACTCGCTCAACTTAAGGCCGATGCCGCCAAGGCCGCCGAGCACTGGGACAAATTTCTCCGTTCTGCCGCCGACTTCGACAACTACCGCAAACGCGCCCTCCGCGAAAAAGAAGAGATAACCCGCGCTGCCCGCGAAGCCGTCATCACCACGCTCCTGCCTGCCCTCGACAACCTCGAACGTGCCCTCGACCACAGCCCCGAAGGCACGCCTCTGCACGAAGGACTTCTTCAGGTTCAAAAACAGTTTGAGCGTGCCCTCGCAGAATTCGGCCTCGTCGAAATCACTGCCGCACCCGGTGGCGCCTTCGACGCCAACCTCCACGAAGCCATCAGCCACATCGAATCCAACGACCACCCCGACGGCGCCATCATCCAGCAAGTCCAGAGCGGCTACAAACTTACCGATCGCCTCCTCCGCCCCGTCCGCGTCGTCGTCAGTAAAGGCAAAACGGCCGCCGAGGGCGAAGCCGCCGTAGCGCCGCAACCGGAAGTGAAGACCGAACCGCCGTCCGAGAAAAAAAACGCCTGGTTCAAATCACCCTTCGCCAAATGACCAAGCGCGACTACTACGAAATCCTCGGCGTCAGCCGCAGCGCCTCCGACGACGACCTCAAGAAGGCCTACCGCAAGCTCGCCATCAAGTTTCATCCCGACAAGAATCCCGGCGACAAATCCGCCGAGGAAAAATTCAAGGAACTCGGGGAAGCTTACGAAGCCCTCTCCGACGCCAACAAACGCGCCGCCTACGACCAGTTCGGCCACGCCGCCTTCGCCCCCGGTGGCGGCATGGGCGGTGCACCGCGCGGCGGCGGCGCCCCCGGCCCACAAGGGGGCGGTTTCCATGATCCACGCGACATCTTCGAACAGTTCTTCCGCGGCGCAGGCACGGGCGGCTTCGGCGATATCTTTGGCGGCGGCGGCGAACCCAGCGGTGGCCCACAACACGGCAACGACCTCCGCTACTATTTGGAGATCGACCTCGAAGAGGCTGCCCGCGGCCTCGAAAAAGAAGTTGCATTCAACGTTCTCGATACCTGCTCCGGTTGCGGTGGACGAGGCACCGCTGCCGGTGCCAAGATCGAGACTTGCGCCACCTGCGGCGGGCGCGGCCAGGTCGCGCACTCGCGCGGATTCTTCACCGTCGCCACCAGCTGTCCCCGTTGCCACGGCGCCGGGCAGAACATCACCAACCCTTGCAAACAATGCAACGGCGAAGGCCGCATCCAGCAACGCCGCAAAATCAAAGTCCGCATCCCGCCCGGCATTGACGACGGCGCACGCCTGCGCAGCAGCGGCAATGGCGAAGCCGATCCGCTGCGGCCCCCGCGGTGACCTCTACATCGTTATCCACGTTCGCCCGCACGACATTTTCGCACGGCAAGAGAACGATTTACTTTGCGAAGTCCCTATCGGTTTTACGATGGCCACCCTCGGCGGAGAAATCGAGGTGCCGACCCTCCAAGGCGCCGCGCGTCTTAAAATCCCGCCCGGTACGCAGCACGGCACGATGTTCCGGCTGCGCGGCCAAGGCATGCCCGACGTCCACGGTCACGGTCGTGGCGATCTCATGGTGCGCGTCTTCGTTGAGGTGCCGAGCCGCCTCAGCCGCGTCCAACGCGAGAAACTGGAGGAATTCGCCGCGATAGCTGACGACAGCGCCTATCCGCAGCGCAGCTCCTGGCTCGAACGCGCCAAACGTTTCTTCAGTACCCACTGACCCATGCCGCGTTTCTACCTGCCCAACCTCGATTCGCTCTTGTTGACTTGCGAAGAAGCGCATCATTGCCGCGATGTGCTACGGCTTCGTTCCGGTAATGAGGTGGAGATCTTTGACGGACAAGGCCATGCCATCCGCTGTCATATCGCGGAGATGACCAAATGCGAAGTCCGTCTCTCCGCGGTGGAACGACGAATCAGTGTGCCGCCAGTCTGTCACATCACGCTGGCCGCCGCCATCATCAAGAAGAATTTCGAACTCATTGTCCAGAAAGCGACCGAGCTCGGCGTCGAGACCATCGTCCCGCTCGTGACCGAGCGCACCGTCGTCAATTTCACCGAGCGCAAAGCGGCCCGCTGGCGCGAGATCGCCATGGAATCTTGCAAACAATGTGGCAACAACCGCCTACCCGATATCCCAGCCCCGCAAACGCTCAAAGAGTTCTTCGCCGCCACCAGCCTGTTCGACTTGAAGCTGATCGCCTCGCTCCAGCCCGATGCCGCACCGTTGAAGGAGCTTCTGGCCGGCGCCAACCCCCAACACGTCATGCTGCTCGTCGGCCCCGAAGGCGATTTCACCCCCGCCGAGTACGACGTCGCGCGCGCCGCGGGCTGCCGCCCGTTGACGCTCGGACCGCTGGTGTTGCGCGCCGAGACGGCGGCGCTCTACGCGCTCAGCATCGTCCACCACGAGCTTGTGACGCACGCCGGCACCTGATAAATTATTTTGCGATGCCAGCGAAAAAGACCAAGGCGAAAAAGAAGAAGCTGCTCGGCCTCGGCCTCGACGGCAAAGACAGCCACCTTCGCATCACCACCGGCGAGAACTTCAAGCTCGTCGGCGGCAGCGAGGAGACACACGGCGTCATGCAGGAGAAAGCCATCAAGCTGAACGAGCAACTCAAACGCCGCGGCAAGACTCTCGACAACGTCGATCACGAGGAGTTCCACGAGATCGCCGACAAGGTTGGTATGCCGTTGCTCGACCGCCAGGCTCCGCGCAACAACTGAGCGGGAATTCCGCGTTGTGTTTTCATCGCATGACGGCATAACGCCAGCATGAACCTGTTACTTGCCGCCGGCCTTGTCGTCTCCAACACCGCCACGCTTAAGAAAAATATCGAAGCCACCCGCACCACACGATCCTCAGCGACACGGACGGTATCTACACCCTCGGCAAGCAAGCCGGCGCGGTGATCCGCAATAACTTCTGGCACGACATCGCGGCGTTGCGTTACGGCGGCTTGGGAATTTACTTCGCCGGGGGGCGGCGACATCGTTGCCGAAATCGTCTAACGGACGACGCACGGTTGGTTCCATCAGCATTACGTCAATCGTGCCGACGCCCATCTCTCTCGCCATCTTCAATGCTTCGTCACACACCTTTTGCAAGAAGCTGTGTTCGGCGTTGGTTTTTGCGCCCCACCCGATGTCGTTGATTCCAGTGGCCACCGTGACCAAATACATCGCGGTCAAGACGAGCGAGGCAGTCGAGTGCAGTGTCGCCGCCCTTACTCTGTGCACCGAGTTGGGTGACGCAGGTGGAGTTGAGTTCACGACCAGTTGGCAAGGACGACAGTAAACCGATAGCAATCTACGCCACACAAATAGAAGAGGCGACCATTTTGTACGTAGGTCGCCTCTTCTTCTAATACTGAACAGGTGGGCTTACTTAATAACGTTCTTGTTGACCAGCTTGGTCATCTCGAACATGTTCACGCACTTCTTGCCACCGAACACTGCCTGCAGAGCGGCATCGGCATTGATATTGCGTTTCACTTTCTTGTCCTGCAACCCGTTCTTCTTGATGTACTGCCAAAGCTTCTTGGTCAGTTCCGTGCGGGGCAACGGCTTTGAGCCGACCACCACCGCGAGTTTCTCGTTGGGTTGGACGGGCTTCATGAATGCGGCATTGGGTTTACGTTTAGCGGCCATGTCTCTTCTCCTTTTGGTTTGTTGTTGAACTACTTAATTTTACTTCACAGCCTTCGTTTTTGCAGCTTTAATCTTTGGTCAACATTTCTTCTGGGCGGCCTTGATGCGCCGTAATTTCTTGAGTTTAAGTTTGCCATTCTTAATTACCTTCTTTACCGGCGACTCCAACGCCTTCAGAGTTTGGTGACTCGCGTTCTAAAATCTCCTCCGCCAACTGACGGTACGCCCACGCGGCGTAGGAGCCGCCATCATACTTTGTGATTGGCTTGCCGAAACTCGGCGCCTCGGCAAGTCGTACTGTGCGTGGGATTGCCATTTTGTAGAGCTTCATGCCAAAATGTTTCTTTACCTCAGCCAACACCTGTTGTGCGAGATTGGTGCGGCCATCGTACATCGTCATCACAATGCCGCTCAGCTCCAGCACTGGGTTTGCCCCACTGTCGCGAATCTGCTGGATCACCCGCGTGATTACCGCCAGCCCTTCTAGGGCAAAATACTCGCACTGGATCGGTACTATAACACGGTCGGCCGCGCCTAGTGCGTTCATCGTCAGGATACCAAGCGATGGCGGGCAGTCCACAATGATGAAATCAAACTGACCGGAGTCATGGATCGGTTGGAGCGCTAGACGAAAACGGTGGAGATAGTTTTCCGTACGCGCCACGTCCACCTCAGCGACGGCGAGGTCCACCTCGCTGGGGATCATGCTGAGGTTTTCAAACGCGGTCGGCTGAATGGAAGCGGCGAGAGGGGCGGTGCCGAGTAACGATTGGTAGACGCTCCCGCCCTCGAGTTTCTGAAGGCCGAGCGCGCTAGTGGCGTTGGCCTGCGGATCGAGGTCCACCAGCAACACCCGTTTCCCGTTCTCAGCAAGACACGCAGCGATACTGACCGCCGTCGTGGTTTTCCCCACGCCGCCTTTTTGGTTGGCAAACGCAATCGTCCGCGTGTTCATAGCTTGCGCTTATAGCGAAACGGCTTGTCGCCCGCAACGCCAAATACTGCGACAACCATCGGCGCAGGATGTGTTAGATCAGCGCGGGGATCCCGCGCACAACTGCGATAGCGGATGAATTGCATGGTGCAGCCTGCATACTACCTTTCGGGCACTGCGACAATCCCAAACTCCCGCTCAGCCAACGTGGCCGGAACAAAACCGGAACATTTTTCCGACGATTTGGGAAGACGGATAGCGTTTGAGTTCAGCGGCCCCCGAAAGCAGGCCACTGGAACAAAGGGTTAGGCCTCTGCAACTTTGGCAAGAAGCTTGTCTGCTGAAGTGTTGATGGCGGCAACTAAAGCCTCCATCAGTCTCTGATAGTTGTGGGGCGGGACGCCAAGTTTCTGTGCAACTTGATTGAGTAGGTCGTCATCCATCGAATGATCGGCCCAAAGCCGCAAATCGTAGAGGTAAAAAAATGGGCCAACTAGGTTCTCTGTGTCCTTCAACACGTTCTCGTACACAGCCAAGAGGAGCTTGTTCCCTTTGGCACCGTCGGGGACAGCGATTCGGCGTTCTGCCAAAAACTTCCGGATTTCGGCGTTGTTTGCGTTCTCGTTGATGATCTCGTTGAACTCACTGACGAAACGCTTAAAATCATCAGCGTTGTTCAGGATAAGGCGCTTGTATCTGCGTGTCTCATCTATACGTTCCTCGATCGAGCGGTCATGGTAGAGATGAACCGAGAACTTCTGATGGAACGCCGCGTTGAACTTCGCCAACCCATTTAGGGAGCGGACGACTGCCGGTGGCGGCGTAAATTGTACGTCGATCTGTGCGTCGTAGAATTCGGAAGCAACCTCTCGCTCGGGTTTCTTGTTCTCAACAAGCCAGTAGAAGCGCTCCCGAACCGGTATGCGGGTCTGCAAGTCACCTAGCCACACAATCACAGACCCATTTTTGTTTATCCCGAAAGAGATGTAGAAGTCGGGACCGTGGATGGTTCCATAGGTCTCGCTCGCAAACTCACAAGTAAAGCGAGAGTCGTACAAGTATCGTGTCAGAACTTGGTTATTGAAATAGACCGGTGTCAGATAACCGTCGCCGCCGAGCGACTCCGCTGGGTCCCAGTCGAATTTAAGAACATCACGTTTTGGTTGAGTCATAACTTAAAGCCTAACTTAGCTGACAAGCACGGTGGAGCGTGTAAGGCGCTCACGAATTATCGTCCAAGGTCGAGCAGAGAAGCATAGCGGCAGTGCGCTAGAGCGATATTGTTAGCCCTTCTCGTCATTTCTTCTTCTCCACTGGAATCCCCTTCACGAACAATACTCGCGGGTCGTCCTCGAAAAGCTCCACCATGCGAACCTGCCCCGTATTCGTGCTCAGATGCGGCGTGGCAGCTCCAACCATAACTGGGAAGACTCTCCGTAAATCGCCGCTCGACCCGACGCTGACGATTCCGGTCTTCCAAAGTTGCACGACCTTGTTCTGGCTTCTGTAAATCGGAAGATCCACCGCCTCGATAAAGATATGCCGTGTGTAAGTCACGAGCGTCCCGATGTGACTGCTGTATCCTGTAATTCCATAACTTGGTGTGTAGTAGGTCGTGCCCGAATAATTAGCAGAGCCATACGCAGTGTTACCGAAACCGTAGGCACTTCCGGAAATGTTACCGTAGGTGGTAGCGGATGAAATTCCCGTCTGGCCGAACACCGGAAGGCTGAAGGAATAGACATGCTCCTTTGGCTCGCCAATGCCGTAGGCCAAAAAGATGGCCATGTCAGCATCTTCAAAAGAAGGCGTGCGGCGAAAGCCGTGCTGGCTCATAGCTCGTTCCACGACACCAGCATACTCCTGAAACTGGAGGTCGGTAACCGTTATATTCTTGTCGCCCGGCAGAATAACAAATGACACTGCGGAGTTGGTGCTATGACCAGCCAATCCGCTCACGGAAACGTAGAATGTTTCCCGTTGTGGTGTAGTCGCGCAGCCGGAAAGTAAGAAGTTGGCTACCAGTAACACGGAAGCAGTCAGTATAGACCCTCTCACGGTTTCTCCTTTTGTCGAACTTCGTATTAGACGACCTAGAAACGCAGAAAAAAGCGACTGATAGTTGCCTGATGCGGCTGGCGGCCGGTCGTCGGGCTTGTTGTAAGCCAGCTTCATAGCCGTTACGCTATCGCAATCGGCATTGGCGGGCAAGGGCAAATCGGCGGTTCGGTCAGCCGTCGAGGAGGGCGATGGCGGATTCGAGTTTGGTGCGGATGGCGGCGAGGCGGTCGGGGTCGGTGACGGGTTTACCGGAGTGGTCCTGGACGTAGAAGGTGTCGATGGCGGCGCCTTTTTCGGTAGAGATTTTGGCGAAGCTGATGTCGAGGCCGAGGCTGGTGATGGTTTGGGTCAGCGCGAAGAGGAGGCCGAGGCGGTCTTCGGTCTGGACTTCGATGATGGTGCGGGTGTGGGTGGTCTCGTTGTCGAACTCGATGACGGTGGGGATGGTGACGACGCGGATGCGGCCGGGTTCGCGTCGGGCGGCGTGCATCTTGGCGAGGAGATGGCTGAAGTCAACGTCGGCGCGGTTGGTGAGGGCGCTGATGAGGGCGGTCTCGGCGGCGCAGAGGGTTTTGTCGTCGGTGACGGCGGCGAGGTTGCGGTCGCAGACGTCGAAGAAGTCGAGGATGACCTGGTCGCCGCGGGTGTAGATGTGGGCGCTGAGGATGTTGAGGTTGGCGGAGGTGAGGGCGCCGCAGATTTTCGAGAAGAGGCCGACGCGATCCCAGGTGCAGAGGGAGAGGCGGCTGTGGCTCTGGGCGGGGAATGATTCCCATTCGATGATCGGGGTGAGTGTGTCCTCGGGTTCGTCGGCTTCGAGTTGGCGGATGAGGAATTTGTGGACGAGGCCGAGGTGGTGGGTGATCTCGTCGGGGTTGGTATTGATGTAGTAGCTGGCGGGCATCAGCTCGAAATGGGAGTAAATCTCTTCGAGTGGGAGCTTGTCTTTGAGCTTGGCGCTGACTTCCTTGTAGAGCTGTTCGATGCGGCGGGAGAGGATGTCGCGGGCGCGGTCGGGACCGGCAAGGGATTGTTTGGTGCGATTGTAGAGCTCCCAGAGGAGAGCCTGTTTCCAGTCGGTCCACATCTTGGTGCCGGTGCCGATGGAGTCGGCAAAGGTGAGGAGGTGGAGGAGGTCGAGGTTGACATCGTCGCGGACGATGCGGGCGGCGGCGTCAATGGTGGCTTGGTCGTCGAGGTCGCGGCGCTGGGAGAGCATGGCGAGCTTGAGGTGGTCGCGGACAAGAAAGAGGAGGTGGGCGGTCTCGTCGGCGTTGAGGCGGAAACGGGCGGCGACGCTGCGGGCAGCCTTGACGCTGGCCTCGGCGTGGCGGGGGACGTTGGCGGCTTTGCCGACGTCGTGGAGGAGGATGGCGAGGTAAAGGACGTCGGCGTGTTCAACGTTTTGAAAAAGTTTCTTATAGCTGGCGTGGGGTGGTTCGGTGGCGTCAATGATGCGGTCTAGGTGGTCGATGACGTGGAGGGTGTGTTCGTCAGCGGTGTAACGGTGGAAGAACTCGTGTTGGACGAGACAGGTGAGTTTGCCGAATTCGGGAATGAGTTTGCCGAGGAGCTCGGTCTCGTGCATGACGCGGAGGATGCGGGCGACCTGGCCTTTGCGGTGGAGGATGGCGAGGAAGGTGTCGCGCGTCTCGGGCGCGTGCTGGAAGGCGCGGTCAACGAGGCGGAGGTTCTGGCGGATGAGCGAGCGCAGCTCGGGGCCAAGTTCGGCGTTGCGTTGCTGGGCGTGCAGGAAAACGCGAAGGAGCCGGTGACGGTCTTCCTTGAAGATGCCGGGGGATTTGGCGTTGAGGACGTTTTTGCGGAGAACGAAGCCTTCGAACTCCTCGGTTTTGCGCGCGCGGCGGTCGAGAAGCGCGCTAAGGCGCGACGGCTCGGCGGTGGTGAGCGCCATGCGTTCGGCCAGCGCGTTGGTGAGGAGAAAAATGTCGCGGGAGTGGGTGTAGTAATCGCGCATGAACGCCTCGGTCCGGCGCAACACGTCACGGTGGCGATAGCCGAACTCGTCGGCGATCTGCGGCTGGAGGCCGAGGTTGATGACGTCGCAAGCGCGGCCGGTGAGGTAGTGCAGCGAGGTGCGGACGCGGAGGATGAAATCGTAGGCGCGTTCGAGATCGCGTTGTTCAGCGCGTTCGAGAAAACCTTTCTGGCGGAGTTCGTCGAGTGTAAGTACACCGTACTTGAAGAACGCCACCCAGATCAGGTTCTGCAAATCGCGCAGGCCGCCGCAGCCATTCTTGACGTTCGGCTCCTGCATGTAAACGGAGTCGCCGTGTTTCTCGTGGCGGTCGCGTTGGTCTTCCATGCGGGCGGCGATGTATTCGTCCTCGTGGCCGCGAACGCAATGCTTGAGCAGTGCGGCGCGGAACTTCTGGTAGTACGCGGCGTCGCCGACGATGAGGCGCGACTCGATGAGCGAGGTCTTCGACTGCATGTCGGCGTTGGCCTGTTCGACTGCCTCGTCGATCGTGCGGGTGGAGTGGCCGACCTTGAAACCGATGTCCCAAAGCAGGTAGAGCGTTTTCTCGACGACTGCCGCCAAGTCGGCGCGGGCCGCTTTGTCGTGCAGGAACATCGCGTCAATGTCCGAGAACGGATTCAGTTCGCCCCGCCCGTAGCCGCCGATAGCAACAACCGACACCGAAACCGGTGGTTCCACCTGCGCGCTGGCAAAGACATGTCGCAACAGTGTGTCCAAAACCACAGCGCGCCCTTGCGCCACCTCGCGCCCGCCAGCGCCGCCGCGGTGTTCGATCAGCAGGCGGTGGGTCTCGACCTTGAGGAACTGCCGGTAGAGACGGACCACCTCGGCCCGTTTCGCACCGGGCTTGATTACGAGGCTCTTGTCGGCGTGCGCCTTCAGCTTCGCTTGGAACCAGTCCTGTCGCATCGCCACCACAATACGGGACGGCTCCACGTGAAGCAAAGTTGATTTTCGCCCAGAGTTGGGTATATTCCCCTTCATTAACCCTCAAGGAGGGGGTTAACTATGACGCTGCAGAAGCGAAAACAAAACCCTCTGGCTGAAATTGTTCGATCCCAGCTCGAGGAGATTAAGAAATACAAGTGGATCGAAAGCGAGAAGAACGGCAAAGACATCGGTATGGAACAAGCCACCCACGAGTGGATGGCGAAACACTTCCCCGAGTGGAAGAGTTATCGCTGGAAACGAGCCATTCAAGAGGCGCTCAAGACCGCCGATGCCAGCCTGAACTGATCGCTTCCGATACCGCAATCACGTCGGGGCGGGTCCTAACCGGATCCGCCCCGACTTCTTATTGCCTCCACCGCCCGCCGCGTGTACCCTGCCGCCATGCTCCAACTCGGTGTCAACATTGACCACGTCGCCACGCTCCGACAGGCCCGCTACAAATCCGGCCAAGACGGCATGTCGCCCGAACCTGATCCCGTTGCCGCCGCCGCCGAGGCCGAGGCCGTCGGCGCCCACGGCATCACCGTCCACCTTCGCGAAGACCGTCGCCACATCCAGGACAGCGACGTCCACACACTCCGTAAAACCATCCGCACCCGGCTGAACCTCGAAATGGCCGACGTGCCCGAGATCGTCGCCATCGCCGAGGCGCTCAAGCCCGACGAAGTCTGCATCGTTCCCGAACGCCGCGCCGAAGTCACCACGGAGGGCGGCCTCAACGTCACCGTCAAATCATTGCCCCGCACCATCGCCCGGCTCCGCAACGCCGGCATCGTCGTCAGCCTGTTCATCGCGCCGAACCTCAAACAGGTCCGCGCCGCCGCCGCCGCGGGCGCCCAGTTTATCGAGCTTCACACCGGCGCCTACGCCAACGCCCGCGACAACACCACCGAGCTAAAACGCCTCGTCTCCGCCGCGGAATTGGCGCACGGACTCGGCCTGCGCGTCAACGCCGGGCACGGCCTGAACTACCGGAACATTACCGGAACATTTGCCGTGCCCCACATGGAGACGCTCAACATCGGCCATTCCATCGTTTCCCGCGCCGTCTTCGTCGGATTGCGCCAGGCCGTCGCCGAGATGCTGGCGGCGATGAAAGGCTATCCCGGATGAGCGTCCTCGGTACCGGCATTGACATCGTCGAGACCGGCCGCATCCGCGAGTCGCTGGAGAAATTCAGCGACCGCTTCGTCCACCGCTGTTTCCTCCCCGGCGAGATCGCCTACTGTCGGAGCATGAAATTCCCCGAGCTGCATTTCGCCGCGCGGTTCGCCGCGAAGGAAGCCATCTCGAAAGCATTCGGCACCGGCATCGGAAAACAACTCGGCTGGCGCGACATGGAAATCTGTCGTCGCGACAGCGGCGAGCCGTTCGTCAAACTCCACGACAAAGGCCTCGAACTCGCCGCCAAGCGCGGCGTCACGGAAGTATTCGTCAGCCTCTCCCACTGCAAAGATTACGCCGCTGCCCAAGCCGTTATCGTCGGCAAATCCACTGAACTCCAGCGGTAAGCAGCAGCACGCCGGTTGAGAACGCCACAATCGTCGGCCCGGTCGGCAAATCCCAGACGTACGAGATCGCGATGCCGGCGATGCTGGCCAGCACGCCAAACGCCACGGCCAGCGCCAACGTCGCGCGCATCCGTCTGCCGAGCAGCAGGCTTGTTGCCGCGGGCAGGACGAGGAAGTTGAAGACGACGAGCGCACCGGCGGCGCGGATCGCAAACGAGATCGTCAGGCCGATGGTGAGAAACAGCAGCACGTTCCACCAGCGCGCGCGGATGCCGAGCGCCGTCGCCATGTCGGGATCGAACGACGCGAACAAAAACTCCTTGAAGAATAGTCCGTGCACCGCGCCTACGATCACCGCCAGCGCCGACAATCCCGCCACGCCGCTGCCGCTGATCGTCAGGACGTTGCCGAAGAGCAGGTTCATCACCTGCGACTCCGCGCCGGCAGTTGTCGCGACGACAAGGATCGCCAACCCGGCCGCCGCGGCGTAGACGACGCCGACCATGGTTTCGCGCGGTAGCGCGCGTTCCCGGTACTGCACGGCGAGCGCGACCGATGCGCCAAGCGTCAGCGCCAACGCCAGCGGTTGTGCCCACCACGGCAGGCCGTGGCCGCTCATCATTCCCATCGCGCCTCCAAACCACAACGCCACCGCGACGCCGAGCGAACTGACTTGCGCCAGCGCCGCGCCGACAAAGACCGCGCGCCGCAGCACGATGAACACGCCGAGATACGAACAGAGCGCCGCCACGATCGTCGTGCCGGCGATCACGTTCAACATGAAATCCTGCTGGAACATTTCGAGGAGCTTGCTCATGTGAGGATCACCCGTTTGCCGTCAATCTGTTCCACGCGCACCGGTACGCCGTACACCTCGCACAGGACGTCGCCGGTCAGCATTGCGGCGACGGAGCCGACGCGGACCTGGCCGTCGTGCAGCAGCAGCAGGCGTTGCGCGACGTTGGAGAGTTCGTTGAGGCGATGCGTCACGTACACGACGGTGATGCCGGACTCCTCGCGCAGTTGCTGGATCAAATCGAGGATGCTTTTCTGGCCTTCGAGGTCCATGCCGTCCGTCGGCTCGTCGAGCACTAGCACGCGCGCCTCCGACGCGAGAGCGCGCGCGATGAGAATCCGCTGTTTCTGTCCGCCGGACATCGAGCGGAATTGTTTGTCCGCCAGCGCCGCGCCGCCGACGTGTTCGAGGCATTGACCGGCGACCTGCCGGTCGCGCGCGCCCGGCCATTGCAACGGCCCCAGCTCCGCGTACCGGCCCATCATCACGATGTCGTGGCCGTTGGGCGGATACAACTCGTCGAGGAACCCGCGCTGCGGCACGTAGCCGAAACGGATCGCGCCCGGCGTGTCGCCCATCTCCACGCGTGCGCCTTCCGGCAGGAGCGCGTTGCCCGCGCCCGCGGGGACGTGGCCGAGGATGCGACCGCTTCGTGGTTTCAGGATGCCGAGCAACGCGCGCAGCACGGTTGTCTTGCCGGAGCCGTTCGCGCCGACGATGCCGAAGAACTCGCCCTCGGCGATGGCGAAGTTCAAGCCGCGCAGCACGACCTTGCGGCCGTAGCCGAGCGCGACATCCTGGAATTCAATCAATGCCGTGCTCATTTCAATGCCCCGGCGATCAGGTCCGCCATCGCCTTGCAGACGGATGGATAATCCTTCGCCTCAGCGCTGCCGCCGGCTTGTGTCGGCAACACGACCACCTTCGCGCCGGTTTTCTGCGCGATGAGGTTGGGCGTGCGCTGCTCGTACCATTGCTCCATCAGGATCAGCTTGACGCCGTCCTGCTTCATCTGCTCGATCAACGCCGTGATGTGCGACGGCGACGGCGGAATGCCGGGCTTCGGCTCGACGTTGTTGACATCCACGAGGCCGAACCGCTCGTTGAAGTAGTTTAGGCTCTTGTGGTACGTGACGATCTTCGCACCGCGGTACGGCGCGAGAACCTTCAGTGCCTCCGCCAACGACTCGTCAATCCGCTTGTCCAGCTTCGCTAGTGTAGTGTTTCCAACGCTTCTTTACATTTGGCAATTTTTGTCATGATGCGGTTCACCGGCGCGGTCCAGACGAACACTTTGGGATTTTGGTTGTGATTCTTCAAGTACTCGGCGATGGCGGCAATCAGC
>CAIKAP010000011.1 GCA_903825435.1 uncultured Verrucomicrobiota bacterium
GATGCCCGTGCCGGCCTTGATGCCCTCGCCGGCCTTGATGCCCGTGCCGGCCTTGATGCCCTCGCCGGCCTCGATGCCCTCGCCGGCCTCGATGCCCGTGCCGGCCTTGATGCCCTCGCCGGCCTTGATGCCCGTGCCGGCCTTGATGCCCCAGCCGGCCTTGATGCCCCAGCCGGCCTTGATGCCCGTGCCGGCCTCGATTCCCCAGCCGGCCTCGATTCCCGTGCCGGCCTCTGCGACGATTGACAGCGTCGCGGAAATTGAGACAAACGAAAGCAAGCCCATGCGCGGGGCAAGCTCGATCCGTCCCGCAAACGCGACGGCCGTGTTTTCGTATTGCGCCCGGTTCTCGGGCGTTATTTTTAGGATGTCCATATTGTCTCCTCGTTTGCAGCCGGGCCTATCCCAGCCGACAAAACGCACTATAACCTAAGCCGGTTTGCAATGCAAAAACTATTTCACAAAATCTTTTGCACGGCATCCGCTGCTGTCCCAAGCCCCGACGCATCCACGCTCGACGGTGGTATCGGTGTCAGTGGCTCCCCCGCGATCACAACCGCCTGCGTCGCCCCGCACGGGCACGAGGTGCCCCTGCACTCGGCGCCGCACGCTGGGCATCTCCACTCGGCCACCGCCACGGACGCCTTGCGCCGGCCCCAGCAAGCACGGCACAGCGGCCTCCACGACTTTGCCCCGCACTGCGCACATACACGCCCAGTAGGTTGCGCGCACGCCCCCCTGTCGTCGCCGTGTAGCCGCCGCAACTCGTCCCTCGCCGCCACGCTCAACGCCCCGGCCGCGATCATGGTCTGCACGGCCGCCCGGTTGTCTGGCCGGTTGCGGTGCTGCCGGCGGGCGCGCTGGATCTCCCTGATTGCCCGACACTCAGCCCAGAATATCGGGCACCGCATCATGCCACAGACTGCGCGCCAGGACTCTCCGGCCGCCCGCATGCCGGCTCCAAGGGTCGGGTACGCTCGAAGGAACGCCAGGGTCGTCATCCGGCGTTGATACGCGCGCCGCTCTCGCGCTGTGGAGTACGTTCGCACTCGGGGAGTTTTTTCGATGGTCGGATTTTCGGTTGTCTCCATTTTACTCCCCACTTCCTTCCATAAACTCATGCGGCACAGCCGCTTCCGTCTCTTTTTCCGCGTTTTCCGCGTCTTTCACCCGTTTGAGAACATCAACAACTCGCCGTCTCCTGTCCATCATCACCAACTCTGCCTCGCGTCTCAAATCGAGCACCTCAAGCCACTGCGGATCTGGGTTGTCCGGTGCGAGATGCACCAACACCATTACCAGCCGGTCGGCCTCGTCCGCGCGCAGGTAGTGCATGCGCAGTATGGACGCGTAGATGTGCAGTTGCAGAGAGTACCGCACGAGGTGACAGTCGTGCAAGTGAGAGTACGGCGGCAGAGCGCGGGCTCCATACGCGTTGGTTGCATCGATATGTTTGTTGGTCTTCCAGTCGAGCAGGATCGGAGCGGAGTCGCGTCGCCGGATGGCGAGTAAGTCGCACGTGCCGGCGGTGAGCGACGCCGGATCCGCAATTATTGCCTCAGGGTGTACGCTGGAGCAGGTCGCGCGGATTTGAGATGCGGATGAGAACGCGGCCGCGAAGGCAGCGCGCTCGCGGGGCGAGGTTGGTGCGTGTGGCGGCGGGAGTCCGAGAAGGATGGCCTCGGAAGTCTCGTGTACGCGTGTGCCGAGTGCGCAGGCTTTGTCGCCGGTCGCGGCCCAGGACGCTTTGACCTGTGAGACGGTGCGGCCTTCTCGGGAGGCGACGCGTGACGCGATTGATCCGTCGACGTCGAACGGAGCGAAAAGAGACGAGACGACGCGCGTCACGGAGTCGTATGGCCCGAGTCCGCGCGAGTCGGTGTAGAGGTGCTTGGAGGCGTCGAAGTTTATCGTGATTCCGGTTGGGTGGTTTGCGGTTTTCATGATCTTTGGTCAGTTTTGTGGTTTTTTGGATGTTTTTGCGTAAGTTACGATGCGTGCAACTGGTTACGACAATTTTTGTGTTTTGGCCAGAGCGATTTTTTGTTGTAAGTTACTGCGGTTTTGGTTGTTAAGTGTGTTTTTGAGAAATCTGGCCAGGCTGGCCAGACCTTTTTCCTATAGGAGGGGGCTACATATGATATTGCGTTTCCCATGGGGGTACTCCTATAGGGAAAGGTATGGCCACTATGGTCAAATGATATAAGTATCGAGAATTGCAATGAGTTATCTGGCCAGAGGTACGACAAAAAAGGTATGGTCAGGCCAGGGCTCGGGCTGGCCAAAACATAATGAGTGGTGAAGTAAGCGTTGTCGGTTGTTCTACTCATGCGTCACCATGAACTCACCGATCGATGCTGGGTGCACGATCGCACTGGTCATCGTCGCCGGTCGAAAATTCCACGCGAGGCCTGAATAACGTTTACTGTTCGACGAAATCGGCCAGCGTGAGACACTTGGATTAATCTCGTGCAGGTATCGAGATTTGGCAAGGTTTCGTACGAGTTGGATTGGCTTTGGTTTGTAGTCTTGGATGTCGCGGATTGGCTTGCCGGCCCACGAGTTGACTACCTCTGAGCGGATAAAAACAGGGTCGCCGGCGGCGATTCCGAGATCTCGAATTCGCTGCTCAAACACCTCTCGAATTGCAACGGCGACTTCCTCTTCGATGTTGCTGTCTGCGCGGGACGACTGCACGCGCGAGATAACGTTGGCGTAGGTCTCCGGCGTTCTGCATATGGCCTGTAAGACCCGGGTCTCGAACTCCGGGAAGCGGGTGGCGGCGGGCGCCGGAAAAGGGTCGTGGTGTGCCAGGATGTCGATGATGTCTGCGATGATTGCGAGCCTGTTTTCGGAGATGTACGACTGTGCGCGCGCAAGCCAGCTGGACGAGTACGGCGGTTTTTTGAGCTGGATGTAATACGACCGAATGGCGATGTCACTGTCCACCTGGGCGCTGTTGGCTGTGAGGACGTAGACAAGGTTATTTGGGCGCTTTTCCTCTCCGTGGCCGTAAGGTGCGCGGCCGGATATGCTGCGGGCTGTGATGAGGTCGGCGAGGCCGGGGGCGCGAAAATCGCCGGAAACGTTGTCCACGAGGACGATGCGGCCTGTGCGGCCCTCGGATGAGAGGAGGCGTTTGATGAGTTCCTGAATGTCGTGGTGGATCTCTTCGGGGTTGGTGCGGATTGGGTCTGATGCGTATAGCTGGGCCACAAGCTCGACTAGGACGGTTTTTCCGCTTCCGGCGCCGTCTTGGCTGTCGATGATCCACGATGGCCTGGGGACTCCGTGGACGTACCATAACGGGGCCGAGATGAACGCCGATAGAAGGTGGCGGTCTGCATCTGTGGCCGGCGCGAACATGGAAACGAGTGTGCGTAGGCGCGAATGTTCTGGGCACGGCGCAGGTATTGGGTCATGGGCGTAGTACAAGTCGGACCTGGGCGGCCAATCTGGCGTGTAACTGACACCCTCGTAGCGTCGCGCGGTGGCGTACAGCGACGAAAGGAACTCCTCTTTTGTGGCAAAGTGGTCTCCGCGGGTCCAGCCAACAGGTTTTTTTGACCTGCGATCAATCCACGCGAAAAGGTCTGCTGGTTTTCCGATTTTGACGATTCGGCCAGAATCGCGGTCATGGTCGAACAGACAGCCGCCATCGAGACGCGGAAATCCGAGAAACCGGCGTTGTAGGTCGCGGATCATATCATTTTGGCATCGCGGGTCTTTGGTGATCTCTTTGACCGGCTTGCCGCGGATAATTTTCTCTCCCTCAACCGGGATGTAGTTGCGGAACGGTTCGGTGTTGGCCTGTTTTGCCTCCGCAAGCCGTTCTGTTGTGGCGGCGTGAATATCGGTAGATAGGTCGAGTTCGGCGGCTGGAACCCACTGGCGGGTGCGCTGGATGAGCGCAATTACATCTTCCGCCTCTTTGGTCGGGAACCCATCCATAACCCAGTCGTCGACACCAGATTTTGTAACGTCTGGAAGCTGCGGCGGGACAATGCGGACGCTGGCGGCGTGGCCGTAGATCTCCGCGGCGACGATTTCGGCATGTTCGCGGCCGGGGGCGTCGTTGTCCGGAGCGATGGCGACGTGTTTGCCGGCGAGTGATGACGTGTATGACTCGTGCCACTTACCTGCGCCCATGGGGGCGGTGGTTGATGGTAGCCCGAGTTCTGCCAGGCAATCGGCGGATTTCTCGCCTTCGCAGATTATCACCCAGTCGGATGCGGCGATCTCGGGCAGACGGTAAAGAAACGTCTCGCGCTCTTTCAGGCCCCAATGGATGCCGCCGGGTGACTTTTCGTCTGGCACGCCCTGAACGAACTCCTTGCCGTCGCGGTCCGGATGCTGCAGGCGCACGGTGATGTGACGGACGGCGCCGGCAAGATCGCGATATTCGTACCGGGAAACCTCGGCGTACCCCTCGGAGATGAGATTGTCATAGCGCGACGGCGCCCGCGGTCCGACGACAGTCTTGTTTTTCGGCGTCAGACCAAGAATGATTCCGAGTTCGGCCTGCGCCTGCTGAATGTCGCCGTTGTACTTGAACGCTGCCAACTGCAGCACGCCGCCGCCTTTCTTCTCGACTTGATCAAAGAACTGGTCTTTGTCGATACTCACATTATGGTCATCGTCGCCGCCGCGCCATTTGGCAGCGCAGCGTCCGTTCTTGACAACGCACCCGTAGAAGCGCGTCGCAATGTCAATACAGCTTGCTTGAGAGCGGATCTCGTCGAAGGAAAAAAAGTTCATGTCGTTGGCCCATTGTTATGCGCTAGCTTTGAATACTGAGGTAAACGTGAAATGACTTTTGCTCTTTCTTCTGGATCGCTCATTCTTCTTTTCATATACGCCTTGAGCTTGTCAATCTCTTCTGGTTTTTGGAATCTTCTCAATTGAGCATCGCGCATTCTCTGTTTGCTTTCTGCGCTAAACTTACGTCCAATGTTGGCTGTTAACAGGGCTTGCTTATGCCTAGGAGATAGCTTTTTTTGCCTACTCAAAAACGACAAGTGCTCTTTTTGCTCTTTCGTCCATATGTGATTGGCAAGTCCCTTGCGCATTTTTTCTCTCATCCCCGGCTTTGCCCATCTTTGTTTTGTAGCCTCACCTGTTCTGAGTCTGGCAGCAAACGTAGCTATTCTTCCTCGTGCGCCTTCGCCGCCATCTGTCAGGTTATATCCGTGAGGTTTTTTTGATAGGTGACTTTTAATCAACTCCATTTCGCGCACATTCAGTAATCCAACGGCAACGACATCAATAACTTCAACGAACATGCTGTCTATACCATATTTTCTGATTGCCCTGAAAATGCACTGGCATATCTTTTTTTTAAACATAGAGTGTTGCCGCACTCTGCATTCTACCGAACGTATAGTCTGCCCAATGTACGCTTTGCCACTAGGAGACGTGATCTTGTAGATGAATCCGTAACCGGCCGGAGGCTTGTCGGTCAACTTGAAGTCTCTGGCCAAAAGAGAACCGCCCCCACCAGGTGAAGCCAACGCGGGCACAACCGCACCCGAAGGATTGGTAGGGTTCGCGCAAGAGTCTGGTGAGGGCGGAAAAGAGTTCATGGTTGTGCTCCTTCGGCGGGCTTCACTCGCCGTCGCACTATTCATGCGCGTTTCAATCCTAAATCCGTTCCGATGATTAGCGCAACTGGTTTTCACTGGTCTGTTGAATTCGCGAATTCCTGAATGCAGGTATGCTTACTTTCAACCTTCTCAATTCCCGCCTTAAACGCTCCGTACTCTCCGCACACGACCGCGGCTTGTTTGGCGCGTGTGACGGCGGTGTAGATCCACGAACGAGAAAGCAGGGAGTGTGCGTCTTTGCACAGGCAGACTACCAGCACGCGGCGGTATTGGCTACCCTGTGACTTATGGGCGGTAAGTGCGTATGCCAGCGACAGGTTGTTGCGGTCGGATCGCGAGAACAGCACGCGGTCTGTCATGGCGCCGTCGTCCATGCCGGGGTGTGTTTGGACCGGATCGTCCACGCGGACCCAGATGCCGCCGTCGATGTCGATCGCGCTGATTGTGCCTATGGTTCCATTCCAGCAGTCGAGTTTCGGAAGATTCTTGCCGTTGATGACCCGATCTCCGACTTGGAACCGCTGTTTTTTGTCTTTCCAGTCTCGTGGCAATACGGCGTCGGCAATCGCGCGATTGAGTCCGCGTACGGTGGCCGGATCATCGTCACTCTCGCCGTTACGCGGAACCAGCACAATATCCTGCTCAAAGTCCCACGCGTCTGCCGTGACCCATGACAAAACGGTTGATTGCGTGCGCGCGGCGTCGCCCGTATTGACGGCGGCCCAGCGCTCGCCTGGAGTCGTGAGTTGCATTGGCGGCGTCGATCCGGCGCGGATGGCGACAGCGGCCTGGAATACAGCCTCGGATGCCCTGTAACAACGCGTGAGATTGATTGCGAGGTCTGGCCGAAGCGCGAGGATGTCGTGGTATGGCTGCCCGCGGCCAACGGGAGGCAACTGCGCCTGGTCTCCGACGAGGATCAGGCGCGCGGGATTTCGGCGCGTGATCTCGGCCAGAAGCGGCGCGTCGATCATGGACGCTTCATCCACGATGACGGTGCGGCCGGTGAGAGAGTCGGGGTCGGCCTTGAATGATGTGCCATCGTACGCCAGCATGCGGTGAATCGTGGACGCCGGCCGCTGCGTCGCTTCGCGCAGTCGCGCCGCGGCCTTGCCGGAGAAGGCGCACAGTAGCGGCTTCAGGTCTGTCTCTTCCTCTTCGATGCGGTTGCAGATTTCGCGGATGATCGTGGTTTTGCCGGTCCCGGCGCTACCGCTGATGAGCGTGACGCGCGCGGTGGATGTTGCGCGGGTGATGGCGGCGAGTTGGGCGGCGTCGAAGGTCATTGTGTTATAAACTCCCAAACATCCTGCTCGGCCTTGTAGTCCCCGGCCAGCGCAAAGTACCCGCCGTCATGCTCGAACCCCTTGAGCGTGCCCGCCTTGAAAAGCTCGCTCGTCGCCGCGACAACCAAATCGTCATAGCCTCCCAAGGCGCCACACGCGGCCGCAAACAAGTCGCCCCAGGAGACGACCGTTGACCCGCTGTCCGTCAGGCGGCGCAAGGAATGCACCACAGCCGCCTTGATGCGACGCATGTCGGTATCGTTGATTCCGTACGCCCGCCGGATGCCGCCGTCGATCGCCTTGAACCCGTACCCGTCAAGCTCGGCCAGCCGAAAAGGATCTGACGCGACGACGCCAAGCGTTTCGCCCTTCCAGGTGGCAAACGCCTTCTCGGCCATGTTGGGCGTGCAGCCTTTTCCAATCAGGGCACCGACAACCTCGGCTTGTACGCGGTTCTGGTTCAGCGATTCGATCGACAGTCGAAAACGCTCGTACAGCGCACCGCCAAGACGCGGCACGGCGCCGGGCTTGATGTTCTGCCAGTCGGCTCCGGAGTGCTGCCAGACGGCATCCTCGATGGCCGCTCCAGCACCCGGCGTGCGCTCGATGCAGTAGCGGAGCGTGTCGCGCGGGTTGACCGGGACGTTTAGGCGCGCGCCGTCAAAGGAGAACTCCTTGTTGCCTCGGTACTCGGCCCACTCGCCGAAGAGGATCAGGGACTCGCCGTCACGCGGCCGGAATGCCATCTTGCCCTTGGCGGTCCCGGAGGATGTCTGGAAGATGTACCAGCCTCCGTTTTCGGTCGCTGGCGGGTAGCAGATGCGCTGGATTGTGACGGCGAGTTCCATGACGTGTTACGTTCTATTTCTTAATTTGATCGCAACGTGCTTGTTCCAGTCACCGTCTGCCCGGTGCTCGATGAAGTCGGCCCGCGAAGCCAACTTGCGCCGTACCTGGATCTTGCTGGCGTGTTCGGCGTCCTCGTACTGCCCCTGTGCGGCCAGTTTGCGCAGTTTCGAAAGCGTGTCCGGCAGTGCAAACAGTTCGCGCATGTTTGCCTTGCGGTCGTTGATTTCAGCCGCCTGTTCCGCTGCGATCACAACCTTGGCGTACCGCCATGCCTTCAACGCCCTCAGGTATGCCGCCAGTTCCGGCGCCGTGTTCATTCTGCCTTCCGCCCGTGCGTTGGCCTGCGCCCACCCTTTCGAGACTTTGCGCAGTTCGCGGAAAACCGGATGCTTGGCCATATCGCCGTATTTTACGGATCGGTATGCGTCGCGAAACAGCGCAACCGTTTCGTCCGGGACGCCGCTCGCCTTCATGCGTTCCAGCGTGGTCGAATTATCGGTTAGCGATTGCGGCATGGCGCGCTTCCCCCTGCGTCAGAAGTTTAGCCTGCGATGTGCCGCCGGACGGCAACACGGACGCCTCCTGGTACCCGTCGAAATCCAGATACGGCATGCGCGGAGCCTCGTTGTAAACGCGCATGTTCTGAATCCCGATGTCGGTGCGCGGGTCCATGTCTGCGCTCGACACCAACAGCGCCGCCTGTTTCGCTCGGGACAGGCGACTGGTTGACGCGGCAGCCGTGATCGCGAACGTACCCCATGCGACAAGACCAATTTTCCCGGCAACGCCGAAAAGGTCGATGATGTCGCACTTGCGCGCCGCGGGGTGTTCGGTCGTGACATGAACCGTTGCGGTTAAGTGCTCGCCGTCCTCGCTCTTGGCCACGGAAATATCACGGTCTCCGTAACTGATTTGCGACAGGATCTTGTCGAACATGTCGGGCATGAGAAAGCCCTTTTCCATGTGACCCTTGATCCCGTAGCACGGCAACTTACGCGCCGCCGCCTTGACGGAACGCGCCAGGTCGAAAAGCTCGATTGCCTTGGCGTCCCCGTTGTGGTTGCGCATCTCGCCGCGCAACTGAATATCAATAGTCCTCTTGTTCATGACTTCTTGTCCTCCAATTCCATCCTTCTCAAAAACACCCGGTATGCCATCGCCGCCGCATACCTCTCGTTACCGGCAAACAGCACGCTCACCTGCATCATAGTCAACTCGGCCACGCGCCGCGCGACGAAACTCGGCGACAACTGCGGGTGATTGTTGGCCGGAGCGTTGATCGTGCCGCCGAACTGGTCCGGCGTGACGCGCTGTGTGAAGCAAGCCATCTCGAACGTTCCCTCGACGATTATGACGCGCGCCGGGAAGCTCGCCATGCGTTCCAGTTCCCGCTGAAACCGCTCCCATCCCGTGCTGATGGTCCCCAGGAAGTCATCGAAGCTCTTGCGCTCGATCGCGAACCGCACGGCCAGAAGATCCCGGCCGCGAACGCGCTCCGTGTCCGATTCGAGGGCGTAGTCCCCGGCCGAGAGACCGGCGACGCGGCAAACCACGTCGCACGGCTCCCACGCCCAGGGACATTGCTCTCGGCTGTCGATCAGCACGCGGAGCGGTTCGCGGATGTCGCGCATTAACCGTCCCTCGGCTATAGGAACGGGTTTTTGACTTTGGGTGCGGCGGTAGCAGCCGGCTGCGTCGTGGCAGCGGCGGGGTGACCAGCCGTTGCGGCTGCCGTAGCGGTCGCCGAACCAGCCTGCGCCATGATCGCCTTCATGCGTCGCGCCGCCTCGGCCTTGTCGATGGCCTTGGGAGCGGAACTACCTGACCCAAGCCACTTGACGTTGTGATATACCTTCCCCTCTGCGTTCGGGGCGCTGGCCTCGACATGCGCGACGGTCTCCTTGCCGACGAGTTCGTCAAGACGGCTGAAATCCTGACCGCCCGCGAATCCGATTCCTTCGAGCGCCTGCATGGTGATCTGCGCCTGGGTTCGGTCGGCCATCTTTCCCTTGCCGTAGTTAGGGGAAAACTCCCCGCGCCACCAGTCGGACTCTCCGTCGGCATCCTGCACGCGCAGGCACACGTCGAATCCTCCGGCCGACGCCGCCTGCTCGAACTTGCACTCCGCAAGGCAGGTCTCGACGATCTTTACCTTGATGTCTCCTACTTTTGTGAACATAGCGTCTCTCCCTCTGTGTGGCGTAGCGCGAGGCGCACGCCGTTGTTGTGTTACTTCTCGCGTCCAAAGCGGACGCACGACTTGCGAACCAGAGCCAATGCCTGCGACCACCCGCACACCAGCCACGGCGCGCCGTCCACGCGCACGTCGTAGCAGTTGAGGCGGGTGGTCCCATAGTAATCCAGCGTATGCCGCTCGCCGGTCAGCAGATCGGCGACGGTCACCTGCCGCAGCAGCCGTCCGGCCAGCGGCGTGGAAGGTGGCCGCGGAGACAGGCCCGCGTGTGCGCCCGTCCAACGCGCGCGGATTGCCGCGCGCGCCTGCTCCCTTGTCCACCTGTGCCGCATACTCATGACTTCTTGCACGGTAGGTCTAATACGTTGTTCGCAGGTTCGTCTTTGACAACTTCCCGCGTGATCGTGTGCGGTTTAATGGTCCCGCGCATTTGATCCAGCACCTCGTGCTGAATCATGGCGCACAACCCCAGAAGTTCGATGGCCGAAAAACCGTCGTTTTTCCGATGGATGTGCATTTTGTTGTTCTCGATGTCATGCTCGACCGAGATGGTGTAGGTTTGCAATTTCATTGTCATTTCTCCGATCTGACCTGCGAACCAGAGGCTTCACGGGACGCGGATACGCTCCCGTGAGCCTTGTCGTTCGCAGCAACATCATCATCGAGTTCATGCGCCACGACTTTGCACGTCACGATACGTCCGCGCGCGCCGTCCTCGAAAAACACGGCCTGTTGTTTCCGACCACTGACCTTCACCGTGCATGGGCACATGATTAGGCAGTTCATTCGCAGGTCCGGCTTGCCTACGATCCCTTCGCGCTCCAAATACCTGGCGCATGGCACCGGCCTGTCGCCTCCGTGACTTGGCATCGAAAAGACGACAAGGCGCGAACCCACGGGACTCGTAGTCACGTCCGCTGCGTGAATCGTTCCCCCGCACGCAAATACGATGTTTCCCTTACTCATGGTGTTCCTTTCGTTGTTCCGTTCGATTGAGACTGCGAACCAAGCGCGGGAGCGGACGCGGGTACGCGCCGCTCTGCTTGGGCGTTGGCCGTACAAGCGATCCGCACCAGCAGGTCGCGGAACTCATCCGGCGTGTGTATGCGCGGCGTGCTGTTCTGCCCACCACCACGCGCCCAGACTTCCCCGAGCCGCTGCGCCCGCTTCAGTCCCATCCTCGCCACCACTGCCGGGTCAAGCCGCGCCTCGGTCTTGCCCCATCGCAGTTCCGGCAAATCGGTTCCGACCGCGTACAGGAGCGTCGGCTTGCGTGCATAGTGGCCGTATTGCCCCTGTTCGACGCAACACGTCCACCCCCATTTGTCTGCGGCAATCCACCCACCCGAGCGCGGTGGGACGGCAAGGCCAAAGTGTTGCCATGCGTGGCTCCCCCACGGGTGCTCCAGGATGCCGCCCCACAGTCGCACAGCGTCAAGCGCGGCCTCAAAGCATCCGCCGTCGTCGCCCTTCTTCTTGCGGACTCCGGTTCGCTTCACGGTCAGAGGACACCCAAACCAGAACCGTCCCCACCGCTGGCACGGAGGATGCGCGACCACAGGATGCGGCCCAGCGTACTTCCTTGCGTCTCTCCGTTCGTCCCACGGGTCAACGTGCGGCAAGTCGAAGTAAGTCCCTCCGGTCTGCACGTAGAGAGCGGAAACACGGCCAACAAGAGAGTGGAGGCTATTGCCATTCGCTTCGCTCATGTCAAAGCCTCACTCTTGGCGTTACGCGAACAGGCATCCCTGTGCCCGCTCGAATATCCGATAGGTGAGTTCCGCATGGTGCAGGCACGCGGCGGCGATGTGGTCGCGGCCCTCCTGCGTCGCCATGAGTTCGGGGAACTTCTCGTATTCTTCCGGTGCCCGCGTCTCTCCCAGCAGGGCCATCGCCACGTCGTCCAGGTTGTCGAAGTCGGCCACGCGGTCCGAACCGGCCCACACGGTCATCATGTCGATGTGGCGATCGTTCCCGTATCGCTTGGTCCATGTGGTCAGCGGCGGGGCTCCAAAGTGCTTGGGCGAGATTCCCAGCATCATGGCGCGGCGGTAGATGAACGGAAGGTCGAAGTGCGTGCCGTTGAAGGTGACGAGGCGCGTTTCTGGGTTACTGATCGCGTCGAAAACGAATTGCAACAGTTTGGACTCGTTCGCATCGGTGGCTTCTGGTAGTACGCACGAAAGGTTGCGTGCATCGCCAACATCGTACACCATCCCAACGCAAACCACACGTCCGGTAATCGGCGACAAACCAGCCTGTGCCAGTTGCTTAGATTTGGCGGCCTCAACAGCAGCCTTGATTTTGGCGGGGTCAACGAGACGACCCGGCGCCTCCGGTGGCGGCAAGTTGGCGACGCGTGCGGCGTCTGCCATGGTTTCGATGTCGAGTGCGAGAATCATTATTTCTATCCTATGCGGCAGACTTGAAATGCGCGGTCTGCCAGCGCCAGGCGGTTCTTTCTCTATTAGCGCGAAACCATGTCCTGCGAACCTGCGCTTTGATCTTTACGAGACCTTCCCGTTTTCCACAACGAACACGCCAACACCGTCGGGAGTCTTTGCGGGCTTCTCTCCTACGACCGTCGCGAGAATCGTTTTCTCTTCTGCCGTGGCGCGCTCGATCAGTCCGAAGATGGACTTTCCTAGGGATTCACCGCGGTCGATCAGCGACAGACCGAATCCTTCGGGGTATAGGGCCGACAACGCATCCGACAGGCGCATGACCTGCGACGTCGACAACATCCCGGCGTCGGTTCCCTCGTACTCGAATCCGACATCTTTGAACTCCAGCCCAGGAACGCCAGACTTGGACCCAACTTCTGCCAGCTTGGACACCTTGGCGGCCTTCAACTCTTTCTGGCGCGTCTCGACTGCCGACAGTTCTTCCCTCTTGGCGTCGCGGTGTTCTGCGCGCTTCTTGTTCGCCGCGTGCTGCTCATGGCGAACCCGCAGCGCGGCGACTTCCGACAACTTTGATTCCAGCGCAGAAGTATCTGGAGGAGTCGGCATTGGCTCGGTATGGCGCTCTGCGTTTTCTGGATCGCTCAGCCACGCGTCTCCGTGCTCGATCTTCCCCTTAACATCGACAAGCTGCTGTTCGAGCTTGGACGCCTCGACAACCCACTGGTCGAGCATGGTTTTTCCGCGTTGACGTTGCGCGTTGTGGTCAAGCGCCGCCTGGTTGAGCTTCTGAACCAGCGTCACGGAATCGGCGTATACGTTACGCGCAGCCTGTAGTTCGGCTGTGACGGAGGCAACGTTAGGAACCGGGTCAGGCTCCGACAAGTCGATCTCTCCGAACCCAGTCAACACAGCCCGCAACTCCTTGGCCTTGCTCTCAAGCGCCGTCAATTCGGAGTCCAGCGCAGGATCTTCCGCGCCGAACAACTCTGCCATGAACTTGCGGCGCTCGGTATCCCCCATGTCGGCGAAGTACGATTGCTTCAACTGGAACGGATTCAGCAGCGCCTTTACGGCGTCAGCGACCCTGCCCTTGATCTTCGCTCCGCCGCGAACGAACTCCTGCTCGCGGGCCTTGAGCGTTCCGCCCTTTGCCGATTTGTACCAAGATCGCGAAGCCCAGCCAGCAACGCCGTTCTCGGTGAAGTCCAGGCGAGCAAGCGCCTCGTCGCACCCGTGACGGATGATGTCGTCGGGGAACGCGCCGCCCATCGCCCAGCGCACGGCGTTTAGCAGAGTCGTTTTTCCTTGTCGCACTTCGCCGTAGAATATGACCAGTGGCTTTCCGGCAAGGTCAATTTCGGCGTCGGCGATAGGACCGAGGTTGCGAACCGTCAGTTTTGTTACACGGATCGTGCTCACGCCTTACCTTCTTTCTGGAGCCGCGCTTCGACGACGGCGGAGATGGCCTTGCGGTGATCTTCGGTAATGCACGGGTCGTCCCATGCGTTCTTGAGGTCTTCGTTTGTCAGTGTCTCGAAGTTGACGTTCAGCGCCGGGTGCTTAGTGAAGTCTGGAATAACCTCCGGCTCCAACACCACGCTCGCCGCACGCTCAGTCGCCTCCGCAACCGGAATCGGACGCACCACGCGCGCGTTGTCAGGACCGTGGAAGTCCTCAACCTCTTCAGGGGTGTAGATTCCAGCGACGATCTCAGGACACAGGATTCGCACCGTGCGACTGACCATGCGCGCCCACAACATGTTTTCGGCGCGGTGCAGCCAGTTGTGTTTAAGGGTCTTGCCGTCTTTGTCGAAGCAGTCCCCGCTGCGCTCTGCGTCTTCCATGGTGTACGCGCCAGAAAACTTCTGGCCCTCGAACTCAAAGTCTGCCGCCGCGCGCGTGACGCTGTTCTCGGCGATTACGTACTTGCCCCCGCGTTTGCGAAACTCCGCCAACATGGCGTCGGATCGCATGGATGGGCGACCGTTGATGATGTGATATGTGCGTGCGAATTCCAGAAGCGAAATGTTCTGGCTGTGACAAGTCATCGCGATCACGAGTCCGGCGCCAGCGTTGGTGATGCCGAACATTCCAGACTGCGCGATTGCGGTTCCAACCGCCTGCATGTCTGCGATTGTCGCAATCGGCATCGGCGTGTTCTTGCGCAGCACGACGGATGCTGTTTCTTTTTGTTCTGCTTTCATGTTCTTCCCCTTATGGGTTGGTTGGTTTGTTACAAAACAGAAATCTCAGTCCCGCACTTCAACCGTTTTCAGATCTACCTTGTTGGCTATCGCGATCCCGTGTCGCCCCTCGAACTGCACCAACACTTTCCCGCATCCGAGGTCGCGAAGCGTCTTATCAACGCGGCGGCCCGTGACCTGTGACACGGTTCGGCTCACGGGTGTATTCATCTCGTTCGCCATGGACTCGAAGTCGGTGAATTTGATTCCATTCACGTCTATACCTCAAAAGAACCCGCACCAGCCAACACGCCGGACCCGCAAGGACGGCGCGATAGGCGCGCCGAAAAGCGAACATGTTGGACTGGTGCGGAGAGTTGCATTTGTATCCTTGCTTTTGTCGGCGGGGTCAGCGCCGGACGGATTGCCCGTCACGGTTCGAGAGTATTTCAGGTTTTTGGTTTGGCGTCAACTGGAATTTTCGGAAAAGTTTCAAGCGCCTGACGCAGGTCTTGCATGGAGGCTATTCGTCACTCCGCTTTTCCCTTCTGTGTGCGTGCGATTGCTTGCCTTCGGGACTGCGCCGCTGACATTCTTGCAACCGCATCTCGGCTGCGTTTCTTGCCTTTGTGTGCGCGTCCAATTCTCTCTCTGTGTTCTTGAGACAACATCGTGCCGGTCTTTGCGCGAGCGATGCTCGCCCTGTGCCGATCCGAAAGAGGTCGTCCAGTCTGCAACGCCGCAATCTTCTTGCGTGTCTCAAGGGACCTTCTCTTTTCGGCCTGACCCCCATAATCCAAGTTGTACCCATGTCGGCGGTCGGCAGATTGGAAGTGCCATATCCAGTATCTTTCGTTGGCATCCATGTCGCTGGCGTTAACAGGGTCTAAGACCCCAAACCTGAAGGAAGATTCTCCGTACAGATTGAAGGCGGCCTGCAAATGCGGGTTGTGATGCGTGTTTGTCCGCAACATGCAGAGATGTGCGCGCTTGCGTTTCGGAAGGTCGGTGCTTTGCCCGATGTAGATTTTCGGACTTGGCGCAAACTGGATGTAGTAAATGCCGGATGCAGAAGAAGCCGCACCGCCAGTTTGCACGGGTGGACAGACTTCGCCTTGCGGCTGATCGGAATACCCACTGGCGGGCGGCAAGTTGTGCGTGTTCATGTCGTCTGTCCTTTCTCCCGGTGCAAGCGGGTGTTGATGTTCAACGCGATTACCAAGCACAACTCACACGGATGTCAACTCTCTTTTGCGCTCCGTTCCTCAAGCCTCATGTTCGTGTTGGCAGGTGCGCGAACGTGGTCCGTCATCGTCAGCCTGCCGCCGCAGTACGGGCAATACGCGAAGTTGTGCGCCATGCCGTCCTCGTCAAAGTCCTGCTGGCGCGGCCTCTTCACGCGGAAGTCACCGCACTTGACGTAGTACCCCCCGTCTCCGTCGCGCTTCCACTCGCACGCCTTTGCGCTCAACGTCATTGGCGTTTCCGATCCGTCGTCTTCGATCCTCGCAATGTTCGGTGTGTATGCCATCGGTCATTCTCCTTTCGATTCGGAACTGCCAACCAAGCGGTCCAGATTACCGCCGGAAGCCGGCGAAATCTGACCGCCAGCGTTGGAACTACCCACAAACGGCTTGAGCGCCTTCATGGCCTCTTCCACCGTCGCGGCGTCGAGTTCCGTGATGATCTCGTTCTTGCCCCATCCGGTCTTGCGCTCGATGCGCTGCTTGAAGTTGTCGCGGATGGCCTGCACCAATTCGTCAACGGTCATGGGTTTCCTCCTGAGTTCCAACGCCCCGGCTGGATGCTACGGCTACGCCGCGCCTCAGCCGGGGCGTTCGCAACACAACTTGGACAGTCTTCTTTCTCTGGCTCCTCCTGGCATTCGGTGTTCGGTCGGATACCGGCGTCGATGTACACGAACCCCTTGCCGTTGCACGTCTTGCACGTCTTTCCGTTACCGCATTCTTGGGCGTCGTCGGCAAGTTCCGCCATCGACTGTTCCAAACACCGACGTTGCTCTGGGCCATCGAATGTTTCTAGCAGGGTGTTTATCTTGACCTGTTTGCGATCCATGGTCACGTCCCGGCCCTCCGCTCGTTGCGCCCGTTGCTCGCGTGAGACTTGGGCAGCATGTTGCGGCGGCGCTTTGCAGCCATCGTGCGCTGGCACTCGGTCTGTTGCGAACGCCTCTTTGCTCGGGCGCGTTCCAGGTTCTTGACTGCCGCGTCACGCTTGTCCTGCGATTTTGACTTGCCGCCCGTGCTGCCATGCGCGGCGAAGAAGTTGCGAACGTCATTTGCGAGTTTCACATCTGCCCTTTCTTGGCTTGAATGGCAGCACTGTACCAAGGGCCTTGGAAGAAGTAAACAGCATATTTCACGGCACGAAAAAGCCCCCGATCCGCCTGTTACCGCGATTCGGGGGACTCTTGGGAAGGTGTCGGGTGTTACTTCATGCGGACCTCCTTCAAAGAGAAACTCGCCCTTGATTGCCATTGCCCGAGGCAAGCGGTCAGGCGCGTGTTGAAAGAACTGTAGCGCGTCGCGGCGCGTGGCGCAAGGGCTATTGCGCCAGCCCGCGATCCTTCAACCGTTTCCGCATGTCGGCGGCATCCTCTGCGCCATGTGTGTTCCTGTACCGCATCCACCCCATGACAATTCTCGGCCGCAGCAACCGCTTCTCTTCGTCGCTGGCCTTGTCCCATACCTCAACCAATCCGCCCACGTCGAGGTTGCGGGTGGCGCGAAGTATCGGCGGCGTCTTCGCGTCTTTAAGGATGTCGCGCCCGGTCTGCTGGCCGATCTCGCCGGACTGAACGGCCTGCTGTACGGCGGTCGGGCCTTGGCGAGCCTCGGCAGACTCGACGCGCTTCTTGATCTGCCTGCGGTCGAACTGTTCGGCAGTCTGCGTGCGGTTCTGCGACAGCGCGGATGCCGCCCGTTGCGCCGGACTCATGGTCATCAGCGCCGGGGCGGGCATGATGCCGACAAGGGGCAGGACGTGTTCGAGAGGCGTACCTGATCGCTCGGATACCTTCTGGAAGCCACGCACCGAAAATGGCTCAAACGCTTTAATCGTGTGGCCTGCCATTTCAAAAAACTGCATCAATGGATCATCGCCGGGGTGCCGGATTTCAGCCCCGTAGTAATCCTTGTTTTCCTTAAATTCGGAAAGCAAAGATAACATGGGGTGCATCTTGTTCTTGGCCGTCTGTAAGAACTGGTGTGACCAAGCGTACAGATCCTTCATGTACGATGGCAGCATGAACCGAATCGGGTTGCCGAGCTCGTCCTTCTCTCCGGTGCGGAACGCCAGCAGGTCGTGATGGTCTGGCTGCTCGCCGGTGAAGAGCGCCGTCAGGATGCCGTTGGCAACCGCAGTTGTGGCGATCAGAGACAGGGTGTATGCCGCCCGGTCGGTAAGCACGGCAGTCTTGGGGTCTTTCCTGTAATCGTTGCCGTATTTTCCTATGTCAACGAGACCACGCCCAACCTGAAGTATCGTCCCTCCGGTCCAGCCAGGCGCACGGATAAGTGCCTGCGCAAGATTCTTGGCCACGTTGTTCATAAACAGGCGTTTGTAGATTACCTGCCCCAACCGTTCATCCAGAATGTTCCAGTTGTGCTGCGCTGCCGCAACAGTTTCCTCGTGTGTTGCGTTCGGGTTCTTGCGCGTGAAGTCTTCCATCAGCGTAGAGAACACGCCGATCTTCATGCGCGGCACCATGCCCTCCATGATTGGGCGACTACTCTGTTCTACAAACGAAAAGGGGGATGTCAGCGCCGCTTGCAGATAATGCCCGTCTTTCCACAGCTTGAACGTGTTTTCCGTTGATGTGGCGTACAAACGGCGGTCCAGCATGGTCGATCCACCTGCCATCTGAACCCACGGGATGATGCGCTTAGCCCATCCCGCCGCGGCCGGATCACCGGATATGGCTTTCATGTACTCGTTGCCACGGTTAAATGCTTGAACTGCGGACGCAGGAACATCTTTGAACCGCGTCATAGCTTCCTTGAATGATGCCCTTGATTCGTCGTTTCGTCCGGCGTGTGCGTGTGCGCTGCCTTCGGATATGGCTTTGAATCCACGCGCCCCGGATGATATCGCCGTTTCCATCGCTTCGAAACTAGCATGAAAAACAGGCATGATTCCGCCCAACTGAAACGCATTTAGCCAGTTTGCCGCGCCCATGTACGCTTTGAAAAACGGCTTGTCGTTCAGGCCGCGAGAAAGGTAGTTTTCGATAACTTGACCTGCGGTCTTCTCAACCCACCACGTTCCCTTTATCCGCTTGGTTTCTTCGCCTTTGCCGTTTTCCTTATCAAACACAAACGGTTCCCATACCACACCGTTTGACATTGGCTGCATGTTGGCCGGTCCATCTTCACCCAGTAGAACAAACTTGGCGCCACCGTTTTTTGCCAGCACGTTCTTTGCCGTATGGCTGATGATATACTTATCCAGTTCCTGCCAATGGCTAACCTTGGCATCCAATGGGTTGTATGAAACAGGAGTTAATCCAAAGTCCAGTCCCGTTTGCATATCTTCAAACACGCGCTTCTTGAACGCTCCCGGCTCTTTCAGGAACGGACGTGGAGAGGAAAAGAACTTGTCGAGATGGTCTTTATCACTGCCGCCGCCCTTGTCGAGAAGATCCAGCACACGCGCCTTTACCCACGCCCTTGCCTCTGCTGTCCACTTGTTCAGGTCAGTTTCATCACCGCCGACCTTCTTTTCAAAAGCCTCTCCAATGGCCTGTGAGAACGCGCGCACGCTTGATCGCTCCCAAAAGTGACGGAAATGATTTTCCCTGGCTTCATCCAGTTTGCCCGTTCCCAGTTCTTGAACTGCACGAACCTTCTGGATATCGATTGGGTGTGTGATTTCCCGAATCGCCTTCTCGTCTGCGGACGGCTCCCATCCATCCGGTTTGACGCCTGAATCATCCCATCGCATCCACCTGACATTATCAGCGTCCGTGTGATTTCGGAATACCACATCAGCCATGCTCTTTCCAATGGCGACAACACGGTCCATTGCGCGTGCCCAGTGGGTGTCATTCTTGTGTACTTCGCGCAGCGTCCTGTCAATTGTTCGAATGCCAGACTCGTTCATCACGTTGGCCGTGCCCATTTGCTCGCGCATGGTGGTAGCGGCCAAGTCTGCGAACTTTCCGCGCCCTTCTGGATACCATGTCTTTTGCAAGCTGTCCCATGACTCTTTGGCAAAGTTCGTCACAAGGTTTTTGGCCTTGGAAATGATGTTGCTCTTATTTCCCAGCAGTTCCCGTGCCCGCTCCGGAGTCGGGATCTCGCCCGCGCGGTGGAACGCAACCTCGGCCATCTCGTCGGCCTTGTCTCCGTGGTCCTTGCGGAGAGAATCGACCAGGCGCTTCCAGTCTGGGTGTCCTTTGTTTGGGCAGGAGATGGCCATTGTTCACCTCGGTCTGAAATCAGTTTCGTCGTACACTGCATCCGCGCCGCCGCTCCACTCGGCCCGCGCCCGCGCAACGGCGTTATCCCTTCGGAAACATCCCGATACCGTACTCTTCCGCCTTCTCAATCTCGGCCTCGGCCTTGTCGAGCGATTCAACATTGATGTGCAGCTTGTGCCCTTGGACCTCACCGGCGACCTCCTTGACCATTTCGCGGGCGGCCTTTAGCGAATCGCCCCACCCGATGACCGCGCCAAGGATGCCATTCGTGCAGGCATAATACTTGCCTTCGATCTTGACCGGGTAGTGGATCTTCACGTTCGCCCGGTACTTGTCCGGGAACTGAATGCAGTGGTGCGCGATCTTGTCCGCCTCGCCGCTCTTTATCATGGCGCACGCGCCGTACTTGGCCAGCGGCTTGGGATCTAGCATCTCCCCGCTTGCGGCCGCCCACACGCGCTGCGGCAACGCCTTGTCCAGTTCGATGAAGATTTCATGCGGTGGCGATGGCAGGCGGCAGGTCCAGTCGATTGTGAATGGCTTCTTGTCCTTCCCGATACGGCTCTCACTGCTCAGAAACGACCGATACTTGTACCGCGCCAGCGTCGGCGCCATGGTCTCGAATGGCAGGCGAACGGGCGCCGGGAAGTCGTCCCATGGCTGGAAACACCCGGCGAACCCGCAATCCTTGATCTCGATACCGCCGAACGTGGATGCCGGGAACTTGCCGTCCACCGTCAACAGGTCCAACCCCACCTCGGTCTTGTTCTTCAGCGGCTTCTCGCAGATGAACTTGACGATGTACTTGAACGGGCCGATTTCCAGCGCCAGCCGGTCAAGCTCGGTCTCGACGGTCTCGTAGTCCCTAGCGTACACGCTCTCGAAGTTCCCGCGCCACCCGTCCTCGATCTTGACGAACACGTCGGGGTGCGACTTCAGGTACTTGCGAAGCTCTTCCATGCCGGTCACTTCGTCAAACGGGTTTGTCGGCAGGCCCAGGGCGCGCATGTGGCGCTGCGCGGATGCGCGGTCGATTTCGAGTTCGTCTCCCGCGCCGGTGCCGAACACCAACCGGCCCTCACGGCGCAACCGGCGTTGCATGCCAGCGCGCCCGATGCCGGGGAAGCAGAACAAGTCCACCTTGTCGGGGTCGATGTCGTCGGGATCGGCAATGACTTCAAGCCCCTCCATGCCGGTTCCGAGGAGCTTCTTTTCCATTTGCGGGTAGTCAGTGATCGACCACGGGCAGAAATACACCTTGCCGAACTCGCGGGCGAGGGTGATGGCGAATTCGCAGTACAGGCCATGCGCGATGACGAGGACGGATTTCTTTGACAGGTCCATTACGCACTCCTCCCGCCGCAGAAGCGACGCGCAAGGAATTCCGAAACGGTTTCGCCCGCGTCGTGCTTCCCATTTTCGCGGTAGTCGTCGAGGAACTCCCGCTCGGATTCGTACGCTGGCTTATCGCGGATGCTGAACTCTTTGCCGGGATCTCGGCGCACGTCGTGCCAGGTGGTGCCGGAGACTTCGGGCGCGTGCTCGGGGATGGCGGGCGCTGTCGTCGTCTCTGCCGGTGTGCTGACCTCCGCAATGGCCTTGTCCATCTCCCGCTGGCGGGGGGTGTCTGGTGCCGTGCGCAACGTCATATTGCCGGCCAGCGTAACTATTGGAACTCGCCCCTGCGCTGTCTCTGTGCGTTTCATCAGTTGACGACGCTCGCCGTAATCAGAAAGGAGCGCTGCTATATGATTTCTCGTAGCGTCGATGTCGTTAATGAACCATTGCGCGTGCGGCCTCTTGGCAAGAAAATCCCGAACACTATCCTTGAGTTGCCCCATCCAGCGAACGGCGTAATCCGCCACTTTTCCAAATATGGAAGGATTGCGGACTTTTAGTTTGTCCCACAACTCTGGGCGCAACATTTCACTACCCATGATATTCGCTGGCAACTCTCCCATTTCCTCGTCCATAGTTGTTTGCGCGCCGCCCGTCGCGTTTATTTTCCTCACGTTCTCTTCTATCAACGGCAGGTTCTTGTATTCGGGTTCGATCGCCTTGATGAATTGATTGTATAGGTCTGGAGCGTCGCGCTGCATGGAGTGTAGCAGTTCGTGCCCTACAACCTGCAAGTGCGGGCGTGGCGTATCGGCATTAACAATCAAGGCGTCGTTATAACTCTCAGAACTAAACCCGCTTGTTTTGCTTTTTCGTTCCTGTGTTTCGCGTGCAAAGATGATTTGTTTGCCGAACACACGTTCCATTTCAGACAGAACACCCAATCCGGCGTCTCCAAACATAAGGGAATCCCTCCGGACTGGAACGAGGGTGACGGGGGTTCCCATTTTGCGCGTAGCTTCTTCGGACACTCTCTGCAACACCTTCGCCTCTGATCCTTCGCCTTCATAAATAACTCCCTTGTAGGTTTGTTTTTTGCTTTCTTCATCTGTGCCAAACTTTAAGGACTTATCCATCGCCGTCCTGAACCGCTGGAACGCCACGCCTGCCACGCCGCGCAGATTGCCAGGTCGCTTCCCGATCCCAGCCAGCGCACGCGCCGCGTTCTCGTGGTCGCTCAACGCGGGGTCGTAGGAGTCGCCGTAGTTGGCGCGGGTCCAGGAGAGGAGGTTCTTGTACTCGCCGGGGGAACTGCGGACGGCGGACAGGGCACGGGTGGCGAGGCGGATTACGGAACTTCCACGTCCAGCAACCTCGCCATCATTTGCACCGGCATCCTGACGATTTTTCCCATCCACTTCGGCCACAACCCCATTTTCCGCGCCTTTGCCTGCCAGTGATACCAACTTCCGTAACCCACCATCTCTACCCAAAACAGAAAGTTGGCTATCCGTATCTTGCGCTGATACGCCTTGTATTCTGCGCTCTCCGGCTATCCGAGTATCGGAGGCAGCGCCCCCGTCTTCTTGCGCTCGTCGTAATCCCGTAAATACATCGTCAGGCATCCTCCGCGATACTCCCGCCCCCTGCGCTTCATATCCGAGAACGCCCCGTTTATATGCGTTGACGCCTTGTCCAGAATCTCTTGATCTGATTCCTGTTTCTTGCTCATTTGATAACTCTCCCGTTTGGGTTGGTTGTTGTATCTGCCGTTCCTTCGCCCTCAAAATTCCATTCGCCAAGTCTCTTAACTCGGCGTCACTCATGTTCAGGTCCAGCCCCAGGCCGCGCCCGGCGCCCCGCAGTGCCGCGACAACAGCGTCCACGACCCGCCGCCACATCGGCGCGGACTGCTGGCCGTCGCGGACCATCTTGGCCACAAGTTCATGGTTGAACGCCTCTGTCCCCGGCGCGTATCCGTAGTTGCGCTTGATTTCGTTGGCGATCATCAGCGCCTTCGTGCCACCGTACACCTGGCGTGACGCCTTGGCCCAGCCAGCGCCGCCGACTTCGTTAACGGCCCGGTGCATGGCCTCTTCGCGGATGTCGGCGCGTAGCTGCTCGGAGGAGTCGTAGCGGTCTAGGAAGAAATGGGACTTGTTGCCGACGGTCAGGGCGCGGACAGTGCCGTCTGCGTCACGCATGAAACGGATGTCGCCCGACTGCGGGTTGAACCGTTCGGAAAGCGGGATTACGCGGCCTTGGTCGTCGCGGGTGATGGGGTCGGCGAGTTTCACGTTGGCTTGGCTTGTAGCCACTTGAATCTCATGCCCCGGCCTTCCCCACGCTTCTGACTCTTCGATGCCAGTCTTTCCTGTTACCTTGAAAGCGGCTTCGTATGTTAATTCTGGATCGGCACCTCCCCCCACCATACCACTCAGCAAAGAAACGTCGTCTTCCGAATACTTGAAAAGGTTATCGGATGCTTCGGCAAGTACCTTTGGAAGACCTTCATATCCAACGTCTCCGTAGTTCCAAAGCGGACTAGAGCCCTTTTCTTGCGTTTCAGACGTACGATGCAGTTCTTGAAGAATGCGGCGTATTTGGATCTTCGAGAACGTCAACTTGTTTCCGTCAAGACGCTTACCGCCGCGCAAGAAAACGCGCATGAGCCGGCCGCCGTGACGGTCTGCGTATCCCTTTGCCAACTCTCTGTCGTTTGAAAAATAAAATCCCTTTCCTTCAGTGGTTCCTTGCGCCCCCATTTTGCCCCAGTCGAATACCGTGAAGCCGTCCGCTCCTCCATGCCACACCGGTCCGACGTTGTACCCCGCCGCCCTCGCCGCCTCATCCACCATCCTCTGCGCGTCTTCCGTGCGCCCCGCCGCAACGTGCGCCATGTACTCGCGATCCTGCTCGGGAGTGACGGTTCCTTTCGCCGCCTGCCCCTCTCCCCTCTTCGCCCACTCCGGAGCATCCTCGCCCTTGCCGCTGGCCGTGACGTTCTCGCCTGCAAACTTCATCCCCTTGGTTTCGCTGGCAACGGCGGCGTCGAAGTCGGGACGGACGAGACCGGGGCCGGTGGCACCGCGGGCATACATCGCCGTGCCGCGGTCGGTCTCGCGGGTCTTGATCTCTCCGAAGTCTTGAACGCCTTTTTCAGGTGTCGCTGCTTCAGGTGCGGCCTTCTCCGGCTCAAACTTTGACCCTCGCGAAAGAACAGCGTCACGCCTGGCACGCAACTCCTCTGTCGGGAACCCGCCATACTTCTTTGCAATCTCAATGGTGGCGGCCTTCACAACCGGCCCTTTCGCCATCTCAGCCTTGTCCGGTTCCGTCATGTGCGTCCGCGTCCGCATATCTGCCGGGTCGCGTATCCACTCGCTGCCGCGCTTCACAACCGCCTGCACGGTGACGCTCCACGGCTTTCCGTCTGCGGTCGGCTGGTACGAGATAACCTTGTCGTGTCCCATCAACCCGCCGACGATGTTGCCGGGGGTGAAATACTCGGCGCGGGCGGATTCGGCTGCGGCAGCGGCGGCGTTTTTGGCCGCGTTGCGCTTCGGAATGCGCTGCATCGGGGTTGCGGCGGGCGCGGTTGAGACTTTCACGGCGGGGGCGATCTTGGACGTGGCAACGCCCATCTCCTTCTGCATCCTCCCGTTGGCGTCATACGTCCTGACGATCTTGCCCTTGCCGCCGTCCAGTGCGGGCGACTGCGCCACCCATCCGCTTGCCGTGCGTTCGACGGTCCAGTCGGCGGGGATCATGGCCTTGTCACGGAAGGCGTTGATGGCGTCGGCGTTCGTCTTCAACTCCGGATAGTCGGCCAGCACGGCGGAGGGAACGTCGCGGCCAGCGGCGAGAGCCTTTTCAACAAGCGAAACATGTTCATCGCTTGCGCTTCCAGAAGACAACCGACCGTCACGTTCTATTCTGCGCCCCTCATCGAGTGCGTTTCTCCCTTCTGCTGTCAATCGCAGTTTCTTGCCGCCGGTCACAAACCCAAGTTCTTGCACGCTCTCAATGCCATCTGGATGCAGAAGACCGGGGTCGTATGGCTTCCGTGCGTTGCTTTTCTCAATGGCGTCCAGAATAGAGAAACCGCGAGGAAGCGTGAACTTGCTGGCCACGCTTTCCGTGTACTCCGCCCGCGTCATTTCCCACGGCTCGCGTGCGGCGGACGGACCATTGCGCACTATACCCTTTGCGCCGTCTGCGACATCGGCTTGTCGGTCTACTAGTGCCACTTTCTTTCCGGCGGCCACCATTTTCTTGAGGTACGATTCTGCCGAATGATACGGCACGCCCGCCATCGGGACTCCGTTGCGCTTCGTCAACGCCACGCCCGCGCCTTCCGACAACGCCTTGGCGTCGTCAAAGAACGCCTCATAGAAGTCGCCTATGCGAAGTAGCACAACATGGTCGGCTGGCGTCTGCTCGCGCACCTGACGCCAAATGCGCATCATGGGCGTGTCGGGCGTAGCGGGCGCGGCACCCCTCGCCTCTCCCTGCTTCTTCAGCTTGCCGCGCTCCGGGGCGCTCAGCGCCGCCGCATCCGCCTCGGCCCGCGCCGCCATCGCCTCGGGGGCCATCTTGGGCTGCCGCAGACCCGACTCCTCGGGCAGCGGGCGCTGGTTCTCGTACAGCAGGCGGGGCGACACGTCCTTGCTGCTGTAGATCGCCGGACCCTCGAACACGCGGCCGTTGTAGGCGATGTGGGCAACCACCTTACCGTCGGCGTCGAACAGTTCTATCGGAGGAACATCTCTGGCGCCGACGCCCATCTGGTCACGCGCCTTGCTCCACTTCTCGGACGCCTCCTGGAACGTGGAGACGCGGCCGAACTCGCGCCCGCCCATCATCACGCGAAGTGTGGCGGGCTTGGCGACGGCCGTTTCGTCGGTCTTGCTCTCTTCCAGCTTATCTCTGTATGCGTTTTCGAGCTTCTTGATCGCCATTCCGTGATTGATCGTACCCAGTATCCCGCGCTTCCGATCATACGCATCCATGTGCTGTGCCAACGGGCGCACGTTGCGCGACACAAAGGCGTCGAGTCCGTCTTTCGGGAGAACGGACAGAGGCTCTATATCGACGCCATACGTTCCAATGGTAGTCGAAATCTCCGGCGTGATTATGTCAACCTTCGGGGTTTTCGCCTTCGCCACGCGATTCTGCTTCGGTAGCGGCTTGCGCGTGACGGGCTTCTCGGCGGCTGGCATCATCGCCTCACCGCCAGCGGTCGCTGCCTTAACGGCGGCGTTCACCTTCTTCAAAGATTCGAGCCGCTCGGGGGCGCGGCCCTTGGCGTCAAGGTTCTCTGGAATGGCGTTCTCGCGCTGCTTCTTCTCGAACTCCGCCTGCCCGACTTTCGGCAGCATGGTCTTCAAGAAGTCAGCCGCGTCTGCCTGTTTCGGAAATTGCGTCCGCGTCAAAGCCATCCCCGTGACGGAATCCGAAACAACCCAACCCTTATCCCGGTCCGCCTTGTGAATGAACAAGGTGGTGGCCCACGGCGCTTCAGGAACGGAAAACGGTTTCCCCTTCACGGGTGAGAAGATGCGCTTCCCGTTCGGACCCATGATCGAGATTTTGTAGTCACGTTCGCCTTTCGCGCCTTCACCCTTGGCAACCTTCTCGCCTTCTGCGCGTCCATCTCCGCCTGCATCCGGGCGAGTCGCGGCGGCGTCAGGTTCCACTCGCGGGGATGCGGGTGCGGCATTGGCGGGTTCCTTCTTGGCGAGGTCCGTAAGTACTGGACGCTGAACTGTTTTCGGCGCAAGCTCCTTGTCCCAAAGGTACATGTTCAATGCTTCGACATCTGCACGGGACAACTTCTTGACATTCATCCTCTTGAAGTTTCCGCCGTTGAATTCGTCTCCGCGGGAATCCGCCTCCGCGATTGCGTTCTCGATCAGCCACGAGTTTATCCGCTCGTTGTTGATGTGCGCCATTCGGTCAGTGTTTGTTGTTCCCTGTATGGGCGCGGATGACATCTTGCGCCCGGTGGCGGTAAGAAATACAGTACCAGGGACCGGGTTCACGCCATCGGGGTTGCCTTCTTGAGGCTCGGCTGGTTTCCCCGCCTCACTCTTCCCGACCAGCCTCTTGCGTTTAACAGAAGCCCCCTGCGCCGCGCCCGCGGGAGGAGGGACCGCGGGTGGCGTTGCGGCGACAGGGGGCGGGGTGGAAATCGGTTTGTCGGCTGGCTTGGCCTGCTCCTGCTTCATCTCCCAGAACCGTGCGCTATGCAGCGGCGCACTCTCGCCCATCATCTCGGCGGCCTTCTCCCGGTCCACAACTACACCGCCAGCCGTCTCAAACTTGCGAAACTTCTCGTTGGCCACGTCGTCCGCCGGGATCTTCGCGCCAGCCTTGTTCGCGTCTCGGATGATGTCGGCATGCTCGTCGCTCTCCAGCCCGTAGTACTTCTTGCCATCAAACTCGACCACGGGTCGCACAACGGTGTCGCCGGGTGCCGTTTCCGCCTTCACTGGCTCACCACGCGCCTCGCCAGCGGGCTTTTGCGGTTCCGGCGGCACGACGGCGGCGGGTTCGGTAACGGGCGGTTCCGGCGGCTTCTGTGTCGTCTTCTTGACGGTCTTAGGAACGGCCACGGGTTCAACCGCTGGCTGCGTCTCTGCTTGCGCCAGCACGGTATGCACGTCCGCTGGGTTCGCCAGCACATCCGCCGGGGTCTTGGCATCCTGCAACGCCTTCGCGGCCCGCGGCAGCAACGGCATGCGCCCGAAAACGCCCACGATGGCGTTCATCACCATGAACGTGGGCCAGTCCTTCCCGGCCTGCCTGGCGATCTCGCGCGGGTTCAGCGGTGCGCCGTTGACAAAATGATCCCAAAGAGCGTTGTTGACTGCCAGAATCGCGGCATCCGTCGGCGCCCTCCACCCAAGCGAGCCCAAGATGCTCTTGGCGTGCGGAACGAATGCCAGCGGGGCCATGGTCACGCCGCCCTGGATGGCGGCTTTTGTGGTGGAGTACAGCGTCGCGTCTGGATTTTGGGCCTCGGCGCCGCCGGTCATCACCGCGCCGGCTACGCCGGTCTCCAGCAATGCGCCGCCAACCCGTGCTCCTCCGGCCGCTTTGTCGTAAACCTGCTTGGCCTCGGCCGCCGTTTTTCCGGCTTTTATCGCTTCTTCAGACAGTTTCGCGGCTCGCACCAGCCCCGGAATGGAGCGTGCCGCTCCGCTTCCGGTAAACATGGAGGCAGTTCCGCCGGCCATCTCGCCAGCAGCGGTTGTCAATGGTCGCGCTGCTGCGTTCGCCTCGTTCTGGGCGTTGTACGCGGCGATATGCTCGGGCGTGAACAACATCGACGCCAGCCACTTGTTGACCTTCCCACCCTGCGACTCGGCCGCTATGCCGCCGGCGATGGCGCCGGCCGGTATCGTAACCGGTTCCGCTCCGACCACCAGTGCGCCGGCGGCGCCACCCACCACGCCGCCGACAAGCCCCATGACGCCGGGAATGATCTTCGGAACAGCCGCACGGGCGAAGGACGCTACCGTGCCTTCCGGTTTCAGTCCGGACGGTTGATCGACAGCCTGCGGCGTATCCTCTGCCGCGGCCGATGGTTCGGCGAGAGCGTCTTGCGTGAAGTCGTATGCACCATCGGACACCGACACGCGCTTCGCGATCGGCTTTCTCGGTGTCTGGTTCGCAATGGGGTTTGGAGAAACGGGAGGCGGTATGGTCGAACCATGAACCGCTGCGTCGCCTTCGCCCGTGAAGTCGTAGATTCCATCCGGCATGGCACAACTCCTATTTGCCGGACGCGATCAACGCCTTGACTTCGGGCGCGTTCACATCTCCCTTGAACTTCAACAGCGCATTGCGCAGTGCGACCAGCTTTTCTCCGGTCAGCTTCGGTGCCAGCATTCGCGCCTGCTCCTGGGCGATTGTGTTTGCCCGTAGGACGTAGTAGTCCTTGATGTTCGGGTCGAGGTTCTTGTCTGCGGCGGAGGCGTTCGCAATGTCGATCATTTGCGGCAGGGCTCCAAGCCCATCGCCCTTCTCGGCGCGGATCTCTGCTTCTTTGAACATGGCGTCTGATCTGCGCGCGGATTCGCTGGTTGCCTTGTCGAGGGCGGAGTCCTTCTTCATTTCCGCCTGAATTCGTCCACGCTCTTCGATCTCGGATCGCCGTTCGTCTCGCCGCGCTTCCTGCTCGGTTTGACGATATGTCCGCGCGGCGTCGCGCTCGGCTGTCGCTCCGGCGGTTCTCTCAGCCTCAACACCTCGGGCAGCCTTGCCCTGTGCTCCGATGAGAGACGTTTGCCTGGCAGTCTGGTCGTCTGCAATCTGCCGACCGGCTTCGACGTATCGGTTCCTCTCCTCGGCTGTTCCGACGGTTCCAGCATTCTGCCGCTGAACATCGAATGTTCCTCTGGAGCCAGGTGCGCCTTCTCGACGCATTCGGCTCAGAAGGTCCACCTCGTTCTGATCGGACCTCAGAACGCCGCCACCGCCAACACGGTCCAGAAGGTTTGCGCGGGCCTGACCTTCGAGAGGCTTCTGTCCCTGGATGCCACCAGCGCGGTTCAGCGGGTCGCTGATGACGACGCTGCGCCCGGTTGTGGCGTCAAACGACGCCTTGACGTTTGGCTTGTCGCCCATGTTGGCGATGTCCTTGCGGAACAGTTGTCCGGCGGCCGTGTCTGGTATCTGGCCTTGGTCAACGCGCTGCGAACTTACCCCGGCAGGAACAACATCCTGCACAATCCTGCTGGCAGGCTTTCCGGTTGCCGGGTCGATTTCGTTGATGGTTTCGGTGCGCGGCATGGTCATGGCACCGCGCGCCTGACGCAGGAAGATGGATGGTTGCGCTTTCGCAGCAGCCGCGGAAGGAGTCGGCGCGGTCTTCGGCGCGGTGGATGCGACCGGAGCTACCAAAGGAGGCGGCGGCGCGATGGAGGTCGCGGCGGGGACTGGTTGGACTGAAACAGGAGGCGGAATGTTACCAGTGGGAGCGGCCGGCAGAATCGACTTCGAAGCGGCAGAAACAGGCGTCGCGCGCGATGGCGTGAAATTCTGCTTTGCTTGGTCGATGGATTCTCTGATAAACCTGTGTATTCCGGACTCCATTATCGGCGTGATTGTGTCTTTCGTGTTTCCCTCAAGAGTCGAAGCCGCCTCGGTGAAATCACGCGGGCGAAGCAACGGAGGAGCAAGGGGATTGGTTTTTTCGGTAGTTTCATCCCTTGTCACATCGTCCATTACGGGATTCAACAGCGAAATCGGCAACCGGATTCTGGGGTTTGCGAAGACAACATTATCAGACATGTCACTCTCCTTATCACCGCTCAATGCGATCAGTGTAGCACAGGGTGAGAGGTTAAGTCAAATCGGTCACGCGGACACCACAATACCCGTTATCCCGTCAGACGTGCCTGTAGGACAGTTGTAGCTGAACGTGCCGTGCTGTGCGTACGTGCCAATCGGCCCCGAGGGATTGGTCAGCGTCCAGCAACTCAACAACTCCCATGTGCCGCTGTGTGGTGGTCTTACTATTACCCAAGCCACTTGCACGAAATAAACGCCGGCGCCATTGCGGTAGAGCGAGATTCCCCGCGCGTCCCACTGGTCGCCAAACCCGTATCCGTGCGAGTACAGAGACTTTTGGAATGGAATTGCGGTTGCCCCATTGTATACGCTCGCTGCGGTCGTGTCGTATCCCAGGGTGTACGCGCCTGAAAAATTCCACCCGCCGACCTGCACCCCGAACTTACCCGCCAGCGTCACCGTGAGCGATGCTGGATGGCAGCGCACAATGTCCTTGCCGTCCCCGCGAAACAGAAGATTGTTTGTTCCCGCGTGGTAATGGTAATGCGCACCGTCCCCGGCAGATATGCCGCCTTGGAAGCCGTAGTGCTCGCAATCTCTTCCAATGTCATTGTCCATTAGATTTCCACAAGACTGTTGACGTCGACGCGGGTTTCTGCGCCGACTTTATAGAGCCTTCCTTTTGCTGTAAAAATGAAGTCGCGCCGATAGAAGTAAAGAACGTGATCTCTGGACGGGGTGTAAACCACACCTGTAACCACACTGATCTTTATCCCGTTTGTCCCGTCGCACGTTGCTCCAGCGTCTCCAAGCGCAGCATCCCCCGCGTCGTGCGGTCCAAGCGTAACAACCGCCGTGCTTGGATCTGTAGGGGTGATGTCTCCGCCGGTCTGCTGCTTCATCATCTGCGCGACGCCGCCGACGTTCACCAGCATGGGCTTGGCCGGGTCATTGTCGACCGGCGTCATGTTCCAGTTGTTAATCTGCAACACGCCAGGCTTTCCCGAGTACGTCACAATCGACTGGCTGACAACCGGAGTCAGCGCAGGGTCAGGGTCCGCATCTCCCATGGTCGCGGTCTGCGCGCGCTGTCCGGCGTCGATCTGCGATGGAACCATGTTCACGTCTGTCGGAGTTCCGCTAATCTTCACCGACGCCGTGTCAATCTGGGCAATCTTCCACTGCAACCCGAACCTTGCCCCGATTCCGGCTCCACCGACTGGCGGAGAGATTGTTGTCGGCTGTGATCCAAAGAACTTCATTCCGACGTGGTTGTCCACCGTTGGCGACACCGGCCATTCACCTGGAGACGTTCCACCCTGATCCGGAACGGCACATATCCAAATCGCCGTGACCTGCGCGGATGGCGTTCCCAGCACGTTCTTGATCGTCCACCACGGCCCGTTGTCCACACACGCAAGCTCGCCCGGTGCGATTGGCACAACAAGCCCATTTTGCGTAACAAACGACAACTGCCCAACCGTGTTATCTCCGCCCCCGCTGCTGCCTGGGATACAGATGTCGAAAGACGTGTTCGCCCCGCCGGACGCTGGCTTACGGAAGCGGATCAACTGCGGGACGCGCGTGTCAGTCTTGTCGAACTGCACTTTTGAGTCCGAAGGCCGCGGTCGGTTCTGCGCGCCGACGAACGCCTCTCCGGAAAGAATGTCGGACAACCCATCCGCGGACTGAGAAAACCGCATGAGATCGAGAACGGTTTCGCGCACCGCCTCGCGGAATCCCGGCAGAGACGTGATGTCCTTGAATTGGTCGTCCATATTGTGCCTATGTGGCGTCTGCTTTTGAATCCGCCTCGGTGACAAATGTTCCGCGTGAGCTCACGTCGTAGTCTCCCGTGATATCGCTGGTCATTAGCTCGGCCTTCACCACGCGCTTGAATGTGTACTTGTCACCGCCCATCGGGTTGAAGTGGCTCCATGATTGGAGCGGCGGATAACCAACATAGGTTGAAATCGCAGTAGGCGTTGCGGCGTTGTCGTTTGTTCCGGTGTAGTAGTCGGTGAGTCCATCTGCTGTCCCTTTTCCAAACACCTCGCGCAGCGTCAGTTTCCAAACCTCCTTGATATACCGTCCGCCATGATCCCATCGGTACACGTCCACCAAGGAGTTGTAGAACCCCTTATTGTAGTATGCAGAATATGTCGTCGGCTCTCCCGGTCGGATGTGGCATGAGCCGTCGTACAGGTTGAACTCGTTTCGGCGTGACTGAAACCCATTGCGGCAGGTCGCCGGGAGGGACACACTCTTGAGTTGCGTCCATCGGTAGGTTTGATTCCAAAACTCCTGAATTGTGTAGGCACCGTCTCGGTCAGATACGCCCCAACCGCGTTCGCTTGGTTTCGCGGTCCGTTTGACGACCGTGATATTCCACATGCCGTCGAACTCAGCCCCGACAATCTGGTAGATAACCGCGTGAATGGTCTGCTGGTCTCCGTTGTTCAGGTCGATTGTCGGGGTGTCAACGGCGTCAATGTTCACTGGATGGAACGGCGCATCCGGGTAGTCGGCAATGTGCTTGTAGAACTGATGCACAACCGTCTGGTTCCAGCCATCTTCCATCGTAATTTCGCCGGCAGTCAAACCGCTGGCGTCAACGAGCATGGCAAATACCACACTGCTGCCGTCATCCTGTTCCTCGTTCCGAACGCCACGAATCTTCCATGTGCCTGGAATCTTGGTCTGAATTCCGAATGTCGGGTTCTCCAGAACGGGAACGGACGACAGCGCCGCGCAGAATTCCTTGATGGTTGTCGGAGCCACACCCGGAATCGTCAGGATGTAGTAGCGGTTTTCGCCTGCCTTTGCCCGATTGTCCTGATCGTACTCGAACATTTTTACGACACGCGCCTGTGAGAAGATTCCAGACCAGTCGTTTGCGTCCTTTGATTTCGGGTAATCGTTCGGCGTTCCCGGCGGTTGCAGGAATCCAAGCCTCAATTCCTCGTAAATTCCCGGCTTCTCCTGCGGACCGTTTTTGCGAAGACTAGAAACATGCCAGCGGCCGGCAAGCCGGAACGTGTTGTCCGCGGCCGCGCGACGGTCACAGGACGGGTTGTCGATATAAAGCCTGGTCGCCCACATTTCCTGAATCACGGCGTCGAGTTCGCCAATGGGAAGCGAAGACTCAAACAGGCGCAACGCGGTTCCGAAGTTCACGACAGCCTGACGCGCGTCCGTCACCAGAACGGCGTTGACCTCTTCGTAAACGTTTTTATACTTGCTGGATGCCATGAGGTGTTACCCCTGCGAGGAAGATGCTCCGAGAACTCCGAGAGACGAAAGAAATGTCTGGTAGTGGTTTGCCGCGTCGGCCGCCTCGGTCGAGTTCTTCGGGAACGATGCCGAGTACCTGAACTTGATGTACGACTCCAGTCCGATGTGATACGGAAGAAGTTGCGCTGGAAGGTCAAATGCGTTCGGATCGTTGTTGTCAGGGTCAATCGTAAACGGAGTCGGCAGAATGGTGTCGTTGGCGTTGATTCGCAACGCACCATCATAGGCGAACGCCTCGGTTAGCGAGTCGAACGCCCACCGAAGCCAATCGGCTGGTTTGAATCGCGGGTCTGATCCGGCGGCGGATTCCTGCTGCGCGACGTCGATCATGTCCTGAAAGGTCATTGAAATCTCCTGCTAATTGCTCGCCTGCGCCGTCGGGGTGTCGTTAGGCGCGCGGGGGTCTGCGCCGTAGCGCGTGTTGTTCGCGTCCACCTTGGATTCAATGCGCTGCAAAGTCGCATTGGTGTCTGCCTTGAACTCGGTGAACGTTGTTTGCAGGCAGTACAGGGTTGCCGCCACCCCGCCCCATGATGCCGCGCCAATGGCGATGTACGCCCAGAGTTGCCGGGGGGTGATCTTGCACAAGGAGCAGTTGGCGGCGTCCTCGAATGCCACGTACCGTTTGTCGGCCATGAAGTCGCGGCGGTCGGCAAGGCCGTCTCGCACGTCGGCTACGTGGTCGCGGTGGTCAGTGGCGTGGTGGGTCGGATGCGGACTCATGGCACGAGGGTTCCTTCCTGCGGGGGTTGTGCGGCCGGCATCGTTGTCGGCGTGGGTGTCTGGTCAAACAGGTATGTCACGTCGAACGGTGGCGGCGGGTCGTTGGGAAACGGTCCTAGGTGCTTGTCCCAACAGGACGATCCGCCAGCAGCGACTCCTGCGTACATGGCTTCTCGGCGAATCCATAGACGGCCCAGCTGCGCGTCGTTGAGGTCAGAGTACCCCTTGGCAGACACGGTGATAGCCTTGGCGCCCAGCAAAAGCATGTCGTTAGCGTCGTGCATGGTCTTGGGGACGTACTGCCACGTCGCGCCCAGGTCCTTGCTCTCCCACCAGCCGCGATTCTGGAAGGCAGAATCGTGCATGATGTACGGGATTGCGTACTCCAACGGTCCGACCTGCGACTGGAATTCAGCCGGGACGCTTCCAAAATCGGTAGTTCCGCTGCCCGCGCAGCGAATATAGGTTCCGTCGTCGAGGATCGTGGTTAGCGGGCGGGCCTCGTCCAGCCAGTACCGGAACCACGGAACCGGCACGCCGCCGCGCATTTCCGAGTAGAGGTACGCCAGAACAACCGAACCTTTGTACTCGCATGTCACGGCTGGCCCTCCCGCGGCGGCCTGGGCGGCTCGCTGGCGGGCCAGGCCTGCTGTGGCTTGGCATCGGCTGGCAGGATCTCGGCAAGCGTCGGCAGGCGCATTGGCGGGGTCGGAGCCTCGTCCTTGGCGTCTGCGGCGGCGATGATCGCGTCCTTATGCGCCAACTTTTGGTCAACGCGCCACTTCTGGTACAGACCCCAAACAAGTTGCCCGGCGCTCAGAACGACGCCAGCAGCCAGCATGATCCAGTCGGAGTTACTTGCGGCGCTCTGAAACAGGTGGCCAACTGGACGGGCGGCAAGGGCCACTCCTGCGCCATGCAGCAGCCAGCGGATGCCGCACCCGATCATGGCCTTGGTGCGAGGATCGCCGAGGGCCTGCTCTATCAGGTAGGCGACAAAGGACTGCGGGGATGACGTGTCCATTTTCGTTACCGCTTTGTCAATCAGATCGCCCATGACACCCTCCTACAGCCCCAGCAGGGACGCCGGGGCGGTCGCGCTGGTTGAGTTGCTCGCCACGTTCGCACCGCCGTCAATCCGCTGCTGCACGGCGTTGGTGCCGCACTGCGCGGTAATAAGGCGCGAACTGAACACGTTGACTGTGACGGGCGCAAGGCACCCGCTGAACGCAATCGCGCAACAGGCCGCGACGAGGACCGCGAGGAAAGCCGTCGGGAACATTACTGCTGTGTCTCGGTTCATAAAGCCTCCTAGTACAACTGAACAACCCCTATGCCTTGTCCGCCTTTGCCACCATAACAATGCAAACCTGAACCGCCACCGCCGCCGCCAGTTCCGTCCGTGCCATTGTTTCCATTGCCCGCCGAGGTTGTTCCTGCCCCTCCGCCGCAACTTGCGCTGCCGGGCGTCCCGACTCCATACGTTCCGCCACCACCGCCGCCTGCGTATCCGACCGCAGTCCCAGAAATCGAATTGGTGATACCGACCCCGCCGATACCCGCCAAGCTGTTTCCGGTTGCAGAACCACCAACGCCACCAGCACCACCACCGCCGCCTGCCGGATACGGAGAGCCACGATAGTTTCCGTTTCCGCCACCGCTATTTCCCTGCCCAGTGGTTCCAGCGCCGCCAAAGGTTTGCGCGGTGTCAACATACTTCCCGCCGCCGCCAGAACCACCGCCAGAAGGCGCGGTGTTTTCGGTGTTTGGCGCAGACGAAGCCCGTCCGCCTCCATTGGCAACTATCGCACCGAAGGTTGTGTTAGAACCGAACAAAGCCGCGACTGGTGGGCCAGCCTCATAACCAGAACCGCCCGCGCCCCCCATGCCGATAGAAACGGACGTAGTTCCAGAAAGAGCTATGTTCGTCACGATGTATCCACCAGCGCCACCGCCACCTGCCCCACCACCGCCGCCGCCGCCGACGACGAGCACGGGGAATGTTTTTGCGGAAACCGTGAGCGTTCCGTTGTTCGTGAAAATCACAGACAGGTGGCCGCTCCAAGCGTATGTGTAGTAGCCGCCTGTCGCGGACCAAGTAAACGGAGTTCCGAACGACGCGAACCGCGCAGCAAAAGGCATCTGCGCGGACGTAAGTCCAGCGCACAGGACAGCGGTGATGATGGCAAGCCTACGCATTACTGCACCCCCGGCAGCAGAAGACCGTTGGTTACGCCGTTGGGCCGGAACACAAAGCCGTAAGTGTCCATAAATCCAGTGGTGTTGGTCACTGCGCCGACTGTCGTGCCCGACTGCCACTTGATTCCGGAAGGCCACGTCGTGACTTGGTTCGATGTGCTGTGCGCAATGAACACGTTGAATATTTGACCCGGCAACATCGAAAATGTCGGCGTCCAGTTGTTTGTCTCGTAGCGGTCGAAGCTGGCCATGCTGTAGGCGATGGTGTTGCTGATTGCGGCGGTCGCGTTGGTGGACCAGTAGATTAATCCCGCTGTCACCTGCGCCTGCGTTGTGCCCATTGCGTTGACCGATGCGACAACCTGCGCCTGCGTGGTCGAGAGTCCCGCGATGGTTCCGGTCGTGGCAAATCCTGCGTCTTGCGCGATGTCCCAATTTGTGAGAGCGATGTACAGCGCGTTCGTGGCGGTCGTGAGTTGTCCGGTCGTAACCAGATAGGCGGGAAAGCCGCTCAACCCTGCCGCGCTGCCATCCGCGTACAGCACGTTCTTGTCCGACGAAGGGTTAGGCGGGAACGTGATGTCGTATTGGTGCGTTCCGCCGACTGTGTAGCGCAGTTTTGCCGTTTGATTTGGGAAGGTTCCCGTTGTCGCAAACAGGTATCCGCCGCTTGAATTTCCGGCAAGAAAGCCGCTGAATGTGTCCGGTGTGTCAGACGTTGACGTGATGGTGATATTCGCCCCTGCGGCCATGCTGCCGCCCGACACGGGGAGCGCGTTGCTCGCCAGCGTCCCGATTGATGCCGGTGCAAACTGCGCGGCGTTGGTCAGTGCGGATCGGTAGCGGGTGTCGTTAGTTGAGACAAACGGAAGACCGGGAAAATCGTTGGTTGTGGCGATGCGGACGCGGTTGGTGACAACGGGATCTCTCGCTGAAAGCACAAAACTACCCCAACTATCGCGGGTGTCATCTTCAATTCCCACCATGGATGCCGGATACGGCGGGAAAACACCGTGAAAGGCAATCGTTCCGGTGACGTGTTGTATTTCCTGCGCAATAAACTCAAGTCGCCACAGATTGCTGTCATCATATGCAAACTGATAAACTGACGACCAGGTTGTTCCATTTGGTGGGCCGTTGTATTCAAACACTCCGTTGGATGCGCAAGACGAGACCAGTACTAAAGGAGGAGTTATCTCCGTCACCTGCCACGTCCCGTTGCTGTCGGTTTCAACCCAGTTCGTAGCCGTCCCAAGACGCGCTGCCCATGCCGCGTTCGTGGCAAAACTCACGCTCGTCGGCGTCGGTGGAACGCTCGTCGAGATGATTCCTCCAGCTATCGCAGCTACCAGCGTCCGCGTCGCCGCGTCAAGGTTCGTCGCCGTCGCCGTGCCAGCACCGTCCGCATACGTCGCACGGTCCGCCTGCGCCGACGTGTCCGC
>CAIKAP010000012.1 GCA_903825435.1 uncultured Verrucomicrobiota bacterium
AGAGCTGATTGCCGCCATCGCCGAGTACTTGAAGAATCACAACCAAAATCCCAAAGTGTTCGTCTGGACCGCGCCGGTGAACCGCATCATGACAAAAATTGCCAAATGTAAAGAAGCGTTGGAAACACTACACTAGGTATCTTCGCATGGCGCCATGTTCCGGAGAGCTTGAGGACTGCTGCAAAGGAGACTGTCGGCGAAGAAAAGGCTGGCAGCCGTTCTGTTTCGACTACAGCATTTCCTCCTGCTTCCCTGCTTTCACTTCCCGTTCTGCTTTCGCAAACGGATTCGCTTGCGGCGGGGCGTCGAGCCGTTCGCTTCCGTCCAGCAGACCAGCGACGGTGAGAATCTGAATCTTCGGGAATTGCTTCTGGTAGAGCTTGGCGGTGTAGCGACCGGCTTCGACGACTTCTTTCTGCATCGCCTTCGTTGGCGGTTCCAGTGTGATGAGCACGCCACCGGCGGCTTTCTGGTTGTTCACGTCGCCGAGCAACGTCGCCATGTCGCCGCGCTTCACGCCACCGCCTTTGACCTGCACGATGATTTTCGCCCGGTCGTCCTTGCCCTCGTAGAAATACAACAGGCCGTCCACGCCGCGATCCGCGCCTTTGCCATCGCCTTCGCGCAACGGACGCGCCCCGACGAGCGACAGCGCCCAATGCTGGAACTGGAACTTGTCTTGTTCCGCGAGCCGGACCGCGCCGCTGAGGTCGGTCGGGTTGCCGAGTTCCTCGAACTGCAATTCCTCGCCGAACGCATCACGCAGACGGCGCTTGATAAGGTTGATGGCGAGATAGGTGACATCAATGCCAATCCACTGCCGCCCGGTCTTCTGCGCCGCGTGAACGGTGGTGCCGCAACCGCAGAACGGATCCAGAACGACACCGTCTTTCGGACAAGATGTCTCAATGATTCGCTCCAACAACGCTTGCGGCTTTTGCGTTGGGTAGCCGAGTGCTTCTTTACCGGCAACTTGCGGCAGGTCATCCCAATTATCTGTGACCGTTCTGCCCTTTGACTCGTGGATATACAGCTTGTATTGCGGTACAGCACCGGGCTTGAGTTGAACTACGCGCCCATCCTTATATGCCTTTTGCATTCGCTCTTTCGTCCATCGCCAAACGCGTTTAACTCCCAAAAACTCGTAAGTCAGATTCGGGCGGTTGTCGTTGGGGTTGAGAAGCGGCAAAAGCCGGTAGCTTCCTTGCTCGTCCGAATACTTGTAGGCTTTCTCCACGTACTCAGGGTCATGCTCGCCGAAGACTTTGCTGAAATAGCACTGCGGGGTCTTGGAGTACCGGAGGATGATGTCGCGGCAGTTGGGAAAATTAACTGTGCTCAAACTTTTCGGATTAGAGCGAACCCAAGAAATTTCATTACGGAAGTTCTCCGCGCCGAAAACTCCATCGAGCACCAGTTTCAGGTAATGGCTGGCGGTGGGGTCGCAGTGGAGGTAGAGCGAGCCGGTGGGTTTGAGGACGCGGTGCAGTTCGACGAGGCGCGGGGCCATCATGGCGAGGTAGGCCATCATCGGGGAGGTTTTGAGGAACTTCTTCAGCGCCTCGACGAGTTCGACGACGCTGGCGTTGGGGCAGGTGTCAATGAACTGGTGATAGGTGGCGTCCACGTCGGCTGTCCATTCCCACGTGTCGGTG
>CAIKAP010000013.1 GCA_903825435.1 uncultured Verrucomicrobiota bacterium
GAACCGCTCTTTCTGTGATTGGTGAATCCCCATCATGGCAGCGGCTTCTTGTGCGAGTCTCTGTAGCAGAACGGCGCAGAGGCCGGAAGAAAAAAGTGATCTCCCGATCAAAACAATTCAATTTCACTCAACCCAATTTGGACAACACGCTCTTCATTCATGATTTCGCCTTCAACTGGCCCGCAACATACGCCCGTCGCTGCCATCTGACAACTGCCACTTGGACCACCACGCCACAGGCCAGCACCGCTGCGCAGAAGAAATACGGGGCACGCAGCCCGAACGCGTTGCCCGCCCAGCCACCCAGCAGCGGCCCGCTCAACATCCCCGCCGCGAGGAACGCCTCGTGCAAGCCGGTGCCTTTGCCTTTCTCCGCCATCTCGTCCATCGTGAAGAAGATGCTCGCCTGGTAACTGTAGCCCGTCACCGCGCCCATCATTACGAACGCGACAAAGAACCACCACGTTCCGCTCGCTATACCGACCGATGCCGCCGCGCCGACACACACAAGCTGCGCCACCCACAACGGCCAGAGCCGCACCCGCCAGGACATCGCCACCTCCAGCGCCACGATCATCGCCAGTGCCGCGCCGCGGCTGACCGCCAGCAGCGCGCCGTGCGTATCGGCTTGGATGTCAAGGTGCATTGCCAGTTGCGGGAACAGCGCCACCACGCCGCCCACCGCGAATTGCACCGCGAAATTTGCCAGCCATGCCGTTTTGCGGAACCCTTGCCCCGACGGCACGATTGGCTGCGCGGCCGGAACAAAACCGGAACACGGTACCCGCACCGGCACCAGCAGCAACAGAAATATCGCCAGGATGCCTAGCGCCGGAATGTCGAATGCCAGCGTCGGCCAGCGTCGAAATACGAAACCGGTCAGACCGAACCCGCTAAGTAGGCCGATGTTCCACGCCACGCCGAACCGCGTCAGCCGCGTGTGCAACGCCGCCCCGCGGACACCGTCGCTGATCCACGCCATGACCGGCGGCCAGAACAAACCGAGGCCTGCGCCGAATACCGCCGTTAGCCCGATGAGCAGCGGCACATTCGTTGTGCGGGCACACGCCAGCGTCATCGCGCCGGTAATGATCGGAGCGAAAAGTGCGACGTGCCGCCGCCCAAACCGGTCGGAGAGCCGTCCCGACACCAGCGAGACAAGCACGTAGGGCGCGAACCAGATGGCGCCGAGCATTCCGAGAGCTCCCGCGCTCGCGCCGAGTTCCGCCGCGCGCCGGCTGATGGCGAACATCAACCCGGCCACGCTCAAGTCCATGAGCAACGAGATGGCGTAGAGGATGTGAAGTTGGTTCAGCAAACGAGTTGAACTATATGCTTCTTTTTTTAGCAACGCCAAATATAATCCGCGCCCATGCAACTTTTGGTCGCCACACGTAATCGTGACAAATTTAAGGAGATCATCGCCATCCTCGCTGATCTCAACCTCGAAGTCATTTCCGCTGCGGACCGCAAGGGCCTACCGGAAATCGTCGAGGACGCGCTCACAGTACGCGACAACGCAATCAAGAAAGCCATCGAGACCGCCAAGGTGGCGAAGATGTTGACGTTGGCCGACGACACCGGCCTGGAAGTGGACATGCTCAACGGTGAACCTGGCGTACGCTCGGCCCGTTACGCGAGTGAGGAGGCGAGTTACCACGAGAACAACCGGAAGCTGCTCGCGGCGTTGCACGGCGTGCCGCTGGAGAAACGCTCCTGCCGGTTCCGTTGCGTCGTGGCAATTGCCGACGAAAACGGCTTGGTGGACACCGTCGAGGGGATCTGCAATGGCGTGATTGTCGAGCAGGAGCGCGGCGGCGGCGGGTTCGGCTACGATCCGCTGTTCATTCCCGACGGGCAGGTCAAGACGTTCGCCGAGTTGTCGCTGGACGTGAAGAATCGCATCAGCCACCGCGCGAAGGCGCTCCAGAAAGCGTGGGCAGTCCTGTCTCGATACGTGCGGGAGCGCGGCGGATGACGTGAAAACTTACCTATGTCGATGACGCTTGGCGAAATAGCCACGGCTGAAGCGGCGGGGCAGGCTTTTTTCACCCTGTGAATGTAGATGCCCTGCCCCCATAATTCGGTGACGGTTCTATTGGATTGTTTAAACTGGATTTTTCCGCAAATGGTGCTGCCGCACCCCACCACGGCCACGCCTGCGGCTGCGACCGCGTGACACCGGGCAACGATCACATCGATTGGCCGGGCATCGCGAAGGCGCTGAAAGCCGTGAGTATAACGGCGACATGGTCGAGTCATTCACGAAAGACGTGAAAGTCATCACGAAGGCCTCCGCCATTTGGCGCAAGATGGAGCCGAAACGCGAGGACATCGCCATCAACGGCCTCGCCTTCCTGAAGAAGACGCTCAAGTAGCTTCTACTGCAAGCAACCGTAGATGTAGTCGGTAAGGTTGCCGGCGTGTTCGAGGTCGAGCGTCGCGGGTGTGAATTGCGGAGTGTTGGTTTTCCGCTCCGGCTCATCTGCCAGCTTGATGGGCGGATGGTCTTTGCCGTCGTCATCAATATAGGACATGTAGACGGCGGTGAGCTGGCTCTTGTCGCGCTTGGAACTGAAGATAAGCCAGTGGGAATCGGACGACCAATCATGCCATGAATCCATCGTGCCGTCCCTGTTCAGCGACAACTTGGTCACGGCGTGGTCATTGAGCGTCAAGAGGTAGATGTCGCTGTCTTTGCGGACGAAGAAGCCTTTACTGGCGTTGGCGCGGCAGAAGGATATCCATTTGCCGTTGGGCGCGTAACGGGCGAAGTACTGGTACATGTGGTTGGCGGAGGCGTTGGGGATCGGAACTGGCGCGCCGCCTTTGCCATCGTTGAAGGGGACTTGGTAAAGGTCCATGGATTCGATGACGCGGAGTTTCTCTTTCTTGTCCACCGCCTGGTAACGGGAGAAGAGGACGTACTTGCCGTCGGGGCTGAATGACGGCAAGTCTTCGTTGAATTGCGGGTCGCTGGCGCCGGGCAGCGGCGCTAGGGCGCCGGTCTGGAAATTATAGATGTAGATGTCACCGGAGTTGTAGACGAAGTCGAACGGATCGCTGACATCCTTCCTCTTTGCGATTTTACCCGTCGCGTTCTTCACCATCTCCGCATATTTACCGTCAGGGGAAAGCGAGACGAAAGAGAACTCCTTGAAGTCATGCTGGCCGAGGCGGTAGCCGCGGTCGCCTTGTTGGACGGTGACAGCTTTGCGGGTCTTTTTCTGGACGCAGTTGAAGACGGCGGCGACGGAGGCGTAGGCGTGGCAACCGACACAGGCGCGCTGGACCTTCAACAGAAGCTCGGGCTGTCGCTGCTCCAGGCTCAGTAGCTTGATGGCCACAGGCTCACCGGGGTTGAAATACAGCGGCACCACCCGATACACGACCCGGTCGGTCAACGTCCGCTCCGACACGACCAAACGAACGGGACGGCTTTTCGAGGTCAAGCCGCGATTCAACCGGTAAATCGTGATCATCATCTCGCCGTCGCTTAGGAGTTTCGCAAACTCGTCGCTGTCTGGCTGCCACCGTGAGCCTCGTCTCAGCAGGACCTCCAGCGTTCTCTTGCCAGACTTCAGTTCGACCAGGAACGCCGTGCTGCAGTCTTCCGGCGATTCCCATTCCACAATCGGATACCGATGATTCTTCGGTATGACCGCGTTGTTTTCGATGCTGGTGATGCGGAGCCGTTCGTCAACGACCGCAGCGGTCCGGTTGAATCTTGCCAGCGCATTGGGGGAGATGTTATCGATCGCTACAACACGGGACTCGGTAAATGCGCTGGCGACCGCGAGGAAGCAGAAGACGACCAGCGTCACGACGTGGTGGGTGTTTCTCGACAGCATTGGGACTAAACCATATGCACCCCGGAGCCGCCAGAAAGATTGGCAGCACCGGAACTGATAGGAATTTGGTTTTGCGGAGAGAGTTAAACATGGGCCTGCACGGCTGGGGCGCGATGTCGGGGAGGGACTCATCACCTGCTTCAAGAACTTGTTTCACGGAGTGCTGACGATCTCGGAGGACTATCAGCGTCCCTTGAGCATGGCAGCTTGAGCGAAATCCGCATTCGCTCCCTTTTGATCACCCTTCTCCTGCTTGGCAAAGCCACGGAGTGTGTAAGCAGCGGCGTCTTTCGGGTTCAGTAGGATGGCGAACGTGCAGCTGGCAATGGCACCATCCAGATCACCCTTGGCTTTCTGTTCATTGCCACGGTTGTAGAATTTCGTTGCGACTCGTCCGCATCCGCTCCACAACAGAGTCAGCGCAGACAGGAGAACAAATATAATTAGAGAGGTTGGGCCGATCTTCAATAGCCCTGTGCGGCGCTTGTCTGACATAAGATTCCTTTCGCTGATTGATCACAGTCTATCAAACAACCCCTAAATGCCAAGTGTTTTACCACGGTGTTATCCGGGTGTGCCGTTCTAAAGCGTGGGGAACTCCTACTGAGGGTCTGGGCCGTCGAGGCCCAGTGACCATCGCTATTTGCCACCGGCTTTTTGGAGGAGAGCAAGGATTTCGGGAGTACTGTATTCACGGGCGCTCTCCATTGTTCTGCCGAGATTGGGATTGGCGCCGCGTTTGAGTAACGTTACGACTACTTCACGATGACGCTCATATACAGCTCGGCCTAATGCGGTCGCGCCATGGACGTTCCTCACATTGATCTTGGCTCCATTGTCGATCAGAAGGTTGATCACGGATACGTGATTACGTCCTGCCGCAAGCATAAGGGCTGTGAATCCCTCCGAGGTCTTCGCATCAATGTCCACATCGGCGTTTAACAACAGCTTCGCAATCTCCAAATGCCCTTTCTGCGCAGCTAAATGGAGAGCGTTGTGGCCAGTGTCGATGGTGCAGTTGGCATCCACACCGCGGGTGAGGAGATACTTAACAATTTCAAGATGACCCTCTTGACTGGCAGAAATCAACGCAGTATTCTCCTCTTTACTTTGTTCGTCCACGGCCCCGCCGGCGGCTACTAAGGTCTTGATGCAATCCAAATGTCCACTTTCTGCCGCAAACATTATGGCAGTGGAGCTGGCCAACGTCTTTGCCTTCACATTGGCTTTTGCTGCGAGCAATTCCTTCACACATTCAAGATGGCCGGATTTGGCGGCAAATATCAATGGGGTCCAGCCTTTTTCGTTTCTCGCGTCAACGTTTGCCTTCTGCGTAATCAGCGCCTTGACAACTTTCGCATCGCCGTTCGCTGCCGCTTGTAGCAACGCATCATCAAGATTTGCTCCGTAGCCGCTGGCCGCCACCCACAGCAATATAGTCATTATTCTAAGCGCATGGTTCATGAGTTCGCCTTCTGTTTGTTCTTACGACGACGGTTTCAGGGTGATCGAGCGTAGGTTCATGGCGCCACCAACAGATTTGCTCACTGCTTTAAGCGTGATATTCACAGTCCCGGCTTTCGTGATTTTCAAGGGTGGTAGTTGCAACGTTTGATAAACCTTCCAACCGCCCGTGGAGTCTAACTTCGCTTTGACCTGTTCCTCACCGGCCGATAAGATGATTTCGGTTCCTTTTTTAGACTCCAACGCATACAGGAGTTCTGGCACATACGAGCCAGGCTTCGTGATCTCCGCTGTCCATGACGGATAATCACCAAGGTTTGACCAGAAACCGAGGTTGGGCGGATCGTTATTCTTCAGTTGTAGCTTTTTGACGAAGCAAATGCGGTCTTGAGCAGCCGCTGGCGCTATGCACACGGAGAACAAAAAACCATACCGAAGCCATTTCTCGGCCTTCTACGTTGTGCAACGTGCGGGGGTGCCATCACAGGAGAATTGCAAAAAGGCCACATTTATTACCGTTGCACGAAAAAAGGGCGGATGCTGTCTTGGTGTGAACAACCCTACATCCGCCAAGAAGCCC
>CAIKAP010000014.1 GCA_903825435.1 uncultured Verrucomicrobiota bacterium
CATCACATTCCTTGCATTCACCCTCCCATTCCCATGGTCTTTGCCTAACCCGTCTTTCCCCGTTCGCCGGAAAAAACGCCTATTTTCGGTGATGCGTACTCGTTTTCTCTTTATATTTCAGGATTTACGATCCAAAACAGTTTGTGGGGCAGACCCTGTCCATTGACGAAAAATTTCATCCTGCGACAATCAGCGCATGTACTTGAAGTGTCACAATCGGCTGAAAGACGGCAAGGAACATCGCTATTGGAGCGTGGTTGAAAGTGTGCGAACCCGCCGTGGCGTAATCAAACGCCAACTTTTATACCTTGGCGAGATCAACGACACACAGCGGGCACAGTGGTGTTCAGCATTGGATGTGCTGGAAGGATCGAGTTCATCCTGTGTCCGGCAAATGAGCCTTTTTCCGGAAGACCGCCAGCCGCCGCCAGAGGTGGTCAATCCCGTTCAAGTTCGGCTCAGTCAAATGACGTTGCGCCATCCGCGACAGTGGGGCGGCTGTTGGTTGGCCATGGAGTTGTGGAGTCAACTCGGGTTGGATCAATTCTGGTGCCCCCGTCTTCCGGCCAGTCGAAAGGGCACGACCTGGCTCAATGTTCTCAAAACATTGGTCAGTTACCGGTTGTTGGATCCAGGGAGCGAGTGGCGGCTGCACCGGGAGTGGTTCAAAAACAGCGCCATGCGTGACCTGCTGGGTGAGGACGACGCGGTCGCCGCCAAGAACACGCTCTACCGCTGCCTCGACAAACTGGTTGAACATAAACAGGCGTTGTTTACGTTTTTGAAAACGCAATGGAGCCTGTTGTTCAGCGCGTCTTATGACGTGGTGCTCTACGATCTGACCAGCACGTATTTCGAGTGCGAGCCACCGGAAACCAGCGATGGGCTGCGCCGGTTTGGCTACAGCCGGGACAAACGGCCCGACTGCGTGCAGGTGGTGATCGCACTGATCGTCACGCCGGAAGGTTTTCCGGTCGCCTACGAAGTCATGCCCGGCAATACTTCCGACAAGACGACATTACCGGCATTCCTGGCCCAGATCGAAAAACAATATGGCAAAAGGAACCGGCTATGGCTCATGGATCGTGGCATTCCGACGGAAGCCTCCCTTCAACAAATGCGTGATGAAGGGGCGAACTACCTCGTTGGCACGCCTCGTGGACGGTTAAGCAAGTTGGAAGACCAACTCCTTGCGCAGCCATGGAAGTTGGTTCAGGAACAAATTGAAGTCAAACTTGCTTGCGATGGCGACGATCTCTACATCCTGACGCGTAGCGGTGGCCGCCGCGACAAAGAACAATCGATGCGGCGGCGCAAACTCAAGAAACTTTGGGCGCGAATGCATGAGATTCGAAGGATGAAAAATCTTAGGCGCGACGACTTGCTGCTCAAACTTGGAGCCGCCAAACAACAGGCCGGCAAAGTCTGGGATCTGGTCGATATCCAACTTCCAGAGCCCCGACAGGCTGTCGCGCCTCAAACGTTCTCCTGCGCCTTGAACCGGAATCAACTGCGCCAAGCCCGGCGGGGAGAAGGCACCTACCTGCTGCGGACCAATCTGCGTTCTGGCCGACCGGAAGAACTGTGGAAGCAATACATCGTGCTCACAGAAATCGAACAGGCGTTCAAAGAACTCAAGAACGACCTCAACATCCGCCCCATCTACCATCAGAAAGACAAACGAATTGAGGCCCACATCTTCGTCTGTTTTCTAAGTTATTGCCTGCAAGTAACACTGAAACACCGTGCCAAATCGAAGGCGCCTGGTCTGACACCCCGCGCCATACTGGAAAAATTCAAGGCCATGCAGATGATCGACGTACATCTGCCGACGACGGATAACCGAAATTTGATTCTGCCGCGCTACACTCAACCGGAGAAAGATCTTCAACTGCTATTGCAGCAGCTCAACCTGAGGTTGCCGAATCAGCCGCCGCCGCGCATCGAAGAGCTGCAAAAGAAATGTGGGGCAGACCTGTGATCAGAAACCCAGCAAACTCAATTGTTTTGGTCGCGAACGGGGAAAGACGGGTTAAACAAACGATCACGCCAACTGCGCCGATTGCCTGCCGCGCTTTCGCGTGATACACTTTTGTTATGGCTGCGTTTGACACAATTCTGTACGAAATCGGAAGCACCTCGGATTTGCTGGAAAAGGCGCTGAAACTGACTGGTCTCGTCACGCGGGTTTTTGCCGATGCCGACTGGCCATTGGTGGTTGTGGGCGGAAGTGCCGTGGAGTTTTACACGGAAGGCGCCTACATGTCGGGCGATATTGACCTTTGCCGGCAGACGCTGGCGCCAATTCCATTACGCAAGGCGCAGGACATCATGGCACAACTGGGCGCGACCGGAGGTCCCCGAAGTTGGAAAGTTGCGGGACTTTTTGTGGATCTTCTCGGCTTGCTGGAAAACGAAGCTCTTACGCCTCTGCGAATCGTGCAAACGCCGTATGGTCCCATTACCCTGATGCCGCCGGAATTGGTGTTGGTGGAGCGTACGTTGCAGGCCTGTTACCCGCGACCGGATACGGAGGCACGG
>CAIKAP010000015.1 GCA_903825435.1 uncultured Verrucomicrobiota bacterium
GACCAGTTGCCGGGGTTGATCGTGGACCGGTTCGGCGATGTGCTGGTGATGCAGGCGTTGACGCTGGGGATTGATCAGCGCAAGCCGATCATTTTGGAAGTGTTGCGGGAGTTGTTCCAGCCGACGGCGATTGTGGAGCGCAGCGATGTGCCGAGCCGGAAGCTGGAAGGCTTGGAGGAAACCAAGGGCGTGATTGTCGGCAAGCTGGAGGGCAAGACGAAGATCACGTTGAGCGGCGTGCAGTTTGAGGCGGACTTGTTGGAAGACCAGAAGACGGGCTTCTTCCTCGATCAGGCGGAGAACTACACGACGGTGGCGAAGTATTGCGTCGGCAAACGGGTGCTGGATTGCTTCAGCTATCACGGCGGGTTTGCGCTGTTCGCCGCCAAGGCGGGCGCGAAGACGGTCGAGGCGGTGGAGATTTCCGAGCCGGCCGTGGCGCGGGCGCGGGTGAACGCGGAGTTGAACGGGTTGACCGGGAAGATCGAGTTCCGCTGCGTGAACGCGTTCGACATCCTGAAGCAGGGCGATTACCTAAAGCGGCAGTTCGACACGATCATTCTCGATCCGCCGACGTTCACGCGGACGAAGCAGAACGTGGACGCGGCGTTGCGCGGCTACAAGGAAATCAATTTGCGGGCGTTGAAGATGCTCGCGCCGGGCGGCATCCTGGCGACGTTCTCCTGTTCGCACCATGTCCCGCTGGACTTGTTGATGGCGGTGGCGGTGGAGGCGGCGTCGGATGCGCACCGGACTCTGCGGTTGGTCAAGACGCTCACGCAAGCGGCGGATCATCCAATCTTGCCAGCGATTCCCGAAACGGAATACCTCAACGGCCTACTGCTGCAGACAATCTAGCACTCAAGATGAACTACCGAGGTCCGCGCGCCAGCGCTGGACTCGTTAGCTCCATCGGATTGTTAGATTCGTACCGCACGCTGTCTTTGAAATAAATGCTTCGCTGGGCCGAAAAAGGCAAATGAGAATATGACCAACTCCAGCAGAACCTCTATCCAACCGAAAACGTCAGCCCGCGCTGCTCTCGGCGCATCCCCAATAAGATGGAAACGAAAGATGGCCATCTTGCCGCAGACTGCGACAAGGAAACTGTAAAGACCCGGTCGCCAGAGAAAGAGCGTGCCAACCAGACCGACTAGCCAAGCCAACAGAACTGTCCCAATCATCGACATCATAAGGATCGCGAAACCTACTGAAGGATGCTCTGTCGTGATGGATGATGCCGTCCTGGTTACCGGTATCGCTGTGCATGAAATCCAAATATCAAACACGACGACTGCACAGTACACAACCAACAACATCTGAAATTGGTTCTTGGTGAGCGCCTTCAATGCCCTCAATCTAACGGACGACGGACTTAGTGTTCGCAGTGGTCGTGGCGACCGCAGCAGTCGCCTTCGTGTTTGCCGCCGCAACAGTCGCCGGCCAGCTCTTCCGCCGTGGCGGCGCGCTTGGCAACCAGTTCCACGTCAAAGGTCAGGTCAACGCCGGCCAGCGGATGATTGGTGTCGATGCGGACCTGCTTGGCGGTGACGCTCAGCACGGTTGCAATGGCAGCCTGGTGACTATCGCCGATGCGGAACTTGTCGCCCGCCTTGACTTCACCGGCGGGAAACTTTTCCCGCGGCACATCGAAAATCCGCTTCGCGTCTTTCACGCCGTAAGCGTCCTTGGCCGGAACGGCGAGGCGCTGCTTGGCACCGGTCTTGAGCTTGAGCAATTGCTTTTCCAAGCCGGGAATGATCTGGCCGGTGCCGGTCACAAACGTCAATGGCTCCCCTTTCAAGGAA
>CAIKAP010000016.1 GCA_903825435.1 uncultured Verrucomicrobiota bacterium
GATCAGCATCCTCGGCGTGCCGAAACTACTGTTGGCGGTGAGCTGAGTCCGCCGCCAACACAAAACCACACCGAATCATGAATCAAACCTCATTCCCGAACGCCAACCTCACCGCAGCGCTTCAGTTTTCACACAGTCTCTCGGTAGGTTTGACGCCCCATGACAATTCCTCACTTCGGTGACCGCCGTTCGTTATCGCATGGTTTGTTTCACGAGCGCCAGACAGCCGCGGCTGCCAACAGGAAAGAGATCCATGGCAAAAGTTGCTCTCAAAATCAGTAACCTTTCGGACGCCAACGCGACCAGCAACACAAAGTCGGAGTGCGCACCAAGCAAAGCCGACGGCTGGTTGCCGCAATACCTCCTGTCGTTCCTCTCTTTTTAAATGCGTTCACCGTGAGGCTGAACAGGTCCAGAACAGGTCCGGTTTCGTTCCGGACGATTATTTCAGTGCCTGTTTCTCGCACTTGGCGTACTTCTCGATGAGCTTGTCGTACGCTTTCGCGGCCTTCAACGACGGCTTGATCTCGCTGCCGGGAATCGGGTCACTGAACCCGCGGACGATCTTGTCCCACGACGGTGCCTTGCCTTCATGCGCCAGCCAGCCATGCGCCGCGCGCAACGCCGCGCCGAGCGCGGCACTCTTGGTCACCTCAATCCGCAGCACAGGACAGTTCATCACGTCAGCCATCACTTGGAGGATGGCGGCGTTTCCCGACGCGCCACCTGTGGCATAGATGCGTTGCGGTTTGACGCCCATCCATTGCGAATGCAGCCGCATCGCCATCATCTGCGCCTCGACGATGGCGCGACAGTTCGCACTTGTGTCATTCGGGTCGAGGTCGAAACGGTGGATACCGGGCTTGTTGACTCGCGGCACAATCTCTGCCTCGAACCACGGCAGCATGATGCCGCCCTTATTGCCCGCCACGGTACTGGTGAGCGCGCAGTTGAAACCGTCCCAGTCGAGACCGTATAGGTCGCAGACCTTCTCGCGGGCTAGTGAGCCGTTCTTGAAACAGATCAGCGTCATGTAATCGCCCGTCGGCGCGCCGAACACATGGCCTTCGCCGTGTTCGTCCACCCGACAGTTCTTCATGTAGCCGAACAGCGTGTCGCTCGTGCCGAGGCTGATGGCAACCATGCCGCTCTCGATCAGGCCGAGACCGATCACACTGCACGGGTTGTCGCCCGACCACGCCAGCGCCAACGCATCCTTGTTCAGGCCATACTTCCTCACAAAATATGCACTGACCGGCCCCACGACCTTCCACGACTCCGACAGCGGCGGCAACTTCGCCGATAAACCGTCTGCCGTCGCCGCCACGGCGGGGCCGTGCCACGACTTCTTCTTGATGTCCATTAAGTTCATCCCCGCGCCGTCACCATGGTCAATTGGCGCAATCTTCCCGGCAACTATGGACGCCATGAAAGAACTGACCAACGCGACACAGGTCGTCTTTGCGTATTTCTCCGGCTCGGTCTTGAAGAACTTCCGGATTTGCGGCCCTGTGAACCGCTCGAACGTGTCCGAGCCGGTCGCCTGCGCTGTGGCCTTGATACCGCCAAGTTCTTCCCGAATCTCCGCGCACTCCGCCGCCGTGGACGAATCCATCCAGATCGGCGAGGTCGGACGCGCAAATATGCCGGCGAGATTGTCCTTCAAGCTCTTGCTCGGATTCAGGTTGGCCAGCACCCCTGCTGCCTGATTGTTGAGATAGACGGAGCCGTGCTGTTGTCCCGATCCTGCGATAGCAAGCACCTGGTCGAGCTTGACCCCGTCCCGTTTCATCTGGGCGAACAACACATCGAGCGCCTCGACCCACATCAACGGAGGGCTGTGGACGACGAGCGGGTTCTTGTCTCGCAACGTGCCGTTGGTGGTGCCGTAGTGCGACAACGTCTTGTCGAAGTTCAGCGACTTGTCATACACGACCTTCCGTGCATCGAGGTCAATCAGGATACCGGATAAACTTTGTGTACTGGAATCCAATCCGACGAACAATCGTGCCATAATCTTGCCTCCGTTATTATGGCGAACATTACCAGAGCACCGGGGGCTTTGGCGACAATTTGTTTCTTGGAAACGCGGGAGGATGGTGTAAGAAGGCATGGTAACGGATGAAAGATTCTATCAGGGGATTTCTTGTGTTTGTCGCCATCTTCATGTCGGTTTATGGGCTCGCACACCTGTACATCTGGTGGCGCTTACTGAAGCCGCTGGAACTGACGGGCGTGGCGTTGCGCCTCGTTCTGATCGCGTTCCTTCTCTTGTTTGTGTCGTTCCCACTGATCCACTTCGCATTCCGCCACGAGAACGGCTTCCCGATCACCGCCGCTAACTGGTTCAGTTCCGTCTGGATGGGGATGGTTGTCTATTTCGTTCTTCTTACCCTCGCCAGCGACCTGCTCCGCTTGGTTCTGTTCCGGAACCTCTTCGATGGACGGATGGTGACAGCCATTATCGCGTCCATCGTGGCAGTGATCACCATCTACGGCCTCATCGAGGCGCGTTGCATCGGCGTCATCGAGCTTCGCGTGCGGATGCCAAACCTGTCGCGCGAACAAGAAGGGCTGCGCATCGTCCAGATCTCGGACGTCCACATGGGCCTGATCGTCCGAGGCGCGCGCCTTGAACAAATCGTCACGAAGATCAACAACCTACAGCCCGACCTGATCGTCATCACAGGCGACTTGGTGGACGCGGAAGCGCTGCACATGGAGGATATGATCCATCCGCTCCGTCGGTTGAAGAGCAAGTACGGCGTCTACGCTGTCACGGGCAACCACGAGTTTTTTGCAGGAATCGGCAAAGTCCAGGAATTCCTCGAACAGGCGGGCGTGATCCTGTTGCGCAACCGCTGGATCACCGTCAACGGCGGCCTGCAACTCATCGGCTACGACGATCCTGTCGCCTACCGCATCACCGGCCAGGAACCGCCTCCCATCACGAAAGTGATGCGCGGGATTGACCCTAACAAACCGACGATCCTACTTCTCCACACACCGGTAACCACGCTGGAGCGGCTTCAATCACTTGCCATCCACCTCCAACTCAGCGGCCACACCCACAAAGGCCAGCTCTGGCCGTTCAACTACATCGTGAAACTCATCTACCGTACGCCCTACGGCCTCTTCACCAACGGCACCGCCACCATCTACGTCAGCCACGGCACCGGCACGTGGGGACCTCCGATGCGCGTCGCAGCCCGGCCCGAGATCACACTCATCACATTGACAGGAAAAAACTGATGCCGACAAACGATACCATCCGACCTCTTCTCGATTGGCTGCTGGCAAAACACACGGACACGCCGCGGACTCGAGCCAAGCAATGGATCGCATCAGGCCGGGTCAGCGTCAACGGCGTCGTCATCCGCAAGCCACACCAACCAATCTCCGACCCGGGCGACGCACTGACCCTCCTCGACCGCCAGGCCACCACGCTGAACTGCGGACCAAACGGCCTGCCGATTCACGAAAAGCTTGTCCTTCTCTACCTCGATACCTCGCTGGCTATCGTCAACAAGGCCGCTGGCTTGCTCTCCGTGCCCGCACCCACCGGCGAACACTCCGCGCTCGATATTCTCGCAGCAAAACTACAAACCCTACCACCGGCCTACCGGCGTCTCGAAGCGTCCGTCGTACATCGAATTGACTACTACACCAGCGGTCTCTTCTGCATGGCGCTGAATCCGGTGGCGCGTGCGAGTTTGATCGAGCAAGTGCGCACGCACACTATGCGGCGCGAGTACATCGCCTTCGTCGACGGTCGCCCGCGACAACACCAAGGCACATGGCAAAACTGGCTCAAACTGAATGCGGACGAGACCGAACAGACCATCGTCACCGCCACTGAACCCGATGCGATGGAAGCCATCACTCATTACGAAGTCATCACCGAGTTCCCGCTCGCGGGCATCACGAAGTTGCGATTGCGACTGGAGACAGGCCGTCGCCACCAAATCCGCATCCAAGCCGCACGCGCTGGACTACCATTGATCGGCGACACTAAATACCACCCGCACTATCGTGGACGGTTTCCGCGTCAGGCGTTGCACGCCGAGTTACTGAACCTGGTGCATCCGGAACAGAAACGGAACATGACGTTCACCGCACCGCTGCCCGAAGACATGCGGCGTCTTGAGGACACGTTGAAAAGCGGCCGGTGTTGACGTACCGGCTAGTGTAGTGTTACATAAATAGCTTTATATTTAAGTAGTGATATTCTATGCTCATGGATGATGAACATCACCGAACGGATTATTTTGTCGCCCGAGGAACAATTGACTCTCCAGCGGTGGGCTCAGGGGAAAAGATTA
>CAIKAP010000017.1 GCA_903825435.1 uncultured Verrucomicrobiota bacterium
GACATAGTCTTCCAACCGTTCTGGCAACAGCCACGCTTGTTGGCGATCAGCACCTTCGATGTAACTCACAAAGCCTCCTTGATTGGCGCCGATTCTATCTACTTGCTTGCCAAACCGGAAGACTTTTCACACAGTCTCTCGGTTCGTTCGTCTGAAGCAACAGGCTTTGGAAGCGCGTTTCCCCAATCCTCCAATCGTGCGGACCTCTCAACGCGCGGGATACGCCGCAGTTTTGGGCTTTTGGGGAACTGGGGTGGTTCTGTTCTTAATCGTGGGCAAACAGATCAACTGGTTTTAGAATTTGCTCGAGGTGGCGTGCGTGATGTCTATTTGCCTGATAGTAGTGCCGTGGCTGTTGTTCCAACGCGCCGGGGGAATTCCCTCTTCAAATCCTCCTGAACGCCTTGAGGCGATGGCAGAGTTCGCGGTGCTGGTTTCCTGCTTGATGGGAGTTGCCGTGTCGCTTTGGTTTGACTTTGGCCTAATTGGTATTGACTTGGCAAAGGGTGAGTTGCCCCTAGCCGGGGGTTCTCCCATTCCCTGCGCCTTGATAGTGCTAGCGGCAAAACCATTGGGCTGTATCGCGGTCTTGCCCGCACTGCCAATGTGGGTTGGAGTGTTTATCATTTCATGGTGGCTACCGCGTTCGGCATCAGCCTCAGAACGCATCTTGGCAACTGCGCAATGTGGTGCATCAGGAGGTGCTATTACTTGTTTGTGGGTTCTGTGTCCTTTTAGCCTCGCGCTTTGCACTGTCCCCTGCATTGCAGGTCTCCTTCCGCAACATTCTGCCAGCGCATCACTCCGCCGGTATCTTGCAGATGGAAACTGGGTTTCACTCGCCTCTGAATACACAATCATCTTGCTTCTGAGCGTCGCAGCAACAGCGGTGGGGTGGGCAGTCGAAGCGATGCTTCACTGTGGCTGGCGATGGCTCTGGGCCAGACTTCGCCTTGTACGCACCGAAAACGGGAAAGCCTAACCACAAATTACGGAGCTGGTTCGTCCACTAGTTCCAGCGACAAATCCACCGCACGCGCCGAGTGCGTCAACGCACCGACGCTGATGTAATCCACGCCCGTCGCCGCGATCTCCGCCACGTTCACCAGCCGCACACCACCGCTCGCCTCCGTCTTCGCCCGGCCGCCGACCAGCTTCACCGCCTCGCGCAACTCATCCACCGTCATGTTGTCCAGCAGGACGTGATCCGCGCCCGCAGCCAGCGCAGCCTCAACGTCCGCCAGCGAATCCGCCTCGATGATCACCGGCAAGCGCGCATCCTTCGCCCGCGCCGCCGCCACCGCGTTCGCCAACGCCGACGGACCGAGCCTTGCCAGAATCGCGCGGTGATTGTCCTTGATCATCACCGCGTCGTACAAACCCATACGGTGATTCGTCCCGCCGCCGACCGCCACGGCATATTTCTCCAACGCCCGCAACGTCGGCGTCGTCTTGCGCGTGTCCAGAATCTTCGTCTTCGTCCCCGCCACAGCCTCGACAAACTCCCGCGTCAGCGTGGCGATGCCGCTGAGCCGCTGCGCAAAATTCAACGCCGTCCGTTCACCCGTCAGGATCGCCCGTACCGGACCGACGAGGCTGCACACCATCTGTCCGCCCGCCACTAATGCCCCCTCCGTCACCACCGGTCTGGTCTCCACTCCACCCAGTTCCGTGAAGACCGCCTCGACCAGCGGCAGGCCCGCGACGACACACGGTTCCTTGGCGATGATGATCGCTTGCGCGCGCAATTCTGCCGGCACTGTCGTTTCGGTCGTGATGTCCCCTGCCCCCACGTCCTCCGCCAATGCCGCGCGCACGATGCTGTGAATCAACTCTGATGAGAGTGTCATGATTTTCGTTTCCTCTTTACCACATTCACCTTCAACTTGCGGTCGTATTTCACCTCGCGACGCTCCGTCGGCTTGCCTTCCTGCAACGCCTTAACCTGATCGCGCAGGATTGCCGCCTTCTCGAACTGTAGGTTCTCGGCCGCCTCGATCATCTCGGCCTCCAGTTCACGAATCAACTCGGCGGTCTCGTAGCCCTCGCGCACAACCGACGCCTCGACTTCGCGCGCTTTCGTAACCCCGGCAATGCTCAACTGCAACTCACGTTTGATGCTCTTCGGCGTGATGTGGTGCTCTTTGTTGTAGGCGAGCTGTTTCGCGCGCCGGTATTCCGTCGTTTCGAGGAATTTCTTGATCGAGTTGGTCATCACGTCGGCGTACAGCACCACCTCGGCGTTGATGTGGCGCGCCGCGCGGCCCGCCGTCTGGATCAACGCAGTCGCGCTCCGCAAAAAACCTTCCTTGTCGGCGTCGAGGATGGCGACGAGCGACACTTCGGGCAGGTCGAGACCTTCGCGGAGCAGGTTGATGCCGACGAGCACGTCGAAGTCGGCAGCGCGCAGGCCGCGCAAAATCTCGACTCGCTCGATGGTGTCAATCTCGCTGTGGAGATATTTCACTCGGATACCGACATCGCGCAGGTAGTCAGTGAGGTCTTCGGAGGTGCGCTTGGTCAACGTCGTCACCAGCACACGTTCCCCCTTCTCCGTGCGTTGCCGGCATTGCTCGATGAGGTCGTCAATCTGTCCCTGGAGCGGTTTGATCGTGACGGGCGGATCAACCAAGCCGGTCGGACGAATAATCTGCTCGGCAACCACGGCGCTCTTCCCTAGCTCGAACGCGCTGGGCGTGGCGGACATGAAGACGCACTGGTTCACGAGGCTCTCGAACTCCGGGAAATTCAGCGGCCGGTTGTTGAGCGCGGACGGCAATCGGAACCCGTGCTCAATGAGCGTTGTCTTGCGGGAGCGGTCACCAGCATACATACCGCCGATCTGAGGAACAGTGACGTGGGACTCGTCCACGATGAGCAGGTAATCTTTCGGGAAGAAATCCAGCAAACAGAACGGCCTCTCGCCGGGGGCTCGCCCGCTGATATGAGGCGAGTAATTCTCGATACCGGAACAGAATCCCATCTCCTGCAACATTTCCAAATCGTACATCGTGCGAGAATGAATCCGCTGCGCCTCGACGAGTTTGTCGTGTTCTTCAAACCAAGCGACACGCTCCGCCGCCTCGGCCTTGATGGCATCAACGGCGTTGGCAATCTTGTGGTACGGCGTGACCCAGTGTTTGGCGGGGTAGATCGAAACAGCGTTGGTGTTTTCCTTTTTCTTGCCGGTGAGCGGGTCGAAACGGGTGATGGCCGCGATCCGGTCGCCGTCGAACTCGACGCGAAGGGCGTCGTCGGTATAGCTCGGACAAAGCTCGACGGTGCCGCCGCGGACGCGGAAATTGCCGCGGGTAAACTCGTAGTCGTTACGGTTGTACTGCATGTCCACGAGCTTGCGGAGCAGGTCGTCGCGGCTCATCTCGGTGCCGACGTTGACGAGCGCCATCATCTCGAAGTAGTCGTCGGGCGAGCCAAGGCCGTAGATGCAGGATACGCTGGCAACAACGACGACGTCACGGCGCGAAAGCAGCGAGCTGGTGGTGGAGAGGCGGAGTTTTTCGATCTGTTCGTTGATGCTGGCGTCTTTCTCGATGTAGGTGTCGGTCTGCGGGATGTACGCTTCGGGCTGATAGTAGTCGTAGTAGCTGACGTAGTACTCGACGGCATTGTGCGGGAAGAACTGTTTGAACTCGCTGAAGAGCTGGGCGGCAAGTGTCTTGTTGTGGGAGATGACAAGCGTCGGACGGTCGAGTGCGGCGATGACGTTGGCCATCGTGAAGGTCTTGCCGCTACCGGTGACGCCGAGCAATGTCTGGAAACGGTTTCCACCCTGCAACGACTCGGTCAGCGCTCGGATGGCCTGTGGTTGGTCGCCGCGCGGCTTGTATTTGCTGACGAGTTGGAAGGACATGGGATTGATTCCGTCGCGCACTCTATCGTGTTTATCACTGTAAAACGAACTTGCGCCCAGTATTGCTTCACCTTTTCAGCGTTGACAAAGTCAGCGGCATCCACAGTCACTCCATAGGCTGAACAATTCGGCTGATCGCAATAGTTGTAAAGGTCATTACCCGAATGCAGGGGGTATCATAATAGGTCGAATGCAGCAAAGCAACCTGATAGGCATGAGAACGCTGAGACTGTATGTGCTGGCAGCAGTCGTCCTTGTTTCCTGCTTTGCGACGTATCAAGCGGTTTCCGCGACGAGATGGATGTCAGCGAAAGTCGATGCCCCATACAGCCGAGAAATTCATGAGTGCCGGGGCGGGTGGCTCTCGCCTGCCGGATGCTTGACAGGAACTGGCGGCGGTGTTACGTCTTTCGCACCTCGTAACACTTGGACTCATAGCAAGACGGATCCCGACATGCACATTCCTGATGGATTTCTGGACGCGAAAACAGCAGTGGCGAGCACCGCGCTGGCCGCAGCGGGCGTCGGCGTGGCGTTGTGGCAGGCGAAGCGAATCTTACCGGCAAGGCAAGTGCCGTTGCTCGGCGTGACGGCGGCGTTTGTGTTCGCGGCGCAGATGTTGAACTTCCCCATCGCTGCCGGGACGTCTGGTCATCTCATCGGCGGCGTGCTGGCAGCGGTGTTGGTCGGGCCGGGAGCGGCAGTGATCGTGATGACGGCGGTGTTGGTGTTGCAGTGTTTTCTTTTTCAAGATGGCGGCGCAAGCGCGCTCGGGGCGAACATTCTGAACATGGCGCTGGTCAGCGTGGTCACCGGCTACGCGGTGTACGCGGCGACGAGGAGGTTGGCGGGCGGGACGCGAGGCGTGATTCTGGGCGCGGCGTTTGCCGGGTGGTGTTCGACGGTGCTGGCGGCGTTGTGTTGCGCGGGCGAGCTGGCCTTGTCTGGACGCGTGGCGTGGCGGGTGGTTTTTCCGGCGATGGGAGGCGTTCATATGTTGATTGGACTTGGTGAGGGCGCCATCACGGCGCTGGTGCTCATTGCGGTGGCGCGGGCGCGGCCCGAACTGTTGGACGCCAGGACGGAAATGACGCGGCCCGGTCAGGCGTTAGTGCTGGGGTTGATCGCGGCGGTGGGGCTGGCGTTGTTCGTGTCGCCGTTCGCGTGCGGGTGGCCGGATGGTCTGGAGAAAATCGCGGGGAATCTCGGGTTCGAGCATTTTGCGGCGGAGAAACCGTTGGTGAGCGCGCCGATGCCGGAGTATGGCCTGCCCGGTTTGAAGGGCGCGTGGGTGACGCCGTTGGTCGGCGCGGTCGGGACGTTGACGGCGTTTGTGCTGGCGTGGGTGCTGGCGCGGACGTTGACGCCGAAAAAGGAGAGTTGATGCGACACGATTTTCTCGACCGCTATAGCCGGCAGGACAGTCCGCTGCATCGCGTTTCGGCGGAAGCGAAGCTGGCATGCGCGTTCGGCATTGTCGCGTTGACGGTAGCGGTACCGGTGACGGCAGTCCCCTACTTTGCCGGGCTGGCGTGCGCGCTGGTGGCGGTGACGTTGGTGGCGCGGATTCCGTTCGGTTACCTCGGCCGTCGGTTGTTGTGGATGGAGCCGTTTGTGTTGGGCGTGGGCGTTTTGACGTTGTTGCAGCCGGAGGGATGGAAAGTTTTTCTCGGTATCGTGGTGAAGAGCACGTTGTCGCTGGTAACGATGGTGCTGCTGGCGAACACGACGCCGTTCGCTGAGATTCTGAGGGTATTGCGGCGGGTGCGAGTACCGGGATTGTTGGTGACGACGCTGGCGTTGATGTACCGGTACTTGTTCGTCTTGGTGGACGAAGGCGAGAGGATGCACCGGGCGCGCGCGGCTCGGACATTTGACCAACGTCGGTGGCATGGTTGGACGACGCTGGCGACGGTGGTGGGGCAGTTGTTCGTCCGCTCGACGGAACGGGCGGAACGAATCTACGCAGCAATGCTGGCGCGAGGCTGGAAATGACGACGGCCATCGAGGTTCGCAACTTGAGTTACCGGTATCCCGATGGTCGAGAGGCGTTGCGCGGCCTCAACTTCAGCATCGGGGAAGACGAATGCGTCGGATTGATCGGCCCGAACGGTGCCGGCAAGAGTACGTTGCTGCTTCATTTGAACGGCATCCTGCCAGAGGTACCGGGCGACGGCGCGGTGCGTGTGTTTGGGCAAACCGATCTAGCCGGGATGAGGCGGGATGTGGGTTTGCTATTTCAAGACCCGGACGATCAGCTCTTTTGCCCAACGGTTTTTGAGGACGTGGCGTTTGGACCTCAACAGCTCGGGTTGCCGGAGACGATTGTCACGGAAGCTTTGACGCGGGTAGGGCTGAGTGGGTTCGAGAAGCGTTCACCGCATCATCTTAGCCATGGCGAGAAGCGACGGGTCTGTCTGGCTGGTGTGTTGGCGTGTCAACCGAGGATTTTGGTCTTGGACGAGCCAACAAGCGGCCTGGACCCACGCGGCCGGCGGGAGTTTAAGACTTTGTTGAGGCAAATCCGGGCGACGAAGTTGATTGCGACACATGATTTGGATTTGGTGGCGGAGTTTTGTTCGCGTGTATTGGTCTTGGACCGGGGCGAAATGGTGGCAGACGGCTTGTCGGGAGAGGTTTTGAATGATATGCCTTTGATGCTGGCACACGGGTTGGAGCGTCCGCACACGCTCCAACACCGGCACCCTCATTAACAAGTGCTTGACTGTTAGCGTCTCTGGTGTATTTATTGTGTTCAGGCAAGACTAAACGCTGATGCAAACATCTTCTTCATCTCGTTTGGCGACCACACGGCGGAAGTTCATCGAAGCCGGTGGGCATACCACACAATCTTTTGGGTTTGGACGGATCATCGGCCAGATTTACGCTCTCCTCTATCTTACTCCTCGACCAATGTGTTTGGACGATATCGTGACCGAACTTGGTGTGAGCAAGGCCAGCGTCAGCATATCGGTTCGACAACTTCAGGGCTGGTCGGCGGTGAAATTGGTTTGGGTCAAGGGTGACCGTAAGGACTATTACGAGGCCGAGACGGATTTCAACAACTTGATTCGCAACGGGCTCCTAGAGATGATCCGAAAGAAGTTGGACACTGCGGGCGGACAGCTGGCGACGGCGGAGCAATCTCTCCGCGAGGCGACGGCAGAAGCGAATGGAGATGACGGTGAAGAACTACAAGTAGTTGCGAATCGTCTCCTAAAAGCCAAACAATTTCACAGTCGAATCAATGGTTTACTGACGAATCCACTCGTGGATCGTTTGCTGTAAAGGAAGCTAGTTTGGTGGTCGGCACATGACCGGCCATGGTAACAAGATGGAGCTTCGCTTCACACGGAGCAAAGCAGATGCAGGTGCCCGAAAGAAGTCCTGCCGGCACCTGAATGGCGGCAGCTTGGTTTGATTCAGTGAACTGGTACGCAATTCATACCAAACCCCGGCAGGAGAGTTTGGCGGTGTCAAGTCTCCGCCAGGAAGGGATTGAGACGTACTTCCCGAAACTGCGGAGGCGCAAAACGATTCGACGAGTGCGCCGTTGGGTCACAAATCCCTTGTTCCCCTCCTACATTTTTGCTCGATTCGATTCTGCCAGTTCAAGACGACTGGTACGGTACGCTAATGGCATTAGCAATATCGTCAGTTTCGGCGGCCAACCGGCCATTGTTGATGATTCCATCATCGAAGCGATTCAAGAACACGCTGCCGAAGGCGTGGTGACACTTCCTCCAACACCGTTTCGCCCGGGCGAACTAGTAGAGATTCAGGATGGGCCGCTCCGGGGACTGCAAGGAGTGTTTGAACGTGAGATGAGCGACGCCGACCGCGTCGTCGTGTTACTGCAAACCATCACCGCCGCCCGCGTCCAATTGTCACGCGAGCAAATCGCAAAAGTTTGAAATGAGCATCGCTTCCATTACGGTCATTTCTGCCGAGCGCCACGACCGGCTCCGTCAGTTCCTGAAGGATCTGTGGGACTATCGTGAGTTGTTCTACACATTCCTAGAACGCGACCTGAAAGTCCGTTATAAACAGACGGCGCTCGGGGCTGTCTGGGTTATCCTCCAACCCCTCGTAGCGACCGGCGCGTATGTATTGATCTTCGGAAAGATTGCCAAGATGCCCACCGACGGCCTGCCTTACGCCCTGTTCTATTTCGCTGCAACTGTCCCATGGAGTGCCTTTGCGCGCGAGTTGAGCGGTTCAGCTATGAGCGTGGAAGCTAATGCTCACCTGATCAGCAAAATCTATTTTCCACGGGTAGTAGTGCCCTTTGCTGTTGTTACCGCCTCACTGGTAGATTTCTTGATTGGCTGGGTAACACTGAACATTGTCGCCGTCTGGATGGGCTATTGGCATTGGAGCATTCTCGCGATTACCCCACTGCTGCTTCTCATCCAATGGGCCACCGGTCTTGGCATGGGATTGGTTCTGGCAGCCTTGAACGCGCAGTACCGGGACGTAAAACACGTCGTTGGATTCCTTGTACAAATCATGATGTTGGCTACCCCGGTCATCTACCCGCTCTCGCGTCTTCCTCAGTGGGCGCAACAAATCGCCTTCCTCAACCCGATGGCCATTGTCGTGGAAAGCTACCGATCCTGTTTCAAAGGCGGCCAATTCAACTGGTACCTGCTGGCAACCTCCGGCTTGGTCGCCCTGCTCTATTTCATCTTTGGTTTCTGGTTTTTCCGTAAACGCGAAAACACACTAGCCGATATCCTATGATAAACACTCAACGCATCATCGAATTCCTGCGAGGAATCAAAGCCCCGAGCGAATACCTTGCCGTGTATTTTTACGAAAAAGAAACCTCACCAGAACGAATCTGCACAACCTGTACTCACGTCGGTACGCCAACCCGCCAGATGGCAGGGCGCGCTGATATCGAACGGACTCTCTGGGCGGTCCTCACAGTTCTCGCCATCATCTATGTCAGCGACCTTATCGTCCTGCATTTCACAACATTCTTCCTGTTCCGCTGGCTTTACAAGTTGACATCAATGGCAGGGAAAATTTTCGCCGCGCTCAGCATGGCATACACCCTCATCCGCATCAGCATCCGCACCAACGTCTGCCCCAAATGCGGTGGAGCTTCTGTCATCCCGCTGGATTCGCCCCTAGCGAAAGAGATGATGCAAAATAGACGTTAGTCGTGAGACTGTAGACCACACACTAAATTATGAAACGCGCATTAATTACCGGCATTACAGGCCAGGACGGCTCTTATCTGGCCGAATTGCTGTTATCGAAGGGCTATGAAGTGCATGGCATCATCCGTCGTGCATCAACATTTAATACGGAGCGGATTGACCATCTTTACCAAGATCCACACATCCGTGATGCACAATTGTTTTTACATTACGGCGATCTGAGCGACTCCGTCAATCTGGTAAAACTGCTGTATGGCCTGAAGCCAGACGAAATCTACCATCTGGCCGCACAAAGCCACGTACGAGTCAGTTTTGATATACCCGAATACACGGCCGACATTACGGGCGTCGGGACAATCCGTATTTTGGAAGGCATTCGTGAAACAGGATTGCAGACGCGTTTCTATCAGGCGTCGTCGAGCGAAATGTACGGCAAGGCCGCGGAAATTCCGCAGCGCGAAACCACACCGTTTCACCCACGCAGTCCCTACGGTGTGGCCAAGGTGTTCGCCTACTGGGCAACGGTAAACTACCGTGAAAGTTACAACCTCTTTGGCTGTAATGGCATTTTGTTCAACCATGAATCTCCACGGCGTGGTGAAACGTTCGTCACGCGCAAAATCACGCGGGCAGTGGCCTATATCAAGGCTGGACTACAAAGCAAATTATTCCTCGGCAACCTTGACGCCAAGCGTGACTGGGGTTTTGCCAAGGAATACGTTGAGGCGATGTGGCTGATGCTCCAACAGGACAATCCGGATGATTATGTGATTGCAACTGGCGAAACCCACACGATTCGGGAATTCTGCGAAGTGGCTTTCGGACGTGTCGGCTTGGATTGGCAAAAATATGTTGATTTCGACAAGCGATATCTGCGACCCGCTGAGGTGGACATTCTCATTGGCGACCCGTCGAAGGCAAAACGGGTTCTCGGTTGGGAACCGAAGACGAAATTCAAGGCACTGGTGCAGTTGATGGTGGACGCCGATATGCAACTGCTACAGGACAAACTCAGTGGCAAGGTGTCGCGGGTCAACGGCTGACGGCTTTCTCACACAGGGAGAATCGGTGTGCAAACCCCTCTTGTGAACTTCTGGACAAACCAACGTGTGATTGTCACTGGCGGTGCGGGATTTCTCGGCTCTGTCGTCGTTGAAAAACTACGGACGCGGGATTGTCAGAGTATCATCGTGCCACGATCCAACGAATACGACTTACGAGTTCGTGACGCAATTGTGCGACTGTATGAAACCCAACAGCCCGATCTTGTCATCCACTTGGCAGCGGTCGTGGGCGGCATTGCAGCAAACCGAGCAAACCCGGGCCGTTTCTTCTTCGACAACGCCATTATGGGCATTCAGTTGATGGAATATGCGCGCCAGTTCGCCGTAAAGAAGTTCGTAGCAACTGGAACAATCTGCGCCTATCCGAAGTTCACGCCGACCCCGTTCAAGGAAGATGCTCTGTGGGATGGTTATCCCGAGGAAACCAACGCGCCATACGGACTAGCCAAAAAGATGATGCTTGTTCAAGCGCAAGCCTACCGCGCCCAGTATGGTTTCAACGCAATCTATCTTCTGCCAGTCAACCTTTACGGTCCAGGGGACAACTTCGACCTGCAATCAAGCCACGTCATTCCCGCCTTGATCCGCAAATTTGTCGAAGCCCGAGCCAATACCGCGCCCTCCGTCGTGCTTTGGGGAGACGGTTCGCCCACTCGCGAGTTTCTCTACGTCGAGGACGCCGCCGAAGCGCTGCTCCTGGCAACAGAACGCTACGACGGCAACCAACCGGTCAACCTCGGTTCCGGTCAGGAGATCAGCATCCGCGACCTAGCCGAGTTGATCAAAGCCGAAGTCGGTTACCGCGGCCAAATCCGCTGGGACACCAGCCAGCCCAATGGCCAGCCGCGCCGCTGTCTCGATGTCAGTCGTGCGCGGGAGTTATTTGGTTTTGAGGCACATACACCACTGCACGTGGGAATCGCCAGGACAGTCGAGTGGTTCTTGGCTCACCAATCCGCTGTACGCGAGATGAAATACTAATGGCGGGATGCAGACCTGAGACTATGGACTTAGGACTTTGGAACTTAGACGCCCGACTCTCAACCCTCAGCTCTAAACCTCAGACTGATGACTGAAGACAGTACAAAACATAAATGAGAGACTACACCAAAATCCAAGCTTGGCAGAAGGCGGATGACCTTACGGTGGCAGTGTACGAGGAAACGAAAGTCTTTCCCAAAGACGAAGTCTATGCACTCACTAGCCAACTTCGTCGTGCCGCTTATTCCGTCCCGGCCAATATCACTGAAGATGCGTCGCGCAGTTCGCAGAAAGATTACCTGCACTACCCACATGCCGGCCTGCTGCTGCCCAATACGAACGCAGTGGCGGCTCGCGTGATCGTGTTGCCCACCGGCACCGCCGTCGAACCGGAAGCGATCAAGACGATTGTCCAGATCATCCGCTCCGCTGCCGACGCCGCACAACGGGTACGTCTTGTACTGCAATGACACTTTCGATACTTAGCCGAAACCCTCATACTCCGGTCCAGTCCCGTCGGATCATGATCGATCAACTGACGGAATCGGTGGGCGATGAATGGATGGAATGGTACCGGATGACACCGGCCGAACGATGGCGCGCGTCCGGGCAGTTATGGGAAGCGTATCTCGCGATGGGAGGCAGCCTTGATCCAGAACCCGATACTCAAAGTCCTTTCTACGTTCTCCCGTCATAACGTCAAAGCCCTGCTGATGGGCGGGCAGGCTTGTATCCTGTACGGGGCGACGGAATTCAGCCGGGACAGCGATTTCCTCGTACTGGCCGATCAGGAGAATCTGGATCTACTCCAATCTGTCCTAAAGGAATTGCAAGCGGAAGTCATCGCGGTCCCGCCGTTTGAAGCGCAGTACCTGAAAAAAGGTCATGCTGTTCATTTCCGTTGCCAACATCCGGACGCAGTCGGTTTGCGAATTGACCTGATGTCGGTTTTGCGAGGCTGCGATCCATTTGAAGCGTTGTGGAACCGACGCCAAATGATCCATCTGCAAGGCGATGCCGAGCCGGTCCGAGTGTTAAGTCTTCCCGACCTTGTCTAGGCGAAGAAAACCCAGCGCGACAAGGATTGGCCGATGATTCGACGGCTGCTCGAGGCCGACTACCTGGCCGCCGCCAATCCGAGTCAGGAACAGATCCTTTTCTGGCTCAGGGAGAGTCGAACTCCTGAAATTCTGGGCCGGCTTTGTCAGACATACCCGGATCAGGCAGCGTTGATTGCCGCCAAACGCCCAGCCGTAGCGGCCGCGCGGTCGGGCGATCTCGACAACGTCGCCGCTTCTCTGGCTCAGGAAGAGGCCGAGGAACGGCGTTGCGACGCCGCATACTGGAAACCATTGCGTAAGACGTTCTTGCAAAACTTCTTTTAGTGGATGGCGATTGGAGTGGAGATGGCGAGCCGAAGGTGTGAAAACAGTTTTTCCAGAGGCCCTTCGGCTTACTTTTACGATGGGCGACCATGCTCCGCCCTTGGCGTCGGC
>CAIKAP010000018.1 GCA_903825435.1 uncultured Verrucomicrobiota bacterium
AATCTTTTCCCCTGAGCCCACCGCTGGAGAGTCAATTGTTCCTCGGGCGACAAAATAATCCGTTCGGTGATGTTCATCATCCATGAGCATAGAATATCACTACTTAAATATAAAGCTATTTATGTAACACTACACTAGCGAAAGATAAACCGGAAAAGACCGCCCAGCTGCGTGATAAACTCCATCAGTGGCGGCAGGCGATGAACGCACAGATGCCGACGCCGAATCCGAATTACAACCTGGCCGCACCCGTCAAGAAACCGAATAAGCGCGCAACCGACCAGGCGTTACTGGAACGCAGCGTGGAAGATTGATGGGGCTGAGCTAACGGGCCGCACTGCAAAGCTGATTCCACTTTCGTTTCGACTCCCAGCATTATACTCTCGACCCGCCATGAAAACTCTACCTGCGCTTCTGTTAGCACTCACCACCGTCGCGGTTTTCGCCGAGGAAGACGTCATTCTCACGCCGCCGCCGCTACGTATTCCACGCATCAACGGACCACATATGTACGGCATCCGACCGGGTAATCCGTTCCTTTACCGGATCCCGTGCACCGGCGAACGCCCGATTAAATTTGGCGCGAAGAACCTTCCAACAAGCTTATCGCTCGATCCGTCCAGCGGTTTGATTACCGGAAGAAATCCGGAGCGCGGCGAATACCTCGTCACATTGACGGCGGAAAACGCCGCGGGCCGGGCAGAGCGCATCTTCAAGATCATTTCCGGCGATGCGCTGGCGCTGACGCCACCGATGGGGTGGAATAGTTGGTACATCCACTACAACCGTGTCACTGACAAAGTCATGCGCGACGCCGCCGACGCGATGATTGCCAGTGGTATGGCCGACGCCGGGTATCAGTATATCAACGTTGACGATTGCTGGATGAATGCCCCGGAGACCAGCAAATTTCAAACTGATCCGAACCGCGTCGGCCCGCTGCGCGACGCCGCCGGCAACATCCAGCCGAATATTTACTTTCCCGACATGCCGGCATTGACCGGTTACATCCACTCGAAAGGGCTCAAGGCCGGCATCTACACATCGCCGGGGCCGAGCACTTGCGCCGGGTTCTGCGGCAGCTACCAGCACGAGGCACAGGACGCAAAACAATTCGCTGACTGGGGTTTTGATTTCTTGAAATACGACTGGTGTACGTACCGCCGCATTGTCGAAAAAACTCCCGACATCGCCGCGATGAAGAAGCCGTATCAATTGATGGGCGACCTGTTGAAGAAACAGAGGCGCGACATCGCGTTCAACCTCTGCCAGTACGGCATGGGCGATGTCTGGAAATGGGGCGGGGAGGTCGGCCATTGCTGGCGCACCACCGGCGATCTGGGCCTCGAACTCGGTAGCGGGTTGCCGGGATTTTATAATATCGGCCTCAACAACGCCAAGCACTGGAAGCACGCTCGTCCGGGCGCGTGGAACGATCCCGACTACATTCTTATTGGCTGGGTTGGCGACGCGCACGGCATGAGTGAAGGCAAGCTGACAAACTTGACGCCGAATGAGCAGTACAGTTATATGAGCATGTGGTCGCTGATGGCGGCGCCTCTCATCTTTGGTGGCGACATGACGAAGCTCGACGCGTTCGCGCTGAATATCCTCTGTAACTCCGAAGTCATCGAGGTGGATCAGGACCCGCTCGGCAAACAAGCCCACATCGTCCGTCAGACCGGTAGTGAGTTCATCCTCATCAAGGATCTTGAAGATGGCTCAAAAGCGGTTGGACTTTTCAATCTTAGTGCTGGATCTATAAAGCTTTTCGTTACGCGGTCAGATCTCGGCCTCGCCGGCAAACAACGCGCTCGCGATCTCTGGCGGCAGAAGGACCTTGGTGTGTTCGAGAACGAGTTCTCAACAACCGTGCCGCGTCACGGTGTCGCCCTTATCCGCCTCACCGCGACCAAGTAATCACGAAGGGGTTTTGCATCGTCCTTAAGCTGCTTTCCAAACTTTTTTTCGACAGTTTTTAAGGTCTGAATGCACTTGCGAAGCTCTTGGTTCTGGTTTTCCAATGTACCACCGAACGCATGAAAGTACTTGGCATCCACATCGGACACGACAGCAGTGCCGCGCTGATCGTGGACAGGCGAATATCGTTTGGGGAGCGAGACGTGGGCGCGCCCGATGAGGAGTAAAGGAATACGGCCATGAGTTTCTGCGTTAAACGATGGCGGCAGGGTTGGACTAAATATGATTTTCCATTGCAATTATTCGTCGTGTGGGATCGTCTGCTGGGTGGACTGGCGCAGGTATTCTGGACCGCTTGGTTGCGGCTGCTATTGTGGTTGAGCGGCTGTCCTTCTGGCCAAGGTCTGTTCGTGGACGGACGGGTGGTGTTGCGAATGCGGCGGCGAGGATATCGACATTCGTTCCCGCTTCGGTTCCAATCTCGTGGGACTGACGAATCTCACGGTGTTCCATTGTTTGGGTGAGGGAACAATCAGTTTTGGGAAACCATACGGGATATTCGGGGGCTGTTTTCTCCTCCCGTTCCAGTATCCACGTTGGAAATCACTTCAACATCGGTGGTAACGTCCGCATCTTTAACCATGACTACCATTCACTGGAGTTTCTTGTGCGACGCGACCCTCAGCGTGATACTGCGGAATGCTCCAGCTCACCGATCGTCATTGGCAACGACGTTTTCATCGGCACCAATGCCATCAAGCTTGAAAGGTGTCCATATCGGCGACCAAAGCGTGATCGGTGCCGGCGCTGTGGTGACGCAAAATGAGATTCAGACGGACTCGCTGGTCATTAGCAACCCGTCGCAAGTGCGGGCACGACAGTCCCTAAGTACTATGAAACAAGGCGGCACCGGTGTGTGCTTGCCGAGCAAGCAGTTGGAATGTAGTATTAAACTCCATATTATTTACGAGATGAAGTCCCCTATGGAATCGTTACTATGAAGGAGAACCCGTTGGATGCAAATCAACATGCCGTCGGACGTAGAGTTCCATCTCAGATGCTGGCCCCCCCATTCTAGCCAACTCACGGGGGAGCCTCTGGTATTGAACATGTCATTCAACATGGTGGGTATCCCGGGTGAAACTCTTGCGGATCACATGGAAACTGTGCGACTGAATCGCGAAACCCGCCCGCACCTGTCTTATACGTCCATTTTCTTTCCCTATCCCGGCACGGAGTTGTATCGCGTCTGCCAGAAGCGTGGGCTGCTCGACCAGCCCCTTGACGTGCGTCGCGAGCGGCGGCAGGCGGCGTCGGACCTGCCAGAGTTTCCTTGTCGGGCCATTCAGTACGCATACAATCTCTTCGATTGGCGCATTCATGAAGGCCATTGGCTGTTACACATCCGCTTGTGCAGACTGATACGGTTCTACATCTCCAAGTCCAAACTGTTGGATCGTCTGTTCTTTGCAACCCTGCCGCTATGGCGACGGCTGGCGAAGATCGGGTTGGTGAACATATCGGCGGGCAGGAACACATGACCCTTTCTCGCTGTGATTTCGTGCTGGCGAAACCGGTCCAGTAATGCTTTCTTTGAAGCTGTCATGAATCTCGACCCACGGCCTCAGAGCCCTCCATCGGCTGAGGTGGAGTTTCAGCTCAAACGCTGGCTGCCCGTGCTGGGAGGATTGGTGGCAGCGGTGTACGCCGGCTACTGGGTGGGCAACAACAACTGGGTACCGTTGTGTGTGATGGTGTCGGTGACATTGGTCTGTTTTGTCGCGTTCAGTCTTCAGGAAAACGGCTGGATTCTGATTCCAATGTTCTGGATGGCCACCGGCTCCATCGCGAGTTTACCATTGCCATTCTCCTATCGGGATCTGGCCATCATGCTCGCAGTGTCCACCTATCTCGCGCATCGCAGTATAGTGAAGGCACCTCGCATCTCCATGCGCCATGTGTTGTTTGTCCTGCTGATGTTCAACCTCGCCTGGGTGGCGGTGGCTTGGCTGCGCAAACCTGTCGGCCTCAACACATTCGGTAGTGAAATGATTGGCGCCCGCACCTATATCAACATGTTCATGGCGGCGGTCGCCGCTTGGGTGTTGCTGCGGCTGCCACAGTCCGCTCACAAACTGTCACGGATTCCCTACTACCTGTTAGGCGGCACTCTTGTTGGCGCCGTTGCTAACACCCTCACGTTTCTCTTACCAGCAACAACGGGTTTTGTGCTTTCCTTGTATAGAGAAGCAAGCGTGTATGTGGACATGCCAATGGAGATTCAGCGCTTTGACGCATTTCGGTATACCGGAACGATGCTGATTCTCTTGATCGTATCACACCGTGGTTCGACCGGACTGTTTCATCCCGCACGACCGCACTTCTACTTATTGCTTGTGGGATTGGCCGGTATAGCCATATCTGGGTTTCGTAACGTCATGGGCCTCTCCCTTGCCTACATCGGCCTATCCATGATCCTGCGCCGCAACTGGCGTCAATTAGCCATGGCCTCAACGATTTCACTCTTATTGCTCGGCGCGCTGGTATTTTGGCAGAGTCGTTTCTACTCATTTCCACTGCCGATCCAGCGTTCTCTTTGCTTCCTGCCTGGCAATTGGTCGCCTGTGGTACTGCGCGACACTTCCGCCAGCACCGAAGGCCGCCTCGACTGGTGGAGAGACATCATCAAGTACCGCCTTATTAAGAACTGGTGGACGGGCGATGGCATTGGCGTCCGTGCCTCTGAAATACTCACCGTGAACGAAACCAGCCGCTTCAACTACCTTTCAGGCGTCCTCTTCTACGGTGCTTACCACAACGGCCCCCTCACAACTATCCGCTGCGTCGGCATTGTGGGACTGCTGCTGCTATATGCCTTGATGATTATTGGCATCTTCTACGCACTCCGCTGCCTCAAACAATGCCGAGAAACTTCCCTAGAATCCCTAGCTATGTTCATTGCTATCCCTATTATCTGGTACCCTTTTCATTTCACCATCCTCTTCGGCTCATTTGAAAATGACCTACCTGAAGTCATCTTCCAAACCAGCCTTCTTCTTCTGCTCATCCGTATGATAAACGAACACCCCGAACTGCTCACCACCGAAACCGTCTCCGACTGACGCATGCCACAAACCGGCCCCGTCCTCATCAACGATACCAAGTCCAAGGAAGAATCGGACATTCCTTGGAACGTAATCGTCCTCAACGACCCCATCAACCTCATGAACTATGTGACGATGGTTTTCCAGCGCCTCTTCGGCTACCCGCGCGACAAAGCCGAGCACCTCATGCTTGAAGTTCACCAAAAGGGCCGTTCGCTCGTCTGGAGCGGCGGACGCGAACAAGCCGAGCACTACGTCCACCAACTTCACTCCTACCAACTTCTCTCCCACCTCGAAAAAGCCGAATGAAACACCTCTGCCTCCAACCCGACGGCGACCAACGCCTTCGCCTCAGCGGCCTTGATCCCGTTATCCTCGACTGCCTCCAGAGTTTGCCTGATATCCTCGCCCAACGCGACGCCTCCGGCGTTCGTCACCGATTGTTCCCCAACCCCACCACCACCGAACCCGAATCCAACCGCGACTGGCAACGGCTTATCACCCCTGAACTCCACCACCTTTTCGCCGCTGCCGGCGAAACCGTCACCCTCGATCTCGCCGCTCTCGCTGCCGATCCAGAACACAACAATCATTTTCAAATCACCTTTGCCGCCGACCACCTCAACGCATGGATGAGCGCACTGAACCAAACCCGACTCATCCTCGGCGAACTTTTTAGTATCACCGAAGCCGATATGAATCACACCGACTTCAACCTCGACCAACCGAAAGACCTCGCCGTCTTCCGTATCCACATCCTCGGCTATCTTCTTCAACTCCTTATTGAACACGCCGGCACCGCATGAACGTCCTCATCACCGGCGCTGCGGGCAACCTCGGATCGCTCCTCGCCCGCTCACTGCTCGACAGCCCCCACCGGCTCCGCCTGATGATCCACCGACGCGACCCGCCCGCCGACCTCGTCGCCGCGCCAAACGTCACCGTCTGCCGCGCTGACCTCGCGCGACCGGAAACACTCGCCGACGCCTGTCGCGACGCCGATTGCATCGTCCACTTCGCCGGTGTCCTCTTCGCACCGCGTCCGGAAAAATTTCTTCCGACCACCAACCTCCAGTACGTCCAAAATCTCCTCGCCGTCGCCCGGCCGCGGCGATTTATCCTCGTCAGTTTCCCGCACGTCGAGGGCGAAACGACGCCCGAACGCCGTGCCACCGGGCAACTCGATGGCGAACCGTCATCGGTCCACGCCCGCACCCGACTCGCCGCCGAAAAGGAAATGTTCCGGTTTTGTTCCGGAGGTCTGGCGTTGCGCGCCGGGATGATTTACGGACGCGGCGTTTTGATGATTGACGCCTCCATATGGCTCGCGCACCGCCGGTTGCTCGGCGTCTGGCGCAAACCGACTTGGATTCACCTGCTCGCGCTGCCGGATTTTCTCCAGTGCTGTCGCGCCGCCATCGAGCGTGACAACCTCACCGGCGTTTACAACATCGGCGACGATGCACCGACAACGTTGCAGGAGTTTCTCGACGCCGCAACGGCGCAGTGGAAGCTGCCGCGTCCGTGGCGCGCGCCGACTTGGTCGTTCTACACGGCGGGCGCCGCGTGCGAAGCGTGGGCGACGGTGTTCGGAACGGCGTCGCCGTTGACGCGGGATTTCATCCGCATCGGAATGGCGTCGTACTGCGCCGATACGACGCGAATGAAACACGATCTGCTTCCGCACCTGGTGTTCCCGACGTTGCGCGACGGATTACGGTTGTTGTAGTTGGCTAACTGGCAAGAAGTGTTTTGGCGGTTTGGTAAACGTTGTCGGCGGTGAAACCAAATTGTTTCATCACTTCTTTCAGCGGCGCCGATGCTCCGAACTTGCTCCGGCAAATCACCTCGCCGTCCAAGCCGATGTAACTCCGCCAGCCAAGCGATGAGCCAGCCTCGACCGCGAGCCGCTTCCGCACTGCCGGTGGCAGGACTTGGTCGCGGTATTCCTTCGGTTGCCGCTCGAATAGTTCCGGTGACGGCATCGAGACGACGCGCGCTTTGACACCTTCGGCTTTCAGTTTCTCGAACGCCTCGATGCAAAGGGAAACTTCCGAGCCGGTGCCGATGAGAATGATATCCGGCGTGCCGTCGCAATCGGCGAGGATGTACGCGCCTTGGGCGAGGCCGCTGGCGGCTGCGTATTTCGTGCGGTCGAGCGTCGGCATCGCTTGCCGGCTGAGGATGAGCGCGACGGGGTGTTCTTTCTCCTGCATCGCCACGCGCCATGTTTCGGAAACCTCGTTCGCGTCGCCGGGACGAATGACGATCATGTTCGGAATCGCGCGCAACGACGCGACTTGTTCAATCGGCTGGTGCGTCGGGCCGTCTTCGCCAACGCCGATCGAGTCGTGCGTGAAGATGTGCAGCACGGGCAACTCCATTAACGCCGACAGACGAAGCGAGCCGCGTGCGTAGTCGGAGAAAATCAGGAAGCCGGACCCGTACGAGCGCAGCTTGCAGAGCGCGAGGCCGTTGTTGATGGCAGTCATCGCGTGTTCGCGGACGCCATAGTGCATGTTGCGCCCGGCGTAATTGCCATTCGCGAAATCGCCCCCCCCACTGATGAGCGTCTTCGTTGAGGGCGTTAGGTCGGCCGCGCCGCCGATGAGCCACGGAACATTTTTTGCGACGGCATTGAGAACCTTGCCGCTTGATTCGCGCGAGGCGAGTCCCTTCGGGTCCGCCGGGAAAACCGGAATGTCCTTGTCCCAGCCTGCCGGTAGTTCACCGGCTTGCAATGCGCGCCACTCGGCGGCGAGTGCCGGGTTCGCCTGCGCGTACGCGTCGAACGCGGCGTTCCATTCCTTCTCGGCCTTCTTGCCGCGCCGGAGCGCCTTGCGCATGTGGGCGGCGACTTCGTCGGGAACGAGGAACTTCGCGTCGGGATTCCAGCCGTAACGTTCCTTGGTCTTGCGGATCTCGTCTTCGCCGAGCGGCTCGCCGTGCGCGCCGTGGGTATCCTGCTTGGTTGGCGCGCCGTAACCGATATGGCTGTCCACGATGAGGAGCGACGGTTTGTAGGTCTGTTTCTGCGCTTTCTTGATGGCGCGGTTCAGCGCCTTGATGTCGTTGACATCCGTCACGTGCTGGACAAACCAGCCGTACGCCTTGAATCGAAGCGCGACGTCTTCGCTGAACGCAAGCGAGGTCTTGCCTTCGATGGTGATCTTGTTGTTGTCGTAAATCCAGAGCAGCTTGTTCAGCCCGAGATGCCCCGCCAACGACGCCGCCTCGGAGGAAACGCCTTCCATCATGTCGCCGTCGCCGCAAATGGCGAACGTGCGGAAATCAACAACCTCGTGGCCGGGCTGGTTATAGCGCGCCGCGAGCCAGCGTTCGGAGATGGCCATGCCGACGCTGGTGGCGAGTCCCTGGCCAAGCGGCCCGGTGGTGACTTCGACGCCGGGCGTGAGACCGTATTCCGGATGTCCCGGTGTCTTGCTGCCCCACTGCCGGAACTTCTGGAGTTCTTCCATCGGCAGATCGTAGCCGGTCAGGTGCAGCAAACTGTACAGCAGCATCGAGCCGTGGCCGCCCGACAACACAAACCGGTCACGGTTGGCCCACTGCGGATTCTGTGGGTTGTGCATCAGGAATTTGTCCCACAACAAATACGCCACCGGCGCGAGCCCCATCGGCGCGCCGGGATGGCCGGAGTTGGCTTTCTGCACGCCGTCCATCGCCAGCGTGCGGATCGTGTTGACGCAAAGCTGGTCGAGTTCGGTATTTGTCGGGACATCGAGTGGAATCATGTTGTTCTCCTGTTGGGCGGAAGCCCTAACAAACTTCTCGGGGCTACGCAAGGTCGCAGGCGACCCGGTGGTCCTTGCGGATCTCGCGCCACGCCGGGACGACTTCGCTGCAACGCTTGATGGCAATCGGACAACGCGGATGGAACGGACAACCGCTCGGAGGATTGATTGGCGACGGCACGTCACCCGGCAAAATGATCCGCTTGCGTTGCGTCGCCGGGTCAATCGTCGGCACCGCGCTGATGAGCGCCTGCGTGTACGGGTGCAGCGGATTGCTGAGCAACTCGCCGGCCTCGGCTTCCTCGACGATCCGTCCGAGGTACATCACCAGCACCCGGTCGCTGATGTGCTCGACGACGGCGAGATCGTGCGCGATGAACAGGTACGTCAGCTTCAACTTCTCCTGAAGTTCCTGCAACAAATTCACGATCTGCGCCTGGACGCTGACGTCAAGCGCGCTGACCGGCTCGTCGCAAACGATGAACTTCGGCTCGACCGCCAGCGCGCGGGCGATGCCGATGCGCTGGCGTTGTCCGCCGCTGAACTCGTGCGGATACCGGCGCATGTGGTCCGGCGTCAGGCCGACCGCCGTCAACAATTCCGCGACGCGCTCCGGAACATTTCCGGAACACAGCTTGTGCACGCGCAACGCCTCGCCGACGATGTCGCCAACGGTCATGCGCGGGTTCAGCGAACCGTACGGATCCTGAAAAATCATCTGGGCCTGCCGGCGAAACGCTTTCAACGCGCTTCCGTTTGTTCCGGAAATGTTCCGGCCGTTGAAGAATATCTCGCCTTCGGTCGGATCGTAGAGTCGAAGGATGGTGCGTCCGAGCGTGGTCTTGCCGCAGCCGCTTTCGCCGACGAGGCCGACGGTCTCGCCTTCGTTGATGGTGAAGCTGACGCCGTCAACGGCGCGGACCCAGGCGACCGGTTTCTGCATCACGCCGGCGCGGATCGGGAAATGGACTTTGACGTTTTTGACTTCGAAGAGGCTCATGGCGTGTTCCAGTACGGACAGCGGACGCGGCCTTCGAGCAGCGCCGGTTCGGGGTCGCGCGCGCAGTCGGGCTGGGCAATCGGACAGCGCGGATGAAATTTGCAACCGGTCGGCAATCGCGCTGCGTTTGGCACGGCGCCGGGAATTGTTTCGAGACGCTCGGCGCGGGCACCGAGGCGCGGGATGGAGCGCATGAGCGCCTTCGTGTACGGATGGCGCGGTCGCTGGAGCAGTTCGTCGGCTGGCTCGTACTCGACGATGCGCCCGGCGTACATGACGGCAACGCGGTCGGCGAGGCCGGTGAGGATGCCGAGGTTGTGGGTGATGATGAGGATGCTCATGCCGACGGTGCGTTTGAGTTCCTTCAACAGGTCGAGCACCTGCGCCTGGATGGTGACGTCGAGTGCGGTGGTCGGTTCGTCGGCGATGAGAAGCTCGGGGTTGCAGGCAAGCGCCATGGCGATCATGACGCGCTGTTGCATGCCGCCGCTGAGTTGGTGCGGGTAATCGCGGGCACGCTGCGCCGGTTCGGGAATCTGGACGAGCTTGAGGAGGCGGACGACTTCGTCGTCGGTCGCAGCGTCGCGGCGGTGGAGTTGGAGGACTTCCTTGATCTGGGAGCCGATGCGAAAGACGGGGTTCAACGAGCTGGACGGTTCCTGGAAGATGTAGGAGATGCGGGCGCCGCGGATGCTGCGGAGCTGGTTGCTGTTCATCGCGAGCACGTCGTCGCCGTTGAGGAGAATCTGGCCACCTTTGTAAACGCCCGGCGGCGTCGGGACGAGCTTGGCCAGCGCTAGCGCGGTGACGCTCTTGCCGCAGCCGCTTTCGCCGACGAGTGCAAGCGTCTCGCCGCGCTTGATGGTAAACGACACGCCGTCCACGGCGCGCACTTCGCCATCGTCGGTGAAGAAGCTCACGCGCAGATCGCGCACGTCGAGGAGCAAGTTGTTGGCACCGGGCTGCACGTGTGAGGCGGTACTGTAGAGAGCGGTTGAGGCAAAGTCAATCCGCCGCCGTGTGTGCGGCGTCAGCGGACTTGAATGGTGGTGGCTTTACTGGCGGGGTCGAGGGTGAAGGCGGACTGCCAGCAGGAACATTCGATTTGATAGTCGCCGCGGTAACCGCGGAAGGAGACTTTGCCTTGGGCGTCGGTGACAGTTTTGATCTCTCGCGTCCACCAATCTTTCTTGATGAGGCGCAGAAGAGCATCGTAAGCGGGTTTCGGCGTCATGTCTTTGTGGACCACCCCGGCGTGGGCGTTGCGCCAGGCTTTCAAGTCGCTGAAATCCCACCACGTGATGGCTTCGACGGACGGATGAGAGAAAAGGACGCGATAGAATTCTTCGACGTGCCGGGCTTGGTCTTGCTCGGCCCCCTCTTTCGACAGAATGGTGGTCTCGGTGAAATGGAGCGGTTTACCGAACTTGGCGTACTGTTCGCAGGCGTCCCACACTCGTTTTGCACTCCAGTAATGGTCGTGCATGTGGGACTGGATACCGATGGCGTCGATCGGCACCCCAGCGTCGAGGCATTCCCGGACGAGGTGATGGAACGTTGCGCCGAGTGAGTATTCGTTGAGGATGAGCGTGGCCTTCGGATTGGCGGCGCGCGCGGCGGCGAAGGTCTGGCGGATCAATTCGCGCCGCCCGAGGGAGCGGCAGAGGTTGCCGACGGCGTTTTTGGCGTCGGCCATCGCGATCGGCTCGTTTAAGACGTCCCAAGTGTTGATGGTGCCGTTGAAAGTTGTGATCTCGCGGGTGATGCGATCCAACTGGAGCCGGAGAACATCGCGGCCTTCGAGCCACGCGGGCTGGACTTGGTGCCAACAGAGCGGATGGCCTTTAGGGCGGATGCCGTTCTCACGGCACCAGTCGGCCATCATGCGCAACTTCTGTTCGTTAGGCGCGCCCGTTGTCTCCTCGTAGTTGCTCCAGTAAAACGGCAGTGTGGCGTAGTTAAAGAGCGCGGCGAACTGGCGCTGGTAGGATTTTTGAAGCTCGGAGGTGTCGGCAGCGTTGATGACGAATGCATTGCAGCCGAAGAGGAACTTGTGCCGCGTCTGCCGGATAACGACGGGCTGGCTAGCGAGCGGCGAGCCGTCGGGCGCGAGCACCGTGAACGTCGCCTCGGCGGTGCGATACTGTCGGATACGCTGCTCGATGGCCTGCGGCGTGAGCGGGTCGACGGCGTACAATCCGGCGGCTAGTGCGAGGTAAATGAAGAGAATATGTTTCATGAATGGGTGTGTTGGCGGATGAGGTGTTCCAGTTCCTGAAGTTCCGTCTGAACTTCAAGTTCGAAAAGCTCGGCGGAAACTGACTGCGCGCCGAGTGTCTCGACGAGCTGACGTTCAGCGTTGTCGGAGGTGACGACGAGGATCAGCGAGGGGCGCGCGGATTCGCTGACGAACCGCTCGATGACGTCGTCGGCTGTTTTGCCGGAGCCGGAGTAGAGGACCTCGATGCCGCGGGGACGACTGGCGGTTTCGAGTTTCTGTTTGACGGCGTAGGCGTCGAAGACAACGGTGACGCGGTAGCCGCTGTGGTCGGCGTACCCTTCGAGGAGCGCGATCAGCGCATTGCGGCGCGTTTCGAGCGAGCGGCCTGCAATCTTCAACAGGCGCGGCCATTGGTGCAGCACGCTGTAGCCGTCAACCAACACCCAACGGTCGCTCATGGTTTCTTGCGGATGATGAGTTTGATCGGCGCGCCGATGGGCGGCACGGCGGCGGGGTTGACTTCGAGTCCTTGGTCATCGCCCTTGTAGGGATTGCCACGGTCGTCGGCGAGGTTGATGAGGACCGAAGGCTGCTTCCAAAGGGCGATGTGCGCCTGTTCGGCATCGGACATGAACACGGGCTGGTTGGTAATCGGGTTCTTGCTGAAACCGGAGCCGTTGAAGACCCAGTGTAGGCCGGTCGGAGGTTTCTTTATCTTGCGGTCAACGAGCCATTGTTCGATGGGGACGCGCTTGTCTTTGTACTCGGCCTCGATGGCGAGGAGGCTCCCGGCTCGCGTGGCGGTGCCGGTCTCGCAACCGATGAGGAGCAGGGCGAACTGGAGCGCCGACGGTTTGCAGTCGAGGGTCAACAGGCTTTCGTAGTCGCGCCCCTGCGGTTCGACGGCGACGAATTCGAGAAGGTCGTTGGTGCGGACGACTGTGCCGGCGGCTTCAAGGTACGGTTGGGCGATGTCGTGGATGACAAGGCCGGGGAGGCGGACTTCTTTGCCGGTGCGTTGGACGTCTGCGGTGTTGACTAGCGAGGAGGCAAGGGCGGCGAGGAGGATGATTTTCATTTGGCTTGGACGCGGGCGGCTTCGACGGCGACTACGCAGAGATCGTCGCTGAACTCGGATTTACCGGCGAAGTGCACAATGTCGGAGAGGAGGTGATCGAGGAGTTCGGAGGGAGGAAATTTGGCGAACTTGGTGAAGGCGGAGACGAGTCGTTCCTGTCCGTAGTGGTTGCCATCCCGTCCTTCGACTTCAAAGAGGCCGTCGGTGTAGATGAGTATGAGGTCGCCGGTGGCGAGGGGAAATTCGGTGGCGGTGTAGTGGGAGCCTTCAAAGACGCCGAGGGCAGGTCCCATGGAGGCCTTGGAGCAGGTGATAGGTTCGACGTCAGCGTGGGCGCGACGGAGTCGACAAGGCAGGGGATGGCCGGCGCTGACGCAACGGAGTTGGGCGCGGCCAATGTCGGCGATGAGATAGAGGGCAGAAGCGAACACCGGCATTTTGGTGTGTTTGAGGATGGAGACAAGGCCGTTGTTGATGGCGGTGAGAAAGGGACCTGGCTCGGCGGCGATTGGTTTGAATTGTTCAATGAGGGTGCGGATGATGGCGGTGACGAGTGCCGCGCGGACACCGTGCCCCATGACATCGCAGACAAGAATGCCGGCTTCGGTGCTGGAGATGGCGAAGACGTCAAAGAAGTCGCCGCCTATGGCGACGGCGGGGCGGTATCGGTGGTAGAAACGGAGGGCGCTTTGTTCCGGTTTTGTTCCGTCGGGGAAGGTAGGATAGGTTTGAGGGAGGAAGGTTTCCTGGATTTCGCGGGCGAGTTCGAGATCAGCCTGCATCTGGTTGTTCTTGAGGGCGAGTTCACCGGCAGTGCGGGCGAGTTCTTCTTCCAGGAGTTTATTCTCGGTGATGTCACGGCTGATGCCGACCGTGCCGATAAGTTTTCCTTGGCGATCACGGAGGGGAACCTTGGTGGCGGAGACCCAGAGGGCTTTGCCGTCCGAATAGACGACGCGTTCTTCTTTGCCAATGATGGTTTTGCCGGTTTCGAGGATTCTGTGTTCGTCGTCGCTGGTTTCGTGTGCGAAGTCGGAAGAGAAGAAGTCGATGTCTGTTTTACCGATGGCGTCCTCTGGGCGCGCAAGGCCAAGGGCGCAGGCATGGGAAGCGTTTATGTGGGTGAAGCGGGAGTTGGGATCTTTGAAGTAGATATGGTCGGGGGTGTTGTCCATGAGGGCGCGCAGGAGGGCGCGTTCCTCGGCGAGGGCGTCTTCGTTGTGTTTGCGTTCGAGGGCACCAGTGAGAGCACGTAGGAGGCTTGGAATGTCAAGGTGGTCTTTGGAAAGATAGTCCTTGGCGCCGGCTTTCATGGCTTCGACGGCGATTTCTTCGCGGCCGATGCCGGTGAGCATAATGACGGCGGGGCGGCGGGCTTCGGCCATGAGTTGGATGTGGGTGAGCAGGCTGAGGCCGTCGGCACCGGGGAGTTTGTAGTCGAGGAGGGCAAGTTCGAAGTTGCTGTGGTCGAGTTCGGTGATTGCTTTCTCCGCGCTGTCCACCCATTTGACGTCGAATTTCAAGTCCGAACCGAGGGAAGGAAGGAGTTGGAGGAGAATCTCGGCGTACAGGGGGCTGTCCTCGACAATGAGCATCGGGATGGGGGTTGTGTTCATTAGCGAGAGGGGAGTTTGGAGAGGTCGAGCCAGTATTGCTGGATGGTGGCGACGAGTTTGACACAGTCGTCGAATTGGACAGGCTTGGTGAGGTAGTTGTTGGCGCCGTTGCGGTAGCAGCGGCGAATGTCTTCGTCGCGGTCGGAAGTGGTGAGGACGATGAGGGGAATTTCGCGGAGGGATTCGTGGGTCTTAACTTGCTCGAGAACATCGAGGCCGCTGCGTTTGGGCAGGTTCAGGTCGAGGAGGATCAAGTCGGGGCGAGGTGCGTTTTGGACGCGGATGTAGCGGCCACGCTGGAAAAGGTAGTCGAGCGCATCTTCGCCGTCGCGGCAGACGGAGACGCGGGTTCCGCTACGGCTTCGGCGGAATGCCTCCAGGGTGATCTCAACGTCGGCGGGGTTGTCTTCGACCAGCAGGATGTCATGCGGGCGTCGCAAGGGAGGAGGTTCCTTTCTCTGAGGCACCCGTCGAGTCGAGGACGGTGCCGGTTTTGGTGATCTCGCGTTTGGAAATCGTAAAATAGAAGGTAGTGCCTTGGCCTTCAGTGCTCTCCAGCCAGATGCGTCCGCCGTGCCATTCGACGACCCGTCGCACGATGGTCAAGCCGATGCCGGTGCCTTCTTCGTCACGCTGAAGGCGTTGAAAAATCTGAAAAATCTTATCAAAGTATTCCTTCTTGATGCCGACGCCATTGTCGCGGACGAAGAATTCGTACTCGGGTTGTTGCGTGTTGGGATTTGGCTTCTCGGTGCAACCGACTTCGACGACGGGGTACGGTTTGTCGTTGTACTTGACAGCGTTGGTGATCAGGTTGTGAAACACCTCGGTCATCGCCGTTTCGTCGCAGACAATCGTCGGCAGCTTGTCCACCCGCAAATCCACCCCTTTGGTGTCGAGGGTGTGTTGGAGACGCACCCGCACATGCATGAGCATCGTGTTCATACCGACTGGATGCATCGGTTGTTTTTGTTGCGATAGCTGCGAGAAGTGGAGGAGGTCGCTGATGAGCCGTTGCATTCGCAGGACGGACTTACGAATAATGTCTATATGCCGCTGGCCTTCCTCGTCGAGCTTGTGACGGTAACCATCGGAGAGGAACTTGCTGAACGCTTCCATCCCGCGCAGCGGCTCCTTCAAATCGTGGCTGATGACGAATGTGTACTCGTCCATCTCCTTTTGCGTCGCCTTCAACTCCTTCTGGGCTCGTTCCAAACGGTGGCGCGCCTCGTCTATGCGTTCCATGAGCGTTTTTAACTCCCGCCCCACGGCATCGGTTTCGGCTAGGTAAGTTTCGAGTTGTTCGTCGTGCTGTTCGCCATTGGCCACGCTCTGGATATACAAAAGCAGGTTCTGAAGCGACTGTTCCACCGGTATGCTAACCAATATCGAAGCGCTTACGAACATGAGCATCAACACCACACCGATGCCCAAGTCCCACATCAACGCACTCCACAACCGTTGCCCCACTCGTCCATGTCCCATACCTAGTTCCACACTGCCGACGCGTTTACCTGCCAACGCCAGCGCCTCAGTCACCACTACCAAACCCGCAGGATTCTGGTTCTGCGGCGGGCGAAAAAGACATTCGCCATTCGCGTCCAACACGCGCAAGTAAAGCACCTCCTCGTCATTGACCATCTGGCCAGCTGTTCGGATCAGTGTGTTGATATCGTTGCGGTCTACCGATGGTGCAACTGCACGCGCCAGCGATTTCGCTTCTTGCGTTGCCACCCAACGCACCGCGGCCTCCTGATCGTCAATCACACGCCAGATGTGAAGGCCCGTCAACACCACCACTGTACCAACGGTGACTACAGCGACCCACGCGGCGTACTGGACTCTGATGTTGTACTTGGTTGCCATCCCTTTGTAGCGCAGGTGGCTTCTTTACTCCAACACCCGCACAACATGTCGTATTTTCATCCCATACCGTCCAAACGTCAAGCGTCCCGTTGCCTCACTCGACATCTCCAGCCACCCCGTGTAGCTTACTCCTGTGAAACGAATCACGCTCACCGTCGAGGGCATGACCTGCGCCAACTGCGCCCGGCATGTCCAAGACGCCCTCGCCAAAATTCCCGGTGTCATCACTGCCAACGTCAACTTCCTCACTCAACGCGCCCTCCTCACACTCACCGACCCACCACCCACCACCGCCCAACTCCTCACCGCCGTCCAACAAGCCGGCTACACTGCCACCACCGGCAAACCCGCACAACATCCCACCTTCCACCGCCAACTCGCCTACACCATCACCACCGGCGCACTCCTCGCCACCGGCTGGGCCTTTCACCTCGAACCGCTCGTCATCATCACTGCCAGCCTCGCCGCCTTCCCCATCTACCAACGCGCCCTTAAAACCCTCCTCGCTCGTCGCCTCGACGCCGACGTCCTCGTTGCCGTCGCTGTCACCGCCGCCGCTGCCATCGGCGAATACATCGCTGCCGGCGAAGTCGCCTTCATCATGCTCCTCGGCGAACAACTCGAAGAATACACCACTGACCGCGCCCGCCGTTCTCTCGGCAGCCTCCTTTCACTCGTCCCGCCCACCGCCCGCGTCCGGCGAGGCGACAACGAAATCGAAATTCCCACTTCCGAAATCAAAACCAGCGATCTCCTCCTCGTCCGTCCCGGCGAACGCATCCCCGCTGACGGCATTGTCCGCACCGGCGAATCCGCCGTCAATCAAGCCCTCGTTACCGGCGAAAGCATGCCCGTCGAAAAACATCCCGGCGACGAAGTTTTCGTAGGCACCCTCGCCGAAACCGGCGCGCTCCTCATCGAAGCCACTCGCGTCGGCGAAGACACTACCCTCGCCCGGATTGCCGCTCTCGTTGAAGCCGCCCAACAACGCAACGCACCCATCCAACGCACTCTCGACCGCCTTGCCGGCTGGCTCGTCCCCGTCATGCTTCTCCTTGCCGGTATCGTTTTTGCGCTCGCCCACGACGCCCACCGCGCCATCACCGTCCTCATCGTCACCTGTCCCTGCGCCCTCATCCTCGCCTCGCCGACGGCCGTCATGGCCGCCATTGCTCGTGCCGCCCGTGCCGGCGTCCTCATCAAGGGCGGCCAACATCTCGAAGCCACCGCCCGGCTTCACACCATCGTCTTCGACAAAACCGGCACGCTCACCCTCGGCCAACCCGAAGTCACACACACCCATCAGTTCTGCGACGAACACACCGAAGCGCAAATGCTCCACATGGCCGCCATCGCTGAAAAACTTAGCGCTCATCCACTCGCCGCCGCCATCCGACGCAAAGCCGGAACCACAGCCGCTCCCGCTCAATTCCAATCGCATCACGGTCGCGGCGTCACTGCATCGCACGACGGACGCCAACTCGTCGTCGGCCAACCGTCACTGCTCGCCGACCAAAACGTCCCCGTCGCCGACACCCTTCACGCCCACATCGCCGAGCATCATGATGCCGGACACACCACCGTCATCGTCGCGCACGACGGCAAGGTTTGCGGAACGATTTGCATCACCGACACCGTTCGCACCACCGCCCGGAAAGCCATTGCCGATCTCCGCGCCCTCGGCCTCGAAAAAATCGTCCTCCTTACCGGCGACAACCGCCGCGTTGCCCTCCAAATCGGAAAATCCCTCGGCGTGGACGAAGTCAAAGCCGAAGTCTTGCCGGAACAGAAAGCCGAACAGATCACCGCGCTTCAAAACGGCGTCCGCGGTCGCGGCGTCGCAATGGTCGGCGACGGCGTCAACGACGCCCCCGCGCTCGCGGTTGCCGATGTCGGCATCGCGATGGGCGTTACCGGTACCGATGTCGCGCACGAAGCCGCCGACATTGCGTTGATGGCCGACGATCTTGAAAAAATCGCGTTCGCCGTCGGCTTGAGCCGGCAGGCGGTGCGCGTCATCCGGCAAGGTCTCGGCTTCGCGCTCGTTTACAATCTCGTCATGATCACCGGCGCCGCCAGCGGACATCTCCACATGATCGGCGGCGCCATCGCTCATCAAGCCAGCAGCGTCATCGTCATCTTGAATGCGATGCGCCTGTTGCGTTACCGGGAACCATCACGTGAATAAACTCTGCATCTTCGTCGGCATGACGGTGTTTAGTTTAATCGGTTGGTGGCTGGGGGAGCAGGTAAGTTTTACGATGGCGTTTGTGCTGAGCAGCGTCGGCAGCTTGCTGGGAGTTTACATCGGCTGGCGTATCAACCGCGATTATTTCGAGTAAGGACAGTCAGCGGAAGTGTTGCAACAAAAGCCGAGCGCCGATCAAAATCAACACCGCGCCCCCGGCAATCTCAGCCCACTTGGCGACAGACGACCGGAGACGATTCCCCAGCGCGATCGCCACCAGACACATTACGGCCGTCACCACCCCAATCAAAACACTCGGATACCAAACCGAAATTCCGACCAACGCGAGACTCAACCCAACCGCCAACGCGTCGAGGCTGGTGGCTGTGGCGAGGATCAGTAACGTCAGGCCGCGAGTCGGATCGGTAGTGGGCTGATTCTCCCGGGGTTGGAAGGCCGCCCAGATCATCCGACCGCCGACGAACGCCAACAACCCGAACGCGATCCAGTCGTCCACGCCCTTGACATAATGATCCACCCATGCACCGAGCGTCCAGCCGATGACCGGCATAAGAAACTGGAACAATCCGAAGTGGAACACCAGACGGAAGACAGCCCATCTATTTGACGCGTAGCCGGTTGTCGCGGCGACGATGCAGACGGCGACGGAGTCCATAGCCAGGCCAAGCGCGATCACGATGACTGTCCACAACACCATTGGGTTCAGCTGAGGAATAGTAGTTTCATGTTGCTCTGGTAGATATTCATCGCGCCCCACACGTCGACGCCAAAGGAGAATCGTTGGAGTTGCATAGTGGGGACATGATAGTGGCGTGGCGTGAGACACACAATTCCGTTTTTTGTTGAGTGCGGGGGGAACGTGGGGCAGAGTCTGCCGCTATTGCGATGGAAATGAACGGTCAAAAGGTTTCAACGGGCGGGCGGTTGCGGCGGCTGCTGTTTGGCGACAAGCGGCAGGCGACCGATCCGCAGGTGTTCCATAAGCTCTCACTGGTAGCATTTCTGGCGTGGGTCGGGCTGGGCGCGGACGGTATTTCATCCTCCTGCTACGGCCCGCCGGAAGCGTTCAAGGTGCTGGGGCAACACCATTACTTGGCGATTTTCCTGGCGTTGATGACGGCGTTGACGGTGTTCGTCATCAGTTCCAGCTACAAGCACATCATCGAACAGTTTCCCACGGGCGGCGGCGGCTACCTCGTCGCCAGTAAACTGCTGTCGCCGGGCGTGGGCGCGGTGTCGGGCTGCGCGCTGGTGGTGGATTATGTGCTGACAATCATCACTTCGATTGCCAGCGGTGCGGACGCGGTGTTCAGTATGTTGCCGCCGGAATGGCACCAGTACAAGCTGCCGGCGGCGACGCTGATAGTGATCGCGATGATCATCCTGAACCTGCGGGGCGCGAAGGAGTCGGTGCTGCCGATTGTGCCGGTGTTCATTTTGTTTTTGGCGACGCACGTGGTGGCGATCGCAGCCGGGTTCTTCTCACATTTCGACGTGGTGCGGACGCTGCCGCAGGACACCGTAAACGGGGTGCGGAGTGCGGTGAGTCAACTCGGGTTGTGGGGCGTGGTGTTGTTGGTGTTACGCGCCTACAGCATGGGCGCGGGCACGTACACCGGTATCGAAGCGGTTTCCAACGGCCTACCGATCCTGCGCGAGCCACGCGTCGAGACGGGTAAACGGACAATGAACTACATGGCCGTCAGCCTCGCCATCGTCGCCGGCGGACTGTTCGTTGGGTATCTGCTGTTCGGCCTCGGCCAGCCGCCGGAGGGCAAGACGCTCAATGCGATGTTGTTTGAGAACCTGACGGTCCACTGGCCCGGCGGCAGGTTTTTCGTGCTGGTGGCGCTGGCGTCGGAGGCGTTGATTTTGTTGGTGGCAGCGCAGACGGGTTTTCTGGATGGGCCGCGGGTGTTGTCAAACATGGCGTTGGACGGCTGGATGCCGAACCGATTCGCGCTGCTCAGCGACCGTTTGGTTACGCAGAACGGCGTGGTGCTGATGGGTGTCGCGTCGCTGGTGTTGTTGTGGGTGTCGAAAGGCTCGGTGGAGTTCCTGCTGGTGTTGTACTCGATCAACGTGTTCGTCACCTTCTCGCTGTCGCAGCTTGGCATGGTCAAACATTGGTGGGCGATCCGCTCCCAGCACCGCCGCTGGCTCCACAACATGCTCATCAACGGACTGGGCCTGTCGCTGACCACGTTTATCCTGATCGTCACCGTCTGCCTGAAGTTCAACGAAGGCGGCTGGCTGACGCTGGTCATCACCGGTGGGCTGGTCGCGCTGGCGTTTGCCATCCGCCGTCACTATCGGCAGACGCGCCTACTGCTGAAGCGGCTCGATTCCCTCGTCGAAGCCGCCACGCCGGCGCAACTGGCTGACAGCGTCACACCGCCGAAACCGCCGCCCCAACCGACGCCGCAGGAGCGGACGGCGGTCATCCTCGTCAATGGGTTTGGCGGACTCGGGTTGCACTGTTTGTTTGGCGTGATGCGTTTGTTCCGCGGGCATTTCAAGAACTTTGTGTTCATCCAGACCGGCATGGTGGACGCGGGCCGGTTCAAGGGCACGCAGGAAATCCAGCATCTTGAACAGACGGTGCAGGACGGCTTGAACCAATACGTCGATTACATGCGGGCACACGGACTCTATGCCACCAGTTTCCACACGATTGGCACTGACGTGGTCGAGGAGGTAGAGAATCTCGCGGTCAAGGTCAGTGAGCAATTTCCCAACAGCATGGTGTTTGCGAGCCAGCTCGTGTTCCCGCGCGAAACGCTCTGGACGCGGATGCTGCACAACTATACCGCTTTCGCCATTCAACGCCGCCTCTACCAGCGCGGCATGCCGTTGATCATTCTACCCATCCGTGTGTAAACCATGAACCGGTTGCTACTCCTCGCTCTCGGCGGCGCGCTCGGTACAGTGGCGCGATACGGCCTCAACGGCCTGATTTCCGCGCGACTGTCCACGTTTCCGCTCGGCACGATGATCGTCAATATCACCGGCTGTTTCGTCATCGGGTTGATCACGCCGCTGATGTTGCGGTACGAGTGGCGGTTGTTCCTGATCTTCGGGCTCTGCGGCGGCTACACCACCTTCTCCAGTTTCGGCATCCAAACGCTCGAACTCGCGCGCGACGGCGAATGGTTCTACGTTGCGCTCAACGTCATCGGCTCTAACGTCCTCGGCCTGCTCGCTGTTTATCTCGGCTGGGTTTGCGGACGCGCCCTGCACGGAGGCACTCCATGAAACTCGAAGGCGAAGGCACCCTGTTGCGGATCTATCTCGGCGAACTCGACAAACACGGCCACCAGCCACTCTACGAAGCCATCGTGCTGAAAGCCCACGAGATGGGCCTCGCCGGTGCCACTGTGTTGCGCGGGCCGATGGGGTTCGGCGCCCACTCGCACATGCACACTGCCAAGATTCTCCGCCTCAGCGAAGATCTCCCTGTCCTTATCGAGATCGTGGACAAGGAAGACAAAATCAACGCCTTCCTTCCTGTTCTCGACCAGATGCTTGGCGACGGCCTTGTTACGCTGGAAAAAGTGCGCGTTATTCGTTACGGGTCTTGCCGTAAGAGTGAAGTTGACTTAAACTAGAGTTGACCAAAGCAACCAAAATAGGAGGCTGCCCCCATGACCACCGTGCAACAACTTCTGAAGGAAAAACCGGCGGGAATCTGGACCATCGGACCGCGTGCCACTGTCTATCAGGCACTGGAAATGATGGCACAAAAAGAAGTCGGCGCCTTGGTCGTTGTGGATAACGGCAAAGTCGTCGGTATGTTTTCCGAGCGCGACTATGCCCGCAAGGTCATCCTATTCGGACGCAGTTCCAAGACCACTGCCGTCGCTGAACTGATGACTCCTAAAGTCTTCTATGTCACCACGGCTCAAACCATCGAAGACTGCATGGCCCTGATGACCGAGAAACGCTCTCGTCATCTCCCCGTCCTCGACGGCGACAAACTTGTTGGCCTCGTCAGCATAGGCGACGTCGTCAAAGCCATCATCGTGGACCAGGAAATTACCATCCGCAGCCTAAAAAACTACATCACCGGTTCCTACGAGGCGTAGCAACAACCGCCAACATCATCGTCGCCACCGCCGCCACCGCCGCGCCTATGCTAAACGCCGACGGCGCGCCCCACACCTTCCACGCCCAGCCAAACAACAAGCTCGCCGGCAACGCACCCACACCGACCGCGGCGTGATAAAACCCGAATGCCGTCCCACGCAACTGTGCCGGCGCCATGTCCGCGATCCACGCTTTCTCCGCCGGCTCCGTCAACCCGTAGTACACTCCGTACACGAGAAACACCGCTACCAATCCCGCCACAGAGCTGACCCAGCCGAACGCCACATAAACCACCGAGTACAGAATCCAGCCGCCCAGCACCAACGACCGCCGCCCCGCTGTGTCCGATAATTTCCCACCGTAAAATGTCGCTACCATCTTCACCGCGTGATGCGCCGCCCACAACACTGCCACCCACGCCACCGGCACGCCTACATCCTTCAACCGCAGCAACAGAAACGCATCCGTCGAATTCCCCAGCGTGAACACCAACACCGCCGCCATCAGCCGCCAGTAATCGCCACCCAACTCCCGCCAGTTTCCCGGCACCGGCTTCGTCTCCGCCGGATTCTTAGCCGCCTCCTGCACACCGAACATCACCACCATCATCACCGCCGCCGCCGGAATCGCCGCCAGCAGGAACACTTGGCGCAAATCGAATCCCCCCCAGTTCAACAACGCCGCCGCCACCAGCGGCCCGACCACGGCGCCCGCGTGATCCATCGACCGGTGCAGTCCGAACGCCGCTCCGCGTTGCTCCGGCGCTGTTACGTCCGCGATCAACGCGTCCCGCGGCGACGTCCGCAGCCCCTTGCCGACACGGTCCAAGAACCGGCACGCCAGCACGCCCGGCCACGCCGTCACCAACCCGATCAACGGACGCACCACGCCCGCCAGACCGTAGCCCGCGACGACAAACGGTTTGCGCCGACGCACCTTATCCGCCCAGATTCCCGACACCGCCTTCAACAGTGCCGCCGTGCTTTCCGCCACGCCCTCGATCACGCCGATCGCGACCGCCCCCGCGCCGAGCACCGACGACAAGAACACCGGCAACAGCGGATAAATCATCTCGCTTGAGAAGTCCGTGAAGAAACTCACCCAGCCCAACGCCCACACCGTCCGCGGTAGCTTCGCCTTCAAGCCCGACGTCCCCCGGCAGCCCGCTGCAAACGATCGCGCACCGCCAGCCCAATTCCCTCCGCCGCTGGCAACACGCACAAAATCACATCCACACCTTCAGCATCAAGCCGACGCAACTCCGCGAAAAGATTTTTCGCCGTCGGCACCAACACGCCAACGCACCGGCCGCGCAGTTCCGTCGCTCGCGCCTGCAATGCCGCCTCGTCCTCGAATATCTCTACCGCCGCTCTCGGCGCGTAATGCTTCAACGTCATCCCCGGCCCCGCCAACCCTTTTGCCGCGACTTCGTCCGCCACGCCGCCCACCACGCGCAACCCGCCCAGTTCCTCCCGCGTCACCCCGCCCGGCCGCAAAATTACCGGTGGCGATTGCGTCAAGTCGAGTACCGTTGATTCCACGCCGAGTTCCGTCGGCCCGGCATCTAAAATCAAATCCACCCGGTCACCGAGATCGGCGACAACATGCTCCGCGCACGTCGGACTCGGTCGTCCGAACCGGTTCGCGCTCGGCGCTGCAATCGGAAGTTGCGCCGCCGCCAGCAACGCCTGCGCGACCGGATGACGCGGCATCCGCAACGCGACGGTGGGCCGACGCGCCGTGACTTCCTCCGGCACGCACGCCGCCTTCTCGACAACCATCGTGAGCGGCCCCGGCCAGAACCTCGCCGCCAGCGTCTCAAACACCGGCGGCAACGCCCGCGCCAGCGTCCGCGCCATCGCGAGGTCGCTGACGTGAACGATGAGCGGGTCCCATCCCGGCCGTTCCTTCGCGGTAAAGATTTTACGGACAGCATCCGTATCAAGCGCGTTGGCGCCGAGGCCATACACCGTCTCGGTTGGAAACGCGACAAGTCCGCCCGCGCGCAAAATCGAGGCAGCGCGCGCCACGGCGGCAGGACTGGCTGGAACAATTCGCTTCACGCTCCGCAGTGTCGCACAGCACAAAGCGTGAGTGAAGGCGTTTCTGGCGGGTGTACGGTGTAGCGGCTGGTACGGTGACGCTGCCCGTCTCTCGCTTGTCACTTAGTAGTCTTGCTTTGGATAGACTCGTTATTCTACAAGCGACGCGCTATCGCGTGGAGATACTTTAACGCATATGCAAATCCGAGCACAAATATCCCGCTAAGAATACCGCCGACGAAAACCATCCATCCTAAGCTCAGATTCTCGTTGCCGACTACAAAACCTGCTATGACAGCACCGACGAAATCCAAAACTGCGATAGCTGTTAACGTATTTGCTATGGTGCAAGTAGACATCAGGTCATTCAAGCAGGACAGACAAATTCTTGCTTGTGCCCAAATAGTCTTTCCGCAAAATGGACATTTGTTGTCCGGTGGTGGAGTAGGATGTGGGGGCGTTGCACAAGCGGGTGGTGTCAGTGGCACGGAAACGATTGACTTCTGTGGTAGCGGTGCGGGTGGTGCGCTGACAGATGGTGCGGAAGCCTTCTCCAAAGCTTGAGACATGTAGGGCACTTCGAGTGGTGTCTTGCACTTCGGACACTCAACGAGTTTTCCCGCCCCCGCTTCGTCAACCGCAATGTGCTGGCCGCACTTGGTGCAACTGAATGTGATGTCCATGACCCGCTCCTCTGTTGTGGCGTACATCCTACCAGCAAGTGACGGAGGCGGCAATGCAGTTCATTCGTCGCCGAAGTAGATGCCGATGGAGCGGGCCATGCGGATCGGGTGCGAGTCCGGCTCGACGGTGCGCGGCGCTTTGCCGGGAACGCTGAGCGGGACGCTGCTGATGCGACCCTTCTGGACGCAGACCATCCGGTTAAATTTGCCGTGTGCAAGTAGTTCGACGGCGCTCATGGCGAATTGTGTGGCGAGAAACCGGTCGAACGGCGACGGCGTTCCGCCGCGTTGAAGATGGCCGAGGATGGTGTAGCGCGTTTCGATGCCGGTCGCTTCTTCGATTTGTTGGGCGAGGACGGCGGAGATTCCGCCGAGCCGGATGGCTTCGGGTGAGCCGGCGACGGTTTGACGGATGACGACATCGCCGCCGAGCGGCTTGGCGCCTTCGGAGACGACGATGATGCTGAAATGTTTGCCGCGCCGGGCGCGTTCGCGGATGGCGGCGCAGATGGCGGCGAGCCGGTAGGGAATTTCCGGTATCAGGATGACGTCGCCGCCGCCCGCGATGCCAGTACCGAGCGCGAGCCAGCCCGCGGTGCGTCCCATGACTTCGAGGAGCATGACGCGGTGATGCGAGAACGCGGTGGTGTGGAGTTTGTCCGCCGCCTCGGTCGCGGTGGTCATGGCGGTGTTGAAGCCGAAGGTCATTTCGGTGCCGCGGACGTCGTTATCAATTGTTTTCGGGACGCCGACGATGCGGAGACCGAGCTTGGACATCTGGTAGCCGCAATGCAGCGTACCGTCGCCGCCGACGGCTACAAGCGCGTCGAGTTTGAGTTTTTTGTAATTGCGGACGACATCGGCGGAGGCGTCACGACGTTTGTCGGGGTAACGATGATCGTCAACGTAGTCGAAGGGATTGTCGCGGTTGGTCGTGCCGAGAATCGTGCCGCCTTGTGTGAGGATGCCGGAAACGTCGTCCCAGTGGAGCCATTTACCGGTGCCGTTGACGAGACCGCGAAAGGCGTCGTAGTAGCCGAACACTTCCCAGCCGTGTGCGTTGATGGCGGATTTGACGACGCCGCGAATGACGGCGTTGAGGCCCGGTGCGTCGCCGCCGCCGGTGAGGATACCTATGCGTTGAATGCGTTTCATAAGCGTATTAATTGGTACGCCCGGAGGGATTTGAACCCCCAACCCTCGGTTCCGAAGACCGATGCTCTATCCAGTTGAGCTACGGGCGCGTCGCCGTTTGCAGCCTGCCATTTCCCCGAGATAGAGTCAACGCCACTTGTGCTTTGAGGAGACTACTTTCGGAGCTGCGGTCCCATCTGGAAGACCAGCTTACCGCCCTTTATTACGTCGTTATGCGAGATTTTAACCTTATCGTATGGCCTGCCGTTGAGCGCGATGCTCTGCACGTACTTATTCTCTTTTGAAAGGTTCTTGGCTTCGATCGTGAACGTCTTGCCGTCACGAAGGTGTAAGGTGATCTTTTCAATCTGCGGCGCGCCGAACACGTAGCCATCGTTACACGGATTAAATGGGTAGAAACCCATCGCAGAGAAGATGTACCAGGCGGACATCTGGCCGCAGTCGTCATTGCCGCACAAACCTCCGGGGAAATTTTTATACTGCGTGTCAAATATCTCCCGAATGATCTCCTGCGTTTTCCAAGGCTGTTCCACATAGTTGAAGAAGTAGGCTACGTGGTGGCTTGGCTCGTTACCGTGCGCGTACTGGCCGATCAGTCCCGTGACGTCGAGCACAAACCCGCTTCCCTCGACCTTGGAGGGCAGCTTGAAAAGCGTGCCCAGTTTCTCAGCAAAGGCTTCTTTGCCGCCAATAAGCTTGATCAGACCTTCGGGGTCGTGCTGCACATGCCACGTGTATTGCCATGCGTTGCCTTCGGTGTAGTCGTAGCCGCTGTCCCCGCCGTGGTTGAGTTTGATGGGATCGAACGACGTACGCCAGTTGCCATTGGAGTCACGTCCACGCATGAACTTGGTCTCAGAGTCGAACACGTTCTTGTAGTAGTCCGCTCGCTTGGCGAAGTAGGCGGCATCTTCGGTCTTGCCTAGCACCTTGGCAAACTGCGCGGCACAGTAATCGTCATAAACGCACTCCAGCGTGCGGGACACACTCTCGCGCTTGATGATGTCGAACGGTAGATAGCCGTACTTCATGTAAACGCCCCAGTCGGACTTCCGATGATTCACCGTCAGCGATGTCTTGATACTTTGGAACGCCGCCTCAGCGTCAAACCCGCGGAAGCCTTTCAAGTACGCGTCCACAACTACCGGGATCGAGTGGTTGGCGATCATGCAATGATTCTCCTTACCCCATAACGTCCAAATTGGCATGTAGCCCTGCGCCTTCTGGTGCGCGATCATCGTGCCGACGAAGTCGTTCACCCGCTCCGGAACGAGAATCGTGTAGAGCGGATGCGCCGCGCGGTAGGTATCCCACAAGGAAAGCGTCGAGTAGTAGGCACTGCCGAACGCGGTCAGCACCTTATCGTCCGCACCTCGGTACTGGCCGTCTACATCGGCAATATTGTTGGGCTGGATGAACAGGTGGTACATCGCGGTATAGAAATTCTCCTTCTGGTCCTGCGTGCCCTCTATTTCAGCGCGTGACAGCAATATATTCCACTCAGTCCTAGCCGCCCCTTGCACTGCCGCAAAATTCCAGCCGGGCACCTCCTTCTCAAGATTCTTCTTCGCTCCGTCTACACTCACTGTCGAGAGCGCCACTTTCACTTGCAACCGCTCGCTTGGTTTCAAATCGAAGTCCAGCACGTAACGTGGCGCTTTCTCGCCGGCCTGCGACGGGAGTTGTTTCTTGGCTGTATATGGACGGTCGAACTTGATCACGTAGTAATAGTGGCGCGTTACCCATGCATGAGCTTGGTTGTGGCCGGATATCGTGTACTGGTCCTCGAAGTTCGCATCGCTGGCAAGGATGTGGTGTTTCAATGCGTCCTTGCGGGCGACGATGCCGTACTGAAGGTCTACCAACAGGCGCGCGGGATTCGGATTCTTGTAGGTGTAGCGATGGAAGGCCACGCGCGGTGAGGCGGTCAATTCGACGTCCACACCAAAATCCGCCAGCGTCACCGCGTAATAACCCGGCTTTGCCTTCTGTGTCTCCTTGGCGTAAGCACTATGGTAGTTCTCGCGCTCAATTGGGCCGGTGAAGGGTTGCAGTTGCACGTCGCCGAGGTCGGGGCAGCCGGTGCCGTTGAGGTGAGTTTGCGAGAAGCCACAAATTTTTGTGTCGTGATACATGTAGCCCGAGCAGTAGGCCCATGTGTAGTTGCCACTGTCGGGGCTGGGCTGGACGAGGCCGAACGGATAGCACGCACCCGGGAACGTATGGCCGTTCTCAGCGCAACCGATGAATGTGTTCACATACTGCGTATAGTCGGTGGGGGCGCCACTGACTGGTTTGATCCATCCCAAAAACAACGGGAGCAGGGACAGAAACCAGAAGTTCATTTTCATGGTAGGGCTTCCTTTACTTTTTGCTAGTTAACAGGACACATCACCCAGAGTCAACGCCACTCATGTTTCGGATACTTCCGTTGCAATTCCTGTTTCAACTTCGGATACGTCTCCTTCCAGAAATTCGCCAGGTTTTGCGTCACCTGCACCGGCCGCTGGTTTGGCGCGAGAATCTCGATCAACAACGGCACCCGCCGCTGCGCCACCCACAAGCCTTTCACGCCGTATAAATCCTGAATCCGTGCCGCCAACTTCGGCGGGCCGTCGCTCGCGTAAGTAATCTTCGCCCGACGCCTGCCCGGCAACTCCAATCTCTCCGGCACGTATTCGTCCACCCACGCCTGCTGCTGTCCTGACAACCACGCCTTCACCACCGGCCAGACCGGCTTGTCCTTGATTTCTTTGTAACTCACCGCGCCGTGGCAAACCTGTTCAATGAGCACAACACGATCTTCCGCCGTGATCGCCGGTAACTCCAACTCCGGCATCCACTGACGTAGACAGTTTACCCGCGCAATCCACTGCTCGACCGCATCGCCCCACTCATTCAACACCAACCGCCCCGCCGCAACCTCACTAGCGAGGATTCGTGCCGCTTCGCTCAAGGGCGGCTTGTCACTCCGCTCCGACTCCAGCACCAAGTCGTGAAACCGTTTCTGTCGCTCAACAAACACCCGCCGCATCGTCGCGTCGTAGACCACCGACTCCGTCTCGCTGAAATCTTCCGGGAATAATTCCCGGAGCCATTCCTCTTTCACTGCCGTCGCGCCGCTCAACAACACGCTCACATCGCGCCCCTCCACCTCCGCGATTTCCGTCGCCACCAGCAACGGCGCCGCCACCACGCTCTCCCGCGCCAGCACGCCTTTGCAACCGTGCACCAACGCGCACCGCAACGTCCCCACATCCAGCCGTCTCGCCAGATGATCGGCGAAACCGGTCAATACACACTTATGGACCGCCTCTCGACTTGCCGGTTTCTCGACAATCTCCAGACCCTCGCGTTCCGCGACCCGAAGAAACTGATCGAATAATGGCCCGACCTGCCGCGCCGATTGCGCATGCACACCGAGCCTCCTGCACCGCTCGACGTTGAACCCATTCCGCTCCGCGTACCGGTACGCCCGCATTAGCACAAACAAGTCCGACTCCGTCTTGCCGCCAAACAACTCCTCACGCGCCTCCGCGACCTGTTTGCTCGTGCCGCGCACCAGCAAGTCGCGCCCCTGCGTCATCGCCGCGATCAACGCTGCCTGCCGGACACAGCCAAATTCCTGTGCCGCCAACAACATTCGCGAGAACCGCGGGTGCAACGGAAACGCCAGCATCCGGCGGCCGAGCTTGGTGATTTTTGATTGATGATCGGTTGCGCCCAAATCCTGCAACAACATCTCCGCCCGCTCCAACGCCTTCGCCTCCGGCGATTCCAGCCAGCGGAATTTCTTCACGTCCTCAACGCCACTCGCCTTCAACGTCAGCACCACCTCGGCGAGATCGAGTCGCTTCACCTCCGGCAACTCTTGCGCGGCCCGTTGTTCGTGTTCGCGCTCCGTCCACAATCGCAAGCAATGCCCCGGTGCCGTCCGTCCCGCCCTGCCAGCGCGCTGGTCCGACGAAGCCCGGCTGATCTTCTCTACCAGTAATGTGTTGATGCCCCGGTGCGGATCGAAACGCGGAATCCGCGCCAGACCGCTGTCCACGACGATCTGTACGCCGTCAATCGTCAGCGACGTCTCCGCCACGTTCGTCGCCACCACGATTTTACGTCGGTCGTACCGTGCGACGGCCGCGTCCTGATCGTTGACCGGTAAGTCGCCGTGCAGCGGCAACACGACGAATGCGCTGCCGAACCGGTCCTGCACCGCCTGCACCGTCCGGCTGATCTCGTAGCCACCCGGCATGAACACCAATGCGTCGCCGTCGTTTTGCCGTGTGAGTTGCTCCAGCTCGTCCGCAGCCAACTCCCACACCGGCATGTCACCGGCAGGCTTGCGGAGGTATTCGATGCCGACAGGGAAGGTCCTTCCTTCCGAAGACAACACCGTGCACGGCGCGAGGTATTTCTCCACTGCCGCTACGTCGAGCGTGGCCGACATAACGATGATGAGCAGGTCCGGCCGCGCCGTCTCCTGAATCTGAAGGGCGCGAGCCAGCGTGATGTCGCCGTACAGATGCCGTTCGTGGAACTCGTCGAAGATCAATGTGCCGATGCCGCGTAACATCGGGTCCAAAAGCATCTGCCGCAGCAACACGCCTTCCGTCACGTACCGGATGCGTGTCCGCGGCGACGTCACGTCGTCGAACCGAATCTGGTAGCCAACTTCCTCGCCGAGTTTCACCCCGCGCTGCTGCGCCACCCAGCTCGCTAGCAACCGTGTCGGCAACCGGCGCGGCTGGAGAATGACGACTTGGCTCTCGTCGCGAAACAACATCTGCGGCACCTGTGTGGATTTGCCAGAACCGGTTGGCGCGGTGATGACAAGCCGCCGCTGGTTCGCCACGGCGGCGAGCAGTCGTTCCTTAATCTCGAAGATAGGCAAGTCAGGCATCTGACAGTTTGCTATACTCCAACCATGCGAAAGCTGGCGAGAGAGTTTTATGACCGCGACACGCAACTCGTCGCACGCGAGTTGCTTGGGAAACTGCTCGTCCACGGCGACCGCGTCGGACGGATCGTCGAGACCGAGGCGTACCTTGGCCCACACGATCTCGCCGCACACTCGTCGCGCGGCCTGACGAAACGTAATGCCTCAATGTTCGGGCCTCCCGGCTACGCTTACGTGTACATGATCTACGGGATGTATTTCTGCATGAACGTCGTCACCGAGCGCGAGGGACACGCCTCGGCGGTGTTGTTGCGGGCGTTGGAGCCGGTGCACAGCGTTACCGGCAAGACTAGAGGACCGGGGTTGCTTTGCAATGCGATGGGGATTGATCGACGGTTGAACGGATACGACCTGCTAAGTGAGGATTTCTTTATTGCTGAGGGCCGCGGCACTGAGGCCGCTCCCACATTTCGGATCGTGAAACGTCCCCGCATCGGGGTGGAGTACGCCCGGCATTGGGCGCGACGGCATTTGCGGTTCTACATTGCCGGCAACCCTTACGTGTCGCGGCGCTGACGTACGCCGTGGCTTGGATCAATAGGTCAGTTTGAGCGTATAGCGGAGGATGTTGCCGCAATGAACGGTGTCAATGGTGGTCTTGTTCATCCAGCCTTGGCAACACATCTCATCCGTGACCGTGGTGCGGTGTGCGGCGACTGACTGTGCGAGCGATTTTGTCAGATCGAAATCGCCGCGAATACAACCTTGGTTCGGACAATTGATGCGGAAGACAGCCTTGGCTGTGTCGAGATTCGGTGTGAACTTGAAATGACTATTGCGGGTTGCGCCCTCGGGACCAAAGTGGCCGAGTTCCAAGACCATCGACTTTACTTTGGGGAACTTGTCGATTAAGCGGGGCGCGTCGTTCACCCGCTGGATTTCCTGCTGCTGGTATTCGTAGCGAGGTCCTTCTTTGGGGCGATAGAACATATCAAGTCTTTCTGTTGGTTGAACGATGACGCCGATGACGGCTCAAGCTTTCATGCCGGTGAAACCAATCTTCGTGCAGAACTCAGCGACTGACCCGAAGTCGCGGTTGACGGCGTTACTTAATTCCGCCCGCGAAACACCGATGATGGCGATGAGCGACGGGATGGTGTAATCCCCATCCGCTTTCAGTTTGCCGGAGCGAAGAGCGCGATGGATGCGGTCAGAGATGGCGGTGGCGTGTGTGTTCATGTTTACGGTTCCTTCGTGTTACTGGTTCGGACGATTCGCGCGGGGACAAGGAAGGAAAGTCGAGCTTTGACCAACTGGCACTCTTCTTCCTCGACTCTCCACCACACCCTACGCCCAATCGTGAGGATAGCAACCGTTAGTTCGTCCCTCTGACGGAACACGCTTGCCGGGTTGATCCAAGTGCAGAAGATATTTGTGTGCCTACGTCAACTTCTGTTTTCTTGTAGGCCGCCTCACCCGACGCGGCGATTTCCCTCGCAATTTCGCCGAGTAGGGTTTGCGGAGTACCTCATCTCGTCGGACTCGGCTTGCGGCCTACAACTATTCCCAACATTGCTGACAGTGCCGTTTTACGCCCTGCACCTTGGAAACGAAAGCTCTTATTCACTTTTTCGATAGCGCGAAGCCTTTGTGAACAGCTTTCCGATTCGCACAGGCACATGCGACGCATTGAGCTGATAGCCCTCAGCCTCCATAATCTGCCTCACCATATGACCGACCATCTGCTTTATCCGGTCCGCTCGAACATCGTCGCCGAATTCTTCCAGCAGTTCTTCGGCGACTCCTTCCACAGCGGGGCGCTTGAGTTTCGACGCAGTTTTCATCATTAGTCGGCTATCAGTGCGCGTCAGATACGCCCACAGTTTTTTTCCGAGTTCAGTTTCAGCGAGGTCAGAGAAGTTCATAGGGTTGTATTTCATACGGGTGTATTCATACACGTATTCTCTATGGACGTCAAGCGTCTTTTTTCGCGGTTTATGGTCTGCTCCGAAGCCACACAATGCCATGGACTGTAGCAACTGCTCCGGCTTCGCCGAGCTTTGGATCGTTCGCCAAGGAGCACTCATCTCCCGTCTATTGGCTTCGACCTTCTATCGCTTCCGCAAAATCGCCAATGTCTCCGCGCCGAACCGACGTGCTTTCGCGGGACCGATCCCTTTGACTTCGAGCAACTCCGCTTCGGTCTGCGGTTTGATTCGCGCAAGTTCTTCCAATGTCCGGTCGGGATAAATCAGATAGGCACGGATGTTGCCCATTTTAGCCGCTTTGTTGCGCCGCCAGTCGCGCAACGCGTCGAACAACGTCGCGTCATAATCCACCGGCTCTGCCGGTTTGACGGCGGTCTCGCGTTTCTTGGCGGCTTTCTTCGGCGCAGCGGCAGCGGCGTGTTCCGGCAGCGCGAGTGGAATGGCTTGCTGGCGCAACATCACGTCGCGACCAAGCGGCGTTAGCGAGAGCGTCGGATATTGTCCGGCGCTGATTTCGATGCAGCCGGCTCGGATTAAAACGTCGAGCAGACTCCAGACGTAATCTTCGCCTTGCTCGCGCAACAGGCCGTACGTGCTGAGACGGTCGAGCCGGGCATCGAGCACATCTTTCGAGCGTGAGCCGACGAGCGTTTGCGCGATGCGACCGCGACCGAACCGGCCGTTGACGCGTGCTACGCAGCTCAACGCTTTTTGGATGACGATAATTTCCGCGTCGGTCGGCAATCGCGCGGCGGCGTGCGTCGCGGTGTTGCGGGCGAGACAATTGTCGCAGACGCTGCAGCGCGGCTCGGCGTCGGTGTCGCCAAAATAATCGAGGATGAAATGGTGCCGGCACCCGCGATGGTCGGCGTAGGCGATGATGCGTTGGAGTTTGCCGAGGTCGCGTTTGAGTTTTGCGTCGAGACGGTCGAAGTCAATCGGCAGGTCAGCGAATTCTTTCACCGGCTCGACGAGTCCGGTGGTGTACGTGCGGCTGCCTTGCCGGTAGTCGCGCTGGATGAAACCGGCGCGTTCGAGTTGGTAGAGCGCGCTGCCGACGGCCATCGGGTTTGTCGCCGAGGGAACTTGCTCGGCGATGTCGTCAATGGACATTTCAACCGGCCCGCGCGCGCAGAGGCGGCGGAGCGCGTCGTAAAGGCCTGCGATGATGTCGCGAGTTGGATTCGCGCCTTCGACAAAGAATTCCTGTGTCCGGACGTCGGCATAGTTGTAGAGGATTTCGCAGCGTGAAGGTTCGCCGTCGCGTCCGGCACGGCCAGCCTCCTGATAGTACGCCTCGACGCTGCCGGGAATGTCGTAGTGGATGACGAAGCGGAGATCGGCGCGGTCAATGCCCATGCCGAAGGCATTGGTCGCGACGACGACGTCGGCCTTGCCGGTCATGAATTTGTCCTGCGCCTTTTTGCGCTGCTCGTCGCTCAACCCGGCATGGTAGGCAATGGAATTGATGTGGGCGGCTTTCAGGTGTTCTGCGACTTTCTCGACATGTTTGCGCGTGGCGCAATAGACGATGCCGGTCTTGAGTTGGCGGACAAACTCCTCGATGCGCGCGATCTTGCCGGCTTTGTTTTTTGCAGCGGTGACGCCGAGCGTGAGATTGTGCCGCGCGAAACCGGAGACGAACACTTGCGGAACTTGTCGGCCGAATTGGCCGAGCGCGAGTTGCGCAATGATGTCGTCACGAACTTCCGGCGTGGCGGTGGCGGTGAGCGCGATGACTTGCGGCTGGCCGAGGTCTTTGAGCGCCCATTTCAAGCGGAGATAGTCGGGCCGGAAATCGTGTCCCCATTGCGAGATGCAATGTGCCTCGTCCACGGCGAACAACGCGATGGAAAGCGGCGCAAGCGCGGCGACGAACCGCTCGCTCTTGAAACGCTCGGGCGCAATGTAGAGGAGCCGGTAATCGCCGCGCTTCATCGCAGCGATACGGTTGTCCATTTCCGATTGCCCGAGCGAGGAGTTGATGAAGGTGGCCGGGATGCCCTTCTCGACAAGGCCGTCCACCTGGTCTTTCATTAACGCAATCAGCGGCGAGACGACGACGGTGATGCCGTCGAGCATCATTGCCGGCAACTGATAGCAAAGCGATTTACCTCCGCCGGTCGGCATGATGACGAGTGTATCGTCTCCAGCGAGGATAGCGTCGATGACGCTCTGCTGACCTTCGAGGAACTCGCGGAATCCGAAGTGTTGCTCCAAAAGTTGGCGTGGTTGGTCGGAATCAGACATGCCGTCATTGTAATCAGAGACGGGAGGAGAGCAAGGGCGTCCGCCGCTACGCTGGTTGGAACAAGTGTCGCGGCCTCACGGACAGCTGTTGACGGGAGCCATACATCAGGTGCAACGGCGCTGAAAGGTTGCCGTATTCCTCGCCGCCAAGTTCACTAGGGAAGTGAACAGCCACGGCAACGTTCAGCCTTCCGGCAGCGGCACCCTCGGTTACGTGCTCGCTTTTTGTGCTGGCTGAGCCATTCATTCGCACGCCGTTTCCCTTTTCCAGGCAGATCAAGGAACTGAAAGCTAAGCTCAAGCAATCGTATGGACGATGACGTATGCCGAACTATGTGGCTATCGTCAACACTATGCCTGCACAGACGCAAAACGTCACGGCTTCGGCGTTGCGGCGGGTGGACGAGCACTCGCAGCAGGTAGCGGAGTGTTTGTGGCGAGGGCGGGCAACGGCGAAAGGAAAATTTCGACCTTTGCCTTCTCGCGCAATCCTTTGACGTACTGCCGAATCACGTCGCCGCTCTTGCGCGATTGCAGGAGCCGCTCGATGTCAGCTTTGACCTCGTCGAGGGAAAGTTGTTTTTCGGCCTTGCGGTCGGTAACGATCAGAACGTGGTAACCAAATTGGGTGGTGATGACTTCACTGACCTGGTTGGTTCCTAGGCTGAATGCTACTTTCTCGAACTCCGGCACCATTGAGCCGTGCGGGAAGAACCCGAGGTCGCCGCCTTTGGCGGCGCTACCGGGGTCGTCAGAGTATTTGCGGGCGATGTCGGCGAACTTCTCGCCGCCGAGCACGAATGAGCGGGCGGCGTTGATCTTGGTGCGCCTGACCTTCTTGATGTCGTCACCGTCCGCAGGTTCTACACGGACCAGAATGTGGCTGGCGCGGATCACCTCGGGCTGTTTAAAACGCGTGATATTGGCTTCGTAAAACGCTTTTACGTCGTCAGGCGGAACCTTAACTTGCGCCTCGGCAACGTGGCGAAGCGCTTCGGTGACGATGACGTTCTCGCTTGTGCGCCGCTCAAACTCAGCGCGTGAGACGCCGGCTTCCTGGAGGGACTTCAGCAGCGGTTCCTCGCCTCCAGCCATGGCGCGCGTGCGCTCAATCTGGGCTTTGACCTTTTCGTCGAGATCTGCGGGCCGATTGGCCTTGGCAAATTGCAGCACCACTTCGCGTTCAATCAGGCCGTTGAGAACGTCGTATTGCAGTTGCTGGCGTTGCTCGGGGGGGACGATACGGCCTTGCCGCTGAATTTGGGCGAGCAGCCCGCCGACGGCCATGTCCAGCTCGTGGCGATGAATGGCGACATCGCCAACGCGCGCCACTACTTCGTCAGACTTGGGCGGTGGGGCATTGGTGACAGAGTTTTGAGCAACAGCCGAAACGACGGCGACGATGGCGACCAAGGCAAAGACAGCGGTGTGATTTTTCATGAGTTCCTTTTCGAGAGCGTGGCACGCTACCACGCTCTGCGCCGGTGAGTCAAGCTTGCGACGCCACTTTACCACGCCGCCAAGTGGAACTATTGTATACAGGAGACGTTCTTGCAAAACTTCTTTTAGTGGATGGCGATTGGAGTGGAGATGGCGAGCCGAAGGTGTGAAAACAGTTTTTCCAGAGGCCCTTCGGCTTACTTTTACGATGGGCGACCATGCTCCGCCCTTGGCGTCGGC
>CAIKAP010000019.1 GCA_903825435.1 uncultured Verrucomicrobiota bacterium
GCACGGAGTGGTGAAAATCGGTTGTTGGTAGCTCGACATTGCTGGGAGTCGTTGCACTGTGGCTCTGGGCGTAGCCACCAACCGATCAATGTCACATTCAGTGAAAACTAAAACCCTGTGAGCATCCCTTGAAACACCACCCAAAACTTACCCTTTGGGCAATACGCCCTTTGTTGCTGACTCCGGAACGAGCTACCCACACTTCTGGTGCGAAACTCAAGCCGCGCTCCGCGACGCCCGTCTCCGTGTTTTGATCGAAAACCTGCTGCTTCGCAGACCGCCGCCGACTTTGAAAAGCCGGCTGAAACGGGTCTTGCGTATTCAGTAGCAAAAACCGTCCGATTGGCTATCATCGCCACCGCATGGCAACGCTTTCCATCATCGTCCCCGTTCACAACGGCGGCGAAAAATTCCGCCGGTGCCTCGAAAGCTTGAAGGCTGCCTCCCCGCAACCCGCTGAGCTGATCGTCGTTGCCGACGGCGACAGCGACGGTTCCTGGCGCGTCGCCGAGGAGTTTGGCGCGCAAGTCATCCGCTTCGAACAATCCGGTGGACCCGCCCGAGCCCGTAATGCCGGTGCGCGCGCGGCCCACGGCGACGTGCTCGTGTTCCTCGACGCCGACGTGTGCTGTGTTCCGGATTTGTTCCGGCAGATCGACGCTGTTCTCGAACGTGAACCGGACGTCGCCGCCGTGTTCGGCTCCTACGACGACGCCCCGGCGGAGACGAATTTCCTGTCGCAGTACAAGAATCTTTTCCATCACTACGTCCATCAAACGGCGTGCGAAGAAGCCTCGACGTTCTGGGCCGGTTGCGGCGCGGTCCGTCGCGATGTGTTTCTCGCGCTCGGCGGCTTCGATGAATCCTACCGGCGTCCGTCCATCGAAGACATCGAACTCGGCTACCGTCTGCGGCGGGCGGGGCACAGGATCCGGCTGGTGCGGACGCTTCAGGTGAAACACCTGAAACGGTGGACAGCGCGGTCGCTGTTGTACGCGGACTTTTGGCTGCGGGCGGTGCCGTGGACGGAACTGATTCAGCGCGATCGCCATCTTCTCAACGACCTGAATCTGACGTGGAAGGCGCGCGCCGCCGTCGTGCTGGGCTGGCTGGCATTGGTTGCACCGCCGTTGGTTATCGTGATGTGTGCGATGCATGCCGGGCTGTTGAGATTCTTCTTGGCGAAACGCGGCGCACTGTTCACACTGGCGGCGCTGCCGTGGTTGTGGCTCTATAATTTGTACAGCGGACTCGGTTTCGCCGTCGGACTGGCCCGGCACTGGACACGATGAAGACAACAGAATCCACCGAGCAACTCTTGCAACGCGCGTTCGCGCGGCTGGACGCGGTCGCCTTCGGCGTCGCTTTCGGAACGTTGTGCGGCGTGGGACTGTGTGTGGCCACGATGACCCTACTTCTCAAAGGCGGCGAGCACGTCGGGCAGAATCTCCGGTTGCTCAGCCAGTATTTCCCCGGCTACCGCGTGACTTGGCCCGGTGCGTTCATCGGGCTGGGCTACGGATTCCTCGCGGGATTCGTCGCGGGCTGGTTGTTGGCGTTTGTGCGCAACGCCGCCCTCTGGTTTTATCTGCTGACGGTGAAATTGAAAGCCGCCTCGGCGTCGTTCCGGGGTTTCTTCGACAACATGTGATGAAACCGGTGGTCATTATCGGCGGCGGCCCGGCTGGCCTGACGGCGGCTTACGAACTCTCCAAGGCGGAACGCCCCTCGGTGGTCCTGGAAAAAGACACGGCGGCGGGCGGCATTTCGCGGACGGCGACCTATAAGGGCTACCGCTTCGACATCGGCGGCCACCGGTTTTTCACAAAGGTGCGCGCTGTCGAGGAGATGTGGCGCGAAGTGCTGACGAACGGCGATTTCCTCCGGCGCCAACGGCTGTCACGGATTTATTTCAACAAACGTTTCTTCCACTATCCGCTCCGCCCCGCCAACGCGCTCCTCGGCCTCGGCCTCTGGAACAGCGCGATGATCCTCGCCAGCTATCTCAAGGCACAACTTTTCCCGCAACGTTCCGAAGACACCTTTGAGCAGTGGGTCTCGAACCGTTTCGGCGCGCGGCTCTACCGGACGTTCTTCAAAACCTACACCGAGAAAGTCTGGGGTATCCCGTGCAACGAGATTTCCGCCGAGTGGGCCGCGCAGCGGATCAAGGGACTGTCACTGCTCAGCGCCTTGAAGAACGCGCTCCTTCAGCAACAGTCCGCTCACAAATCGCGCGTCATCAAGACGCTCATTGACGCCTTCGATTACCCACGGCTCGGCCCCGGCATGATGTGGGAGACCGTCGTTGAATTGGTCCGGGCGCGCGGCCACGAAGTCCGTTTCGGCGCGGAAGTGCAAAAGATATTCTGGAGCGACGACCGCGTCGAGGCCGTCGAGACCGGCGCCAACGGGCGCGTGGACGGCACACACTTCATCAGCAGCATGCCGTTGCGCGAACTGATCCAGAAACTCACGCCTGAGGCGCCCGCCGCTGTCCGAGAAGCCGCTGACGGTCTTAGGTACCGCGACTTCCTCACCGTGGCCCTGATCCTGAACCGGCGCGATGTGTTTCCCGACAACTGGATTTACATTCACGACCCCGAAGTGAAGATGGGACGGATCCAGAACTTCAAGAACTGGTCGCCCGACATGGTGCCGGACGCGAACACGACTTGCCTCGGGCTGGAGTATTTCTGTTTCGAGGGCGATGGACTGTGGACGATGGCGGATGGCGAGTTGATCGAGCTGGGCAAACAGGAATTGGAGAAACTCGGTTTGGCGCGCGCAGCCGACGTCGTGGACGGGACAGTGGTGAGAATGCCGAAGGCGTATCCGGTTTACGATGCCGACTACAGCGCTCATCTCGAAGTCGTCCGTAGATTCCTCGCGACATTCACCAACCTGCAAGTCGTCGGCCGCAATGGCATGCACCGTTACAACAACCAGGATCACTCGATGTTGACCGCGATGCTGGCGGTGAAAAACATTCTTGGCGCGAACTTTGACCTCTGGACCGTCAACGACGACCAGGAATATCACGAAGAGATTAAACGATAGGAGAATCCCATGCTGGTACAGCCTGAAAACACCAACGACGAACAACTGACTCGCGCCGTTCTCCGCCTCAACGGCACCGTCTGGGGATTGGCCTGCGGGATCCTCTGCGGGCTGAGCCTGTTCCTTGCCACGATTTTGCTGGTCATCAAGGGCGGCAAAACAATCGGCCCCCACCTGAAACTCCTTAGCCAGTTCTTGATCGGCTATCGCGTGACCGTGACCGGTAGCTTCGTTGCTCTCGCTTACGGCCTGCTAATCGGCTTCCTGGCCGGCTGGCTGGTCGCGTGGGTTTACAACCGCATCGTGTCGCTCAGGAACCGCTGACGATGCTGTTCAATCCGGCAAGCATAGCGTGGAATCTATGGAGAAGCCGCAGGCTCTCCGTAGATGAACTGCAGGACTTGCGCAACCGGAAACTCCGCCTGATGATCCGGCACGCTTTTGAACGAGTCCCGTATTACCGTGCACTGTTCACGTCTGCCGGGTTGTCGCCGGAAGATGTCCAGACGACCGAGGACTTGAAGAAGATTCCCGTCTCGGCAAAGGAAGACCTGACCGCGGCCGGACCTGATAAGTTTCTGGCGCAAGGCACGGACAAAGGCGATTGTTCCTTCAGCCGGACATCCGGTTCTTCAGGAAAACCGTTCAGCACATATTTCAATCGTCGTGAGCGGATGACCCGGCGCTTGCTGGGGTTGCGTCGTCTCGTGGACGCGGGGTTCCGTCCGTGGGACCGAGTCTGCGTCATGTGCGATCCCGGCCAGTTGCGTTCCCGCCGATTCCGTACCCGTTGCCTGCCGGCCACATTGCCGGTTGAAGAACAATTCGCGCGCCTGCGGGCGATGCAGCCGACCGTGTTGCTCGTCTGGCCGACCGTTTTGGGCCTGCTGCTGTACTATGCCCGTCGCCGATCTGAACGTTTTATCCGGCCGCGGATTGTGGCCGTTACCGGGGAAGAATGCTCCGACGAATTGAGGCGCACCATCGAATCCGATCTCGGGGCGGAGGTGTTTTCCTTTTACAACGCGGGAGAATTTGGCCCGATCGCATCGGAATGCCGTGCGCACCAAGGGCTGCATGTCAACGCGGACCAGATGATCGTCGAGTTCGCTCCCGATGCCCAGGCGGACGAACCCAGTGACATCCTTATTACAAGCCTCTACAGTTTCACGATGCCGTACATTCGCTATCGCATAGGTGATGCGGGTTTCTTGGAAGAAAAACAGTGTCCCTGCGGCAGCTGTTTCCCTCGGCTCAGGTTGGTTGAAGGTAGAAACAATAACATAATTCATTTACCGGGGGAGCGGATGTTCTCCGCGAGCGCTGTGGTGAGTGTGGTCCTGCGGCCATTCCCTACGCTTCGAAAATTCCATCTCATTCAGGAGACTGCGGACCGGCTTGTCCTGCAAGCCGTCTTCTTGGAGCCGCCCACTGCGGAGATACTGGCATACATGCAGAGACGGATGTTTGAGTATTTGGGTAGTGGTGTGAAACTGGATATTGCTGTCGTTGATAGCATAGACGAAGAGAGAGCGCGTAAGTTTGGCAGTTTCACCTCTCGACTTCCAAACCCTATTTCCAGTATTGCCGGAGCGGATACGCAACGCTAAGTTCAACACCAATGGCCACGGCAACACAGCAAATCATTCTGCGCGATACCACCCTGCGCGAAGGCGTGCAGATTCCCGGTTCCCGCGTCGCCGACGCCGACAAGCAACGCTTTGTCGCGCTGCTCGACGAACTTGGCGTGCCGGAGATCGAGATTGGCCTGCCAGACGGTGTGACTGCGTGCGCCGACCTTTCGCGGTTCGTCCACGAACGTGGCTTGCGGATCAAACCCACTGGGCTCGTGCCCTGCTACGGCACACGCTGGCGTCAACAGGTGGACCTCGCGGCGGACTGCGGATTGACGTGCTGACGCCGGTTTCCGATTACTTACTGCGCGAAGCCGATCATTACCGGCTGACCGCCGAACAAATTCTGCCGCGCCTGACAGAAGTCATCGCCTACGCCAGACACCGGGGCGTGCCCACCGGCGCCGCGTTGATGGACGCCAGCCGGGCGCCGCGCCAACGGCTCCTGGACCTTTTAGCCGGACTCGAAACGGAGCGTGTCGTCATCTACGATTCCGTCGGCACGATGTTGCCGTGGCGGATGAGCGAGTTGATCCGCGCCGTCCGCCAAGCGACGCCGCTGCCGATCCTTGTTCACTGCCACAACGACCACGGCATGGCGACCGCCAACACGCTCGCCGCGATCGACGCCGGCGCCGTTGCGGCGGACGTCGCCGTCAACGGACTCGGCGGCCGCGCGGGCAACGCGGCGCTGGAGGAAGTGGTCGTCGCGCTGGAACAACTCTGCCGCCGTCCCCCCGGCGTAAACACCCGGCGGCTGCGTGAACTGTCGGCGTTCGTCGAGCGGATGACCGGCATCGCGAACTCGCCGCTGAAACCGATCACGGGCCGGTATTGTTTCGCACACGTGCCGGTGATGCACGTCCGCTGCATCGCGGGCGGAAACCCGGAAGCGTTCGAGCCGTTCGACCCGCAACTGGTCGGCGCCGAGCGCACCTACGGGTTTTGTCTGCCGGTCGATTACGCCGCGGCGCTCGAACCGTTCCTGCGCAAGAGCGGCGTCACGCTCACGCCCGAACAGATGACGGCGTTGCTGGAGAAACTGCGGAGCGCGCCGGACCAGAGTGAGGCGCAGATTTTGAAATGGATTCATGAAATTCACCGTTGACGAACGATATTCTGCCGAGTGCAGCGTTGTGCTCCGGTACGCGCCGGCGTTGCTGGACGGCACCGATGTGCTGGCAACCTCGCGGCAGGAAGGAATTCGCATCCTCGATCTCGGCAGTTGGCGCGGCGTCAACCTCAAGCTGCTCGACGAATCGTCGCTGATGGCCAGCGGCACCTACAAAAGCCTCGACGGCTGCCTCTCGACGGCGCTCTGCCGGAAAGAAGGCATCCAGCGCGCCGTGTTCTCCTCCGGCGCCAACGCCGGGTCGGCGTTGAGTTTGTACGGCGCGACCACCGGCCTCGAATCATTTTTCTTTTGCCCGGCCGGCAATCTCGGCAAGCTCGACGGCGCGATCTTCGACCGGCCCGGCGCGCACCTGATCGCCGTCGAGGGTTCCGACCGCCGCGTCAAACAAGCCGCCAAACTGATGGCGGAGCGGCTCGGCGCACCGGTGATCCCGAAGCTGGAGTGGCGGATGTTGTCGGCAGGTTGCCGCGGCCTGTTCCTCGCCGAGCAACTCCTCCGACGCCAGCAACGGTTCGACTGGCTCGTCCAGTCGGTCTGCGCCGGGTACGGACCGATCGGCATCTACAACGCGTTCGCCAAACTCGTCACCTCCGGTAGCCTCGACAAGACAACGGTGCCGAAGTTCTTCGCCGTCCAACAAGGCGGCCTCTGCCCGATTGTCAACGCGTGGGAACAACACCGCGACACGTTGCCGCCGTTGACCGACAACGACTGGCACGAGAAACCGATCGAGCCGGCGCTTTACAACGTCCACCCGGAACAAACTTACCCGGAACTTTACCGGAACATCCAGCGGTGGGGTGGCGACGCGCTCGCGGTCCACCAGCCCGAGTTCGACCAGTACGCTCCCGAGTTTCTCGCCCGCGTCGAGCGCGCCGGCGTGAAACTGACGCGCGTGAACGGCCAGATCCTTGAAAGCGCCGGGCTGCTTGCCGGAGCTGGCGCGTTCAAGGCGATTGCCGATGGCCGCATCGCGGAAGGCGCGACCGTGCTCTGCGCGCTGACCGGCGGCGCCGGTCCCGCACCGACGAAACCGGCCGCGCCAGAACACCGTATCAAGCTGGCCGACGACTTGGAGGGCTGGCATGCGCATTGACGCTTCGACACTCGACCGACAGGCTTCGCACGAGCTGCTCAAGGGCTGTGTGTCGCCGCGGCCCATTGCGTGGATATCGACGCTGAGCGCCGTTGGCGTGGCGAATGCGGCGCCGTACAGTTGTTTCACGTTCGTGTCGCTTGTGCCGCCAATGGTTTGTTTCTCGGTCGAACCGCGTCTCGACGGCACGAAGAAAGACACGCTCCGAAACGCCGAGTCCACCGGCGATTTTGTCGTGAACCTCGTCCCCGAAGAACTGGCCGCCGCGATGAACACCAGTGCCGAGAATTTCCCGCCGGAAGTCAGCGAGATCGCGAAAGCCGGGCTGACGACGGCGCCGAGCGAGATGGTCCGCGCCCCGCGCATTGCGGAGTCGCCGGTGAACCTGGAGTGCCGGGTGGAGCGGGTTGTCGAGGTGGGACAGAATAGGTTGGTGATCGGCGAGGTGTTGTTGGTGCATGTGCGCGATGATTTGTACCGGGACGGTACGATTGACGTAGCTCGGTTGCGTCCCGTGGCGCGGCTGGCCGGCAACGAGTATTGCCGGCTCGGCGAGGTGTTCGAGTTGGACCGGCCCTGGCTGCGCGGAGTGAAATAGGTATGGCGAATCTCCAGCAAAAATACCGGTTGTTCAAGGGGCTATGTGGGGGTGACCGAGCTCATACGGGACCTTTCTACGTGACCTTGGATCTTACACGCCGGTGTAATCTGCGTTGTTTTGGATGTCGTTTTCATTCCAAGGAAGTCGGCAAGCCCTCTCCTGGGGATCAGGACATTACGGACTTCCCGCTCGAGTGGGCAGAGAAACTTTTTGCTGACGTTACGGCGCTGGGTACCCGGCAGTTGTTCCTGCTGGGAGACGGTGAGCCGTTTCTGCATCCGCACATCTTCGAGATTATTCGCTTGGCCAAGAAATACGGGCTGCACACCACAACTACCACCAATGGTACGCTCCTCAATGAGACCCAGGTCAGGCAGGTCATTGATTCGGGTCTGGACAATATCCACGTAAGCCTCTGGGCGTGCTCCTCTGAATCCTATGAGCAGCACTATCCCGGCTCGGATCCGGCGAATTTCCACCGGGTCATCGACGGACTCAGGGCACTGTCCTCGTTGAAAGCGGAGAAGGGTGTGTCAACCCCTCGGGTCACCCTGCTCAACCCAACGTCGCGTCTCAACTACCGGGACGTGGACAAGATGGTGGTTTTGGCGAAAGAAGCCGGCTGCGATGAGGTATCATTCATTCCCTTCAAAACGAACCGTGGGAAAATGGATCGCTATGCCCTGTCTGCGGCGGATCAGGCGGAGTTGCGCCGCCGCGTGATCGCACTGAAGAAACAGATCAAGGCCCAAGGGTTGAGCCACGATATCGAGCGGTTCTTGGCTCGATTGGAGTTCCCAAAAATCAGCCACAAGCTGCCCTGTTACGTGTGCTGGTTTCATTCGCGAATCAAGGTTGACGGCACGGTTGTTTCCTGCGGCCGTTCCACCGTCCCCTTGGGCAGTTTGCAGACGGATCGGTTTGCGGACATCTGGAATGGCGCGGCGTACCGCGAGGAACGCATCCAGCGGCTGTTGACGGAAAGTTACCGGCACCGGGAGGAGATTACGGATTGTGAGGTCTGCGGTTTCGTCCGCGACAATCGGAAAATTCACAGGTTATTTCGCCCCATGTCGCCATTCTTGCCCCAATTGCGGAGAGGAACTAAGCGTGCCTGACGCACAAGAGTTTTCATCCATGTCTGACAAACACACACACCACGTTCTGTTCAACCCATCACCCCGCCAATGAAAATCGTCCTTTTTAATCCCGCGCCGCGCAGCGGCTGGCAGGTGCAACGACGGATCGAACTGCCACTGGGCCTGCTCACCATCGCCACGCCGCTGGACCGGGCCGGTTGGAAGGTGAGGATCGTTGAGGAGTATGGCAACCGGCGATGGAGGCAGGAGTTGATTGAGGCGTTGAAGGAAGACGTGGTTTGTTTCGGAGTAACCAGCATGACGGGTCCGCAGATTCTGCACGCGATTCAGGCGTGCAAGGTCGTGCGAGAAGAAAGGCCCGACCTGCCGATTATCTGGGGAGGCATTCACAGCAGCCTGTTACCGGAGCAGGTGCTGCAAAGTGGATTGAGCGATGTGGTAGTCATCGGCGAGGGCGAGGAGACGTTTTCGCAACTGGTGAAGGTCCTGACGGCCAAGGGCTCGCTCGCAGAGGTTGCCGGCATTGCGTACTTGGACAACGGGAAGTTCCGCGCCACGGCACCGAGGCCGTTTGTGGACCTCGACAAACAGCCGCCGCTTTCCTACCACCTGATCAACATGGACCACTACCGGCGAAAATTGTTTGGGGCGGACTATGTCAGCCTCAACACCAGCCGCGGTTGCACGTTCCGCTGCTCGTTTTGCTGGGACCCGGTGTTTCACGGCCGAAAGTGGCGGGCGATGCAGCCGGGTACCGTGATGGAGCAGATCAAGAGGGTCGTTCGGGATTATGACATCCGCGGTTTCCTGTTCACGGACGACAACTTCTTCATAGACTTGAACCGCGCCAGGAGCATCTTGGAAGCAGTGGTGAACAGCAACCTCGGCATCTCCATCGGCAAACTTCAAATCCGTGCCAACACGATCTGCCGGATGGACAAAGAGTTTCTGGAACTGTTGGTGCGGGCGAATGTCAAACGCATTACAGTCGGCGTGGAGTCGGGCAGCCAGCAGATGTTGGACGAAATACATAAGGACGTCACGATTGAGCAGGTGATCGAGGCCAATCAAAAACTAACCCCTTACCCAATCGTTCCGATATTTCTATTCATGATGGGGTTGCCAGGGGAGACTCCCCGTCAGTTCGCCGAAAGCATCGCCTTGGCGAGTCGTCTGATCGAGAACAATCCACACGCCTCGACGGGCTTCAGTAATTACACTCCTTATCCCGGCACAAAGCTGTACGAGACAGTGGTGCGCGACGGATTGCAGCCACCACAACAGCTGGATGGATGGGCCAGATTCAACTGGCGTAACATTCCGCGCCACGCGCCCTGGGTCAACCCAACGACCCGTCGACTGGCGGAAGGGCTGGATTTACCGCTCATGTTCCTAGGCAAAAGGCGCTTCGTCACGCCGTACAAGAAAACCAACCTGCTGGCGGTCGGCTTGTCGCGGCTGTACTATCCGCTGGCCCAATACCGGGTAAAACATCTCGATGTCAGATTCCCGGTAGAAACAAAGCTCATCAAAGCCCTAGGCCTGTTCGGCCGGCAGGATTAATCATGGAGACAACCGGCAGCCAACTCTCACTCACCGTCAAAAGAGGCGACGAAGTCTTGGGCTATGTCGTGATTGACTCCACCATTGGCGGACGTTCCTGCGGCGGATTACGCATGGTGCCCGATGTGGACGAAGCGGAGATTGATGGGCTTGCCCGAGCGATGACACTCAAGTTCGGGTTTCTTGGACTGCCTCAAGGCGGCGCAAAGGCCGGTGTGCGCGGCGACCCGGAGGCACCGCTCGAAGTTCGGCGCCAGCGGCTGGCCGATTTTGGACGGGCTGTTGCCCCGCTGTTGCGACATCACATCTACGCTCCCTTTTCGGATATGGGAACCGATAACACGGACATCCGTTACATGCTCGAAGCGGCAGGCGTTCACGTGAAACACCGCGAACTGCGCGGCATGGATTCCGGTTACTACACGGCGCTGTCGGTCCTCGCGGGAATCCGGAAGGGCGCGCGGCACATCGGGCTGGACTTGTCTCGCGCCAGCGTGGCCATCGAGGGTTTTGGAAAAGTAGGCGGGTCGCTCGGTGGATTGTTGGCGGCGGCGCAGATTCGTGTTGTGGCCGTCTCCACCTCGCGCGGCGCGCTCTACAATCCGCGCGGGCTGGACATGAGCCAGATCTCCGTATTGTCCACCAAGATGGGCAGCCGCTTTATCGAGGCGTACAAGGATGCGGAACACATCGAGCGCGCGTCGCTGCTGGAGCTGCCCGTGGATGTGCTCTGTCCGTGCGCGCGCCACAACAGCATCCACGAGGGCAACGCGTCGCGTATCGCTGCCAAACTTATTTCTCCCGGCGCCAACAACCCGATCACGTCCGAAGCCGAACGCATGCTGGAGGAGCGGTCGGTGTTGTGCCTGCCGTATTGCGTGAGCAATTGCGGCGGCGCGCTCGGCGGCACCATGGAGTTCGCGATGCACAGCAAAGAATTCATCACGGCATTCATTGACCAGCATCTCGGCGTCCGCATTGCGCGGTTGTTGGAGGAATCGGCGCGGCTGAAAACACCGCCTCGCGAACTGGCGGAGCGCGAGGCGCGCGAACGGTTCGTTGCGACGCAGCAAGCTGCTGAGCATCCGACGTTGACGGGCCGATTGATGGAAATAGGGTTGGAGTGTCACCGCCGCGGCTGGGTTCCCGGCGGAATCATCCGACAGTTGTCGTTGTCGTATTTCGAGAAGCGGGCCGGCGGATGACGCTGAACTGGATCCGGGACGCGGTGATGTTGGCCCGGTTGACGCGGGACTTGCCAGGATTTTTGCGACGGGCGGTGACGTGCGAGGCGGCGGCGGAGCTTGTGCAACAGCGTGTCGCAGCGCGCGACGAACGATTCCTCGACGTGGCACGGCGGTTGATCTTCGACAACCCGCGAAGTCCGTACCGGCCGTTGTTGCGCACGGCGGGCTGCGAGTTCGGCGACTTGCAGGCGCTGGTGGCGCGCGTCGGACTCGAAGGTGCGCTCGGCTCGCTGGCTGATGCCGGCGTGTGCGTCAGTTTCGATGAGTTCAAAGGACGCGACACACGGCGATTTGCGTTCGCAGAATCCGACTTCGACAATCCGTCGGTGACGCCGCACATCGAGATCCGTAGAGGTGGCACGCGCGGCCCGGCGACGTCGGTGAAAATTGGTTTGCCGTTCATCGCCGACCAGGCGGTGGACGTGGCGGTGGCGCTCGAGGCGCAAGGATTGTCAGACTACGCGCACGCGCTCTGGTTGTTGTCGTCGGGAGTCACGGTGTCGTTGCGGCTGGCGAAAACCGGTCGGTGGCCGGCGGCATGGTTTTATCCGTTGCCGTCGCTGACGACGAAACTGAAAGTCGGCTCGCGCTGGCTGGCCAGCATCGGGCGATTGCCGGTGCCGCGGTATTTGGACCTGCGAGAACCGGAGCGGCTGGCGCGTTGGCTGCCGGAACAAAACCGGAACATTTGCCTGACCTGTTACGCCAGCTCGGCAGTGCGAATCTGCCGCGCGGCGGTCGAACAGAAGCTGTCGCTGGAGCGTGTGAACTTCTGGACGTTCGGCGAGCCGATGACGGAGGCGAAGCTCGCGGTCATCCACCAGGCGGGTGCGCGGGCGACGGTGCCGTACGGGCTTACCGAGGCCGGGCTGGTCGCGTTCGCCTGCGCCCAACCGTCGGCGCCCGACGACATGCACCTGTTCCGCGACGCCTTCGCGATGATCCAGCGTCCGCGCGCGGTCGGCGAGACCGGCGCGACTGTGCCGGCGTTCTTGTTGACGGGACTGCTGGAGACGGCGCCTAAAATCCTGCTCAACGTGGAGCCAGGCGACCACGGAACGTTGACGACGCGGCGGTGCGGTTGTCCGCTTGACCAGCTGGGATTGACCGAACACATCTCCTACGTCCGCAGTTACGAGAAGCTCAGCAGTGAAGGGATGACGTTCGTGAAGACCGACCTGTTGCGCGTGCTGGAGCAGGTGTTGCCGCAGCGATTCGGCGGCGCGCCCGCCGATTATCAATTACTGGAACAAGAGGACGTGACCGGCATCCTGCGCCTGCACCTGTTGGTCAACCCCGTCGTCGGCCCGGTGGACGAGGCGGCGGTGCGGCACGCGTTTTTGGAGGCGCTGGCGGAGCCGGGCGGGTATGCGCCACTGGGGGCCGATTTCTGGCGTCGGGCCGAAACGCTTCAAGTCAAGTGCCAGCCGCCCGTCGCCACGCGGGCGGGAAAAATTCTTCCCTTCCACCTCATCAAGTCCTAGACTTCATTCATGCAACCATTGCCCGCAGCGTTCCTGCTCATCGAGACCAAGTGCAACGCCTTTGAGACCGCGGCGCACCTGCGCGCGGCGCCGTTGGTGCGTTGGGCCGCGCCGACATACGGACCGCACCAAGTGGTCGCGTACGCGGAGGCCGGTTCGCCCGAGGCGTTGGCGGAGTTCGTCGAGCAACTCCGGCCGCAGCCGATGATCGCGGAACTGGACGCCCGCATCTGCAAGCCGATCCCCGGCGACGAGACGCTGTCGCCATTCGCGATCACCGAGCCGGTCGCGGCGGTGCTGTTGATCACCGTGAACTACCGCGAGGAAAAGGAGCGGGTCGTCACCGTCAACCTTCGCCGGTTGCGCGCCGTGCGCCTGGCGCGGGCGATGTGGGGCCCGGCCGACATCATCGCCGTGGTGCAGGCCGCCGACCACGAGGCGATGCGCAACGTCATCTGCGACGAGATCAAGACGCTCAAGGGCGTCGCCGACAACACCACGCTGTATTGCTATCCGGAAAAGAAGACCGCCGGTTAGTCGCGCCGGCACGGCAGATGAAACCGACCAGTTCAAGCGAGGGACACCGCACGCTCGACGGCACGGTCCGGTCGTTTCTGGCCGAGTCGCTGATTCTACCGGCGGGACTGATCACGACGGTGGTGTTGACACGGCGGCTTGGCGCGGACGGCTACGGGTTGTTCACGCTTGCGGCCACATTGGTCGCGTGGCTGGAATGGACGCTCACGGCGGTCTTCGCGCGGGCCACCTACAAATGCATCGGTGAAGTGTCGGACTGGCGGCCGGTGGGCACGGTGGTGTTGCGGCTGCATCTGTGCGTGAGCATAGTGTGCGCCTTGCTGCTGGCGGTGTTGGCGGGACCGATTGCGGCGATGCTGGGCGAGCCGTCGCTGGCCGGATACTTGCGGCTGTTCGCGATTGATATTCCAATCTTCAGCATGGCGCACGCGCACCGCAGTATTCTGATCGGCACGGGCGGGTTCCGTCAACGGGCGTGGCTGAGCGCCGGCCGCTGGACGGTGCGGTTGGTGTTGATCGTCGCGTTGGTCGGGCTGGCGGGGTTCTCGATCAACGGCGCGATTGTCGCCGGCATCGGCACGTCGCTGGTCGAGCTGGCGCTGGCTCGCCGGTTCATCCAGCCGGCGTTGTTCGGCAAGGCGGATTTTCCGGTGCGACGGTTGTGGGAGGCGGTGGTGCCGTTGTTTCTGTCCGCGGTGGCGCTACGGCTGTTCGACAAACTTGATTTGTTCATGCTGAAAACGCTCGGCGCGACCGCCGCGCTGGCCGGCGTGTATGGCGTGGCGCAGAACCTGACGGTGGTGGTGGGGATCTTTGTGACGTCGTTCATACCGCTGCTGCTCTCGACGCTGACGCGGCTGTTGCGCGACGGCCATGAAGAGCACGCCCGGCTGATGGCGCGCGATTCGATGCGGCTGGTGTTGCTGCTGCTGCCGCTGGCGGGTTTGAGCGCGGGGGCGGCGGGCGAGATCGTGCGGCTGATTGCGGGTCCGAAGTTTGCGGCGGCCGGGCCGTTGCTGGCGGTGTTGATCTTCGAGGCAGTGGTGGGCGCACTGTGGTCGGCGGCAAACGCAACCCTGACGGCAGCGGGAAAAGCAAAGTGGACATTTCGGATTGCCGTGCCGGTGGTGCCGCTGGCGCTGGTTGGGCATCTGTTGATGATTCCGCGGTTCGGAGCAATGGGCGCGGCGGCGGTGACGACGGGGTTGACGGTGATTGGCGCGGCGGTGGCGGTGTTCGTGGTCTGGCGGCTGTGGCGGGTGGTTCCGCCGGTGGCGTCGGTGGCGCGCAGCGCACTGCTGTGCGTTGGGGCGTTTGCGCTGGCGGCGCTCTGGCCGACGGTTGGTGCGATGTTGGTTGTGAAACTGGCGGTTATCTCGCTGCTGGTGGTGGTTGGGTTCCTGGCGCTGGGTGAGTTCAGCCGGCGGGAGATTACGCTTGCGTGGTCGCTGGTGCCGGGATTGAAACCGGTGGCATCCGCCGAGAAACATTATTGGGAAACGGTCGGCGACGAATGGCGGCAGTCGCAGCCCGACAAACTCTGGCGCGCCCACAGCGACGCGGTGAACCGGGTGTGGCTGGCGTCGTGGTGGCCACAATGGCGCGTGGAGCGGGTGTTAAAGACGGACATGTTTGACGAGGCGGTTGGTGAAGGCGTGTATGGGCTGCTGGTTTCACGTGCACGGTTCGCGACCGGAATTGACATCGCGCTGCCGACGTTGCGCTCGGCGCGAACGGGCGTTGGCGCGGATGTCCGGCAACTGCCGTTTGTGGACGGCGCGTTCGACGTGGTGGTGTCGAACTCGACGTTGGATCATTTTCTGACCGAGGAGGAGTTGGTCGCGAGCCTGCGGGAGTTGCGCCGGGTGTTGCGGCCGGGTGGAGAACTCCTCCTGACGCTGGACAACGCGGCGAATCCGCTTGTCGCGATCCGCAACGTGCTGCCGTTCGCGCTGCTGCACCGGCTGGGGTTGACGCCGTATCAAGTCGGCGTCACCTGCGGGCCGGGGCAGCTGCGGCGGCTGTTGCGCAAAACGGGATTCGAAGTCGGCGAGATGGGCGCGCTGTTGCATTGCCCGCGCGTGATGGCGGTGAAACAGGCCGTCGCGGTGCAGCAGTCCGGCGACTCGGCGCGGCAGGAGCGGTTCCTGGCAGGGCTGATGAAGTGGGAGCGGTTGGCGCGCTGGCCGACGCGGTGGTTGACGGGTTATTTCGTGGCCCTGAAGGCCGTCCGCAGATTATGAAGCTGATATTTCCTATCAGGAGACGTTCTTGCAAAACTTCTTTTAGTGGATGGCGATTGGAGTGGAGATGGCGAGCCGAAGGTGTGAAAACAGTTTTTCCAGAGGCCCTTCGGCTTACTTTTACGATGGGCGACCATGCTCCGCCCTTGGCGTCGGC
>CAIKAP010000020.1 GCA_903825435.1 uncultured Verrucomicrobiota bacterium
GCCGACGCCAAGGGCGGAGCATGGTCGCCCATCGTAAAAGTAAGCCGAAGGGCCTCTGGAAAAACTGTTTTCACACCTTCGGCTCGCCATCTCCACTCCAATCGCCATCCACTAAAAGAAGTTTTGCAAGAACGTCAACTGTCTATTCATTTCTTTCCGAAGAACTCGGCTATGGCGTCGCAGACGTAGTCAACGTCTTTCAGCGGAAGCTCACCGTAGATGGGTAACGAGAGAATCTCCTTCACAGCCTGCTCGGTGCGGGGGAGTTTCGGGATGTCCTTGAACAACTTGGTCATCGCGGGCTGCTGGTGGTTGGCAACGGGGTAGTGGATGCCGGTGGCGATGCCGCGGTCTTTGAGGAACTTGGCGAGCGCGTCGCGTTTGTCACCGCAACGGATGACGTACATGTGATAAACAGCGTAGGCGTAATCGCGTTCGGGCGGCGTCGGCACGATGCCTTTGAGTCGCTCGTTGTAACGGGCGACGGCCTTGCGGCGACCGGAGTTGAGATCGTCGAGGTGCTTGAGGCCGACGCGGCCGATGGCGGCGTTGATCTCGTTGAAGCGGTGGTTGTAGCCGATTTCGTCGTGGTGATATTTGTCGAGGCGTCCGTGGTTGCGGAGTTTGCGGAGGCGATCGGCAATAGCATCGTTGTTGGTTGTGATGCAGCCACCGTCGCCCATGACAGTGAGATTCTTGGACGGGAAGAAGGAGAACGCGCCACAGAGGCCCATCGAACCGACAGTCTTGCCTTTGTACTTCGCGCCTTGCGCCTGCGCGCAATCCTCGATCACCCAGAGGCCGTGTTTCTTGGCGACCGCGAAACAGCGGTCGAGGTTGGCGGGATGACCGTAGAGATGAACCGGCAAAATGCCGACGGTGCGCGGTGTAATGGCGGCTTCGAGTTGCTCGACGTTGAGGCAGTAGCTGTCGTCAATGTCAATGAACACCGGCGTGGCGCCCCACTGGCACATCGGTTCGATGGAAGGGAATGCGGTGTGTGACGGCACGAGGACTTCGTCGCCGGATTTCAGTCCCATGGCTTGGTGGACCATCTGCATGCCGGATGTCCAGTTGGAGCAGAGGACGGCGTGTTTGGTGCCGGTGTATGTGGCAAGCTCGGCCTCGAATGCTTCACATTCCTTGGCGAGAATGTACCAGCCTGATTCCATGGCGCGCAGTGCGGCCTGGCGGACTTCGTCGGTCAGATACACTTTTGAAAGAGGTATGTTTTTCATGGCTGATTTGAGTACAACACTCCTTGTCCAGCGCGTTCCAGTTCGTGCCACACCACGCCGGTTTCTTCGCGCATTTTCTCCGCCTCGTCCGCACTTGCAACACAAAAAACGCGCCGCTCGTCGGTCAGCATCGCGCGGTACGCCGCCGCGTCGGTGACGATGAACGGTGTGCCGGGGGTGGGATGGTGAAACTCGAACACGCTGCTCTTGGTGGCGGCGTTGGGGTTGTAGGACCAGACTTTCGTCTGGAGGTAGAACAGAAGTGTCGGCGGCAGGCAGCGGTGACAGATGACCAGCGCCTTGCGCTCCGGGTCCTCGCGTCGAATCCGGTCCGCGAGAGGTTTCATCGAGGTGTTATGGCGCAACTGACGCTCGATGGTCGGCAATAGCGTGACGACGGCGAGCACCACGGCAAGGAAAGTGGCGACGGTGGCGTAACGGTTGAACAGCGCAATCAGCGTTCCAATGCCGGTGGCGATGCCTAGCCCGATGACCCACGGCGTCGGCAGGCCGCAGCGTGTGCGCAGGTAGTACACGAGCAACGCCAACGCAATGGCCAGCATCACGGCACTGAGCGCATTGAGCCAGCGGCGCGGCTGCGCCATTGCCGCGAGCGCGGCCAGTGGCGGCATCAGCGGTAGGACGTAGGTCGGCAGTTTCGATTGGCTTAGGCTGAACAGCACCAAGCCGAGCACCGCCCAGGCGGCGAACATCCGCGTCGCCGCGTCGAGCTTGCGGCGGCTGAATAGCAGAAAGGTCCATGGCAGGAATCCGCCAAGCATCACGACGATAAGGAACCACCACGGCTGGGAACGTCCGTGTTCGGTGGTGGCGACACGCTGAAAAATCTCGCGGACGAAGAAGTACCGCCATAGTTCCGCGTTCTGGACGGCGAGTACGATGAACCACGGTACACTGATCGCAAAGAAGATGAGTAGGCCGTTTGCCCAGCGGAAGTTGGCGAGGCTCGGTCGCAGCCCGATGAGCGCGAATAGCGGCAGGACGACGGCGATGGGGCCTTTGGTCAACACGCCGAGTCCAAGGAAGACGAAAAACCATTGGCTGCGTCTCCACAATGCCCAAACACTCCAAGTGACCCAGCAAGTTAGGAGCATGTCGGCGGTGATGAGACGGGCGATTAGAAAGAAAAGCGTGCTCGCGGTGAGCATCAGTACTGCCCAGAGCGCGGTCGGTTCGTCCGCCGCGCCGCGCACAAGGAGGTACACTGCCAGCAGTGTGCTGAGCGCGGCGAGCGCCGCGGGAAGGCGCGCGGCGAACTCGTTGACGCCGAACAGGCGGAGACTGGCGCCGACACACCAGTAGGTGAGCGGCGGTTTGGAGAGGTGCGGGATGCCATTGATGCGCGGCATGAGCCAGTTGCCGGTTGCCATCATTTCGCGGCCCGCCTCGGAGTAGCGGCCTTCGTCCGGTTCGTTAAGGGCTCGGGTGCCGAGTTGGAAGAAAAGCGTGAAGAGGACGACGGCCAACACGAGCCAGCGAGCCCAAGGTAGGGCGCGTCGGTCGGTGTTAGGTGTCGTAGGCATGCCGTCTGGGTAACGCAGGCTTTTCTGGTGTGCAAGGGCAAAGTGCGTGTGGTAATCTGCGTACACAGGAGAATGAGACTTCCAAAAACAAGCTATCGGATGCTGGGCGACCTGATTTGCCGTCGCCCGTGGATGTTTGTCGTGCTCGGATTGCTGCTGGCGACGGGCGCGGGTTTCTATGCCGTGCGCTGCTTGAAGTTCAAGACCGGGCGCAACGATTTGATTGGGCGCGACAGTGAGTACTGGCGCTTGTATAGTGAGTACGCTCGCGAGTTTCGTGACGAGGAAGACTACATCGTCGTCGTTGAGAGCGACAAACCCGACCGCAACCGCGCCGTCGTGGATGTTTTGGTGAAGGAGCTTCTCGCACCCGCCAACAACCCGCAGCAGACCGACTCGAAGGACGCGCAGCAGTTCATCCCCACCGATGTTTTTCACCGGGTCAACTTTGAGCCGATGCAGCAATGGTTCCTATACTACCTCTCGACCAACGACCTTGTCGAGATCCGTGACTCGCTCGCGGAGTTCAACCAACTCGTCACTGTTCTCCAGCAACAGCCGAAGCTGGCTACGTTCTTCGACTCGATGAACCAGATGCTCCAGCAGATGGACGGCGCCTCCGAGGCGGAGCGGAAACGGATGCAGGCGTTCGTGCCGACCATCACCGCTACCATCAAACAGATGGCTGACTACAATCCCGCACGCGAGAAATGGCAGTTGCTCTCGCCGTGGGCCAACGCCTTCTTCAGTGAGGAGATGCTTGGCCAGGCCGAGGATGCGATGAAATGGGACGGCTACCACGTCTTCCGTAAAGGACGCATGTACATTGTCCTGATCCACCCGCGCCTCTCCGGTAAAGTCGCCAGCCCCGAACACCACGCCGGCACCGTGCCGAAACTCAACCGCATTATCAAGGGAGTCCGCCCGCAATTTGCCGACGTCCGCATCAGTCTGACCGGCGAACCGGTGCTCGACAACGACGAGATGATCGTCTCCGAGCGCGACACCATCAAGTCCTCCATCCTCACGCTCATCCTCATCGGCATCGTTATCGTTGCCGGGTTCCGAGATTGGTTGCGGATGCTGCTTTCGATCACCTGCCTTATGCTCGTCATCATTGTCACGATGGGCTACGCCACGCTCAGCATCGGCCACCTCAACATCATCACGATTACCTTTGCCGTGATGATCCTCGGCCTCGGCGAAGACCTCGGCGTTCAGTTCATCTCGCGCTACGAAGAGGAACTCAGTAAGGGTGCCACCCGCTTTGATGCCGTCCGTGGCGCCATCCGCTGGACCGGTCCCAGCATCGTCACCGCCGGCGTGACAAATTCCGCCGCCTTCTTTGCTATGGCACTCAGCGGCTTCAAGGGCGTCATCGAACTCGGCGTCATCGCCGGTGGCGGAATGCTGTTGGCGACCGTCGGTATGGTGGTTCTGTTGCCGTCGTTGATGCTGGCCATCCGTCGGAAGAAGGAGCGCATCCCCATCCTCGTCAACGTCCAAAGCCCCGCGATTGAGCGTGCCTTACTGGCGCGGCCACACATAACGTTGGTCGTGTGCGGCGCGGTGACCGTCATGGCGTTGGTGCTCGCTTCGCATGTCCAGTTCGACTCCAACGTCCTGAACCTTCAATCGCGCGGACTCGAATCCGTCGAGACCGAGTTGCGCCTGATGAAAGCCGATGCCGAGTCCACCATCTACGCCGCCGTCGTGGCCGACAACATGGAACAGACGCGCGCCTTGCAGACCAGCCTCAGTAAACTCTCTACCGTCGCCTTCGTGCACAGCATCGCCGAGCTGATCCCTGAGCACCAGGCGGAGAAAGTCTCGTTGATCCGCGAGATTCGCAAACGCGTTGGCAACATTCACTTCAACGATTCCGGTTTCACCGCTTCCGACACTGCGGAAGTCCAGCGCGCTCTCGGTTCCGTGCGCCTGCGCGCTTCCGGCATGGCTCGCGCCGCAAAAGAACGCGGCGATGCCGGCGGTGAAAAAGTGTTTGCGACGCTTGTCGAGGCATCGAAAAGCACGCGCGAGAAGTTCCAGACGCTGAACGCGGAGGACCTCGAACGATGGCTCGGCCAGTACGAAAAGAGTTTTTACGGCGACCTCCAAGTGCAGCTAAACCTTCTTGCGAGTCAGGCAGAACGCCCGATGCAGTTGACCGATGTGCCCGACGACCTGCGGCGGATGCTCGTCGGGAAGACCGGCAAGTTCCTGCTGCGCGTCTTCCCGAAAGACAACATCTGGGAACGCGACGATCTGGAACGCTTCGTGAACGACGTCCGCGCCGTCGCGCCCAAGGCGACCGGCACGCCGCTGGGATTGTACGAGTTCGTCGGCATCCTCCAGAACGGCTACATCAAGGCCGCGCTCTGGGCATTCGTCGTCATCGCCATCATGGTCTTCATCGACCTGCGCGGCTGGTTCGCTACGCTGCTGACGCTGGTCCCGCTGATGTTTGGCATCATCTGGATGATGGGCGCCATGACCGCGCTCGGCTTGCCATTCAACCCTGCCAACATCCTCACCCTGCCATTGATGGTCGGTATCGGCGTCGCCTACGGAGTCTACTTCGTCCAACGCTACCGCGAAGACGGCAACGCGACCTTCTGGGGCAAGAGCACCGGCCGCGCGGTTATGCTCTCCGCGCTTACCGCCATCATCGCCTTCTCGAGCATGCTCATCGGTTCCCATCGCGGTATCCGCAGCCTCGGCCTCGTTATGACCCTTGGCGTCGTCACCTGTCTCCTCGCCTCACTCACTCTGCTGCCCGCGCTCTTGGAAATCGCCCGCCGCCGCGGCTGGAAAGTATAGCCGGAACAAGCCGAGTCGGACGAGACGCCGTCCTCGGCAAACCGGAACATTTTCGGGATGCAAACCGGAATCTGCGCACCTATACTCGCCAAGTGCGAATGAAGGGTATCGAACAAATCGGAACTGTCCACGATTTCAATGGGACGTAGTCTTAAATGTTATTAAGATTCATCGCTTCGAGGGCTTGGACATTTGCGGCAAGTTGGATTGCGGCGCAAATTATATTCGGCGTGTTATTCGGATTGTTGACCGACGAGTATCCATCGCTGGATCGGTGGAAAGGAAGTCCGCTAGATTTTTTTGTGTTGAGCATAATCGGCTTATTGCTTGGTCTGTTCCTAGTGTTCGTGTTCCTACTACCAAAATCTATAAGACAGTTGATTGAACTGATCCGACTTAGAATCTCTGGTAAGGATATTCAGTTTATCTGGGCTTTTGGCGGCGGGATTGTAGCCGTCATAGTCTTACTATTATTACGGCTAAGTCCGGCAACGCCTAATGCGATAGTGCGCGCTATTGAACATGGACGTCAGGACGGTAAAACATTCTATGTGAGTTTGGCACTTCTCGTCGGCCCCTTTCTGGAAGAGCCGATAATGCGAGGCTTTCTTTATCAAGCGTTTCGTGGTTCATATATACTAGAGACGTTCTTGCAAAACTCGCTTTTGCGGGCTTTTTCGGCGATGGATTTGAACGGGATGCAAGGGGAAGCGTCTCAGAGTTATGCATGAACTGACCGCGATCTTCCACCATCTTCAACGCCATCTTTTCCC
>CAIKAP010000021.1 GCA_903825435.1 uncultured Verrucomicrobiota bacterium
AAACTTTGCCCCCAGTTCCTCAACTTCACGCCCACGGACTCACGAACTTACGCCGCGTTGTACTAGGAAGATCCGCGATAACCGAAGATCGCAGGCCAGAGCGGACGCTACGATAGACCGGGCGCGCTAAGCCGGCAGAATGCCGGCGCTCCGCCCGAGTACCAGGAACTCGCGACTGCGCCTCTTTGCTTGGGCCCTGGCAGGCATCTCGCTGCTCGCCGGCCGCAACGCGGTTTCCCTCGCCCTCGCCGCCAGTCCGGATCTCATTAACACCCCGCTTCAGCGGGGTGTGGTGCGCGCGCGACGGCAGGCAACCGTTTCAACGGTTTCCCGGCTTGCGTTGGCGGATCGGGCCATTCAATGATCCTTCATGTCTCGCACTCGCCGACCTTGGCCGACCTGTTCGCCGACTATCGGCGAGCGCAGGGTATGGAGGATCGAAATGCCGTGGCAGAACGCATTGTCGCGACCATTTTCTCGCCGTTGTCGTTGTTCATAAGCCTGAGACGGGGCATTGATCCCAACAAAGTGCCGGATGTGCTCATGGTGACACTGACGGCGATCTTTGGCGCCATCCCCGTTTTTCAGGGAACGACCCACAGCGAAGCGTGGAGCTACTGTTATCGAATCGCCTTTAACAAGGCCATGAATGCGATTCGCAAAGACATCGCGAATCCGGTGATCACCGTCCCGGACGATATTCTTTGGGCACTCGTTGAGGCTTCAGCGGCAGATCGACCATTTGCATTGGGTGAACGCGAAGACATCGATGTGCTGATGAAGCGGTTGAAGGTGGTCAAACCTCCCTGCGTGGATTACCTTCTGATGCACTACTTCGTTGGCCTCAGTTACGAACAGATGGGCGACATGCTTGACATGACGACCGAAAATGTCGGAGCCACCGTCCGGCGATGCCTGAAACTCGCGAGAGGATTAGGGGAGAATTTGTAGAAAATGGCCGAAGACCAATCCAGCGACGACGCCAAGCTAAAACTCCTGGGCCAAAGGGTCCGCGAGGGATGGGCGAAGCTGCATGCACCCACGGCCGAACACTTGCAGGCCGTTCGCGTGATCGTCCGCGAACAGACTGAACGAGAGCAGGCGGTGGCAAAAAAAAGTCTCCAGAAGAACGGGTGACTGAAATCGATTCACCTCAGAAGCAGGCGAAATCCGAAGAAAAGTCGGTCGAGAAATCTGAATCCGGGAAAGACAAGACAGGAGACGCTTCGGGTTCGGCCAAGAAAACCGACTCGCAGAGTCAGGGCTCGAAAAGCTCCGGCCAGAGCAGCGGTCAGGGTCACAGTCACTGACGCTGTGCTCAGCGTTCTTTCGGCACCCGCCACGGGCCGCCTTTGGTCCACTTCCCAAGCCACTTTGCACCCGTCCGGGCGGCTTCGGCAGCCGGAAGCAGAAACTTGCCCGCAATTTCAACCACCTCGGCAAAATCAGGGGTCGGTTCCGTCCGGACCACTTTTCGCCAAAACGCTTTCCACTGCGTTTGCTTCGTCGGATCGGTGGCAAAGCCGGTGCTGAGTCCCACGGGGACTTTTTCGGGAATCGCCGTTTTCCGCCGGTCGAAGGTCGCGGCGATGGCTTTGGCCAGCGGCTCCCCTTGAAAATCAAACCGCCGGGAAAGCAGCCAGACATCAAAGTAGTCCTTCATCCGGGAATTCCGCTCTCCCAAAGTAACCATCGCCTCGAACTTCTCCGAGAGCGCCGTCTCCTTCGTGTAAGCTCGAAGCAGCGGTTTTGGCATGTCGAGCAACGTCGGGAATTCGATCTCCTCGGGTTCCACCACGAAGGCGTCCCCAAAGCCGATGTCGGCTTGCACGGGAATCCGCGCGTTCCCAACACGCGCCCGGAGGGTGACGCGGACACCGACGTATTCCTGCCCCGCCCGAATCTCCTCCGCTGCCACGGTCTCGACCTCGAATTTCACGCCGTCGTCGTCCACCGCGAACGCGCAAATCTCCCGGAACGTCGTCGCGGCCACCGCCGGGGAATTGTCGCCGAAACCGAGCAGGTCGGCGTCACGCGTGACGCGTTCGCTCGATCCCTCTCCCCACGCGATCAGCAACATGGCCCCTTTGAGGATGAACCGAGACCTATGCGGCGAACGGGAGAGCCGGTAGAGCAGGCGTTCGGTGCAGTAACGCTCCAGCATATCCTGGAGCGACATTTTCGAGTTGCGGGAGAGCTGCAACAACCGCGCCTGCACGGAGGCGGCGACGTTTCGACCCTTCTGGTTCATTCCAGAACTCCTTCAAGATAGGGACGCATGATGTTCAGCACTCGGCAAACGCGGGCGAAATGATACAGTTCGTTGGTCGTCACTTTGCGCTTTTTCCAGGCATCCTTCAGCGCCTCCACGGCGGTCTTGGTGCCGATCTGATTTCGGAATTTGAAACAGTCGGCCACGGTTTTGGCGGCGGAGTAAATCTGCACCGGAACACCGGCGAAGACGTGCGTTTCGATTCCCTCGCGAAAGGAAGATCCCGAAAGGTAATGAACCTTGAGCCGGAGCGACTCGATGACGGGAGGCCGGGCATGGCTTTCCACGGCAATCCAGACCGCCCCCGGACTTTCCGTGGTGAGTTCATGGAAACGGAGCGCGGAGAGCAGGCAGACCACGGCCTCGGGCTTCCGCAGCGCAACCAGCGCGAGGTCTTCGTGGGACTCCAGCGGCGCAGCGGCGACGCGATAAACACCCCGGCCCATCTGAATCAGATGCCCTTCACGGGCCAGCTTCCGGATGCCGACACGGTGAGTCGGCGCGGAACGCACCCGGAAGAGTGCGCCCGTTTTCGTGACCTTTCGTTTCGCTTTTTGGCCCGGCTTCACGGAATGCAATTTACCATACGTCGGTAGTTGTGTGCAAGTAACTACGTCTTGAACTTCTGGGCTGACAGGACTGACGACTTCCTTCTGACCAGCGTTGGAATTCATCGCACCTGGGTTATTTGGCGCGCGCGATGTTTTTCCCCTCAACGCCGGGCGGGCGGAAAATGACGATGGCGCTCGGGAACGGCGCGCTGCTCGTGGCGTCACCAAACTTCAGGCGGCCCTTGAGAAAACGGATTTCGCCGTGAATCGCATAGCTGTGCCACCACACTGTGTCCGTGCGCGCCGGAACCAAGCACACCACGGTCGCTCCTTGCTTGCCCGACAGAAACGCCTTCTCCATCCAGAACGTGATTTCGCGCCCGTAAGGCGGATTCATGAAGACGACCTCCTCGGACCAATCCTGGGACAGGCCATTCTCTGCCAGCGTATAGTGACGGCTGCACTTGGCGTTCTCGTCGGTCGAGCACGGATCGAGAGTGAAATGAAACTCCCGGTTGAGCGAATCAAACAGCCATTGGGGCGTGGCCCAGAACCAGACTCCGCTGACGGAGAGGTTCATAAAATACGTCAAGCTGGCGTAAAAGAAGCCTTTTACAGCACTCTGGCTTCTGGTTTGGCAGATGGGCAGGTTATCGTGTTTGAAAACGAAGACCCTCCTTTGAATTTAGAGATCGAATTCACGCAGCATCATTTTACGAAGACAAGTGTCGGGCGGTATGGTTTTTTCCCAGTAAGTGACAATTCTTGAGCAAATGGATTTCATTTCTGGACCGCCTTAATGTGTGCCTAAGACCAACCGAGTAAACGAAAATTGCGATAGGATGTGCCGTTCAATCGATTTCAGCCTTGAAAACGCTTGGTTCTGGCGCTATTGTTAAAGCATGGCTTTAACTACGCGTGCCAATCTAATCAGACGGCTGCAAACAACGTTCCCGCGAGGAACCCCGTTTGGCCATCACGAACTCACCCAAATAGGGGTGTCCTCTGCGTTGGCGCACCATTATCTCAAATCCGGCTGGCTTGCCCGACTGGGACGCGGTGTGTTTATGTTCCCCAACGATACGTTACGGCAGGAGGAGTGCCTGAAGTTCTTGTCCCGTCATATACCCGGCTTTCATGTCGGTGGAAAAACTGCCCTGGCTTGGAGGGGGATGCGCCATAATCTAGCTGCGAAAGAACCCCTTTGGTTGTGGGGTGACAAGAAAGCCAGGTTACCCGCATGGTTCAATCAACGATTTCATGCACAATACACGGCTCGGAATTCATTTGTTCCGGCGATGCCCAGTGATCTTGGATTGCAGCCCCTGCCGGAGACTCCTGATGGAGTGCTGGTTTCTGTGCCAGAAAGAGCCGTGATTGAGATGTTGAGTGATGTAGGCATCCATTTTGGAATTGAGGAATCTCGCAACCTCATGGAAGGCGTCCGATCGTTACGCCCGGAGGTCTTGGCAATGCTACTTAGTCACTGCCAACGAATCAAAGTCGTGCGCCTCTGTGTTCTTTGGGCGGAGGAACTCAATCTTTCGTGGGCCAAAGCGGCACGGCAGGCGGCGGGAAAGAAAATCGGGCAAAGCCGCTGGACCTCTCAACTCAAAGACGGCACAACGCTCATCCTAAAGACATAATGAATAAGGTTTACATCGAAACGGTCCGGCTTCTCCTTGAAGCCGTCCCGATAATCTTTGAAACACCGTTATTCGCGATGAAAGGCGGAACGGCCATTAATCTATTCGTGCAGAACATGCCCCGATTGTCGGTGGACATCGACGTGGTTTATGCCAACCACACGGCAACCCGCGAGGAAGTATTGAATTCAATCTCGGACGCATTGGAAACGACAAGAAACCGGCTTGCCCAATTCGACATCGAAACGGAAGTATCGGCCACAAAAGAGGGCGACGAAATCAAAATGTTCATCCGGCGTGGGCGCAACCAAGTGAAAGTTGAAGTGAACCACGTGTTTCGCGGCACAGTCCTGCCAGTGGAAAAACGGCAGCTTTCTGCCGAAGCACGCCAGCTTTTTACTATCGAATTGATTGCACCGATCCTGGCCACCCCAGAGCTTTACGGGAGTAAATTGGTGGCCGCCTTGGACCGACAGCATCCTCGCGATTTATTCGACGTGCATGGGATGTTTCAGCAATTTGGTCTGATGCCGGAAACAGTGGAATGTTTTGTTTGCTACTTGGCCGGGCACAATCGCCCTGTGCATGAGGTGCTGTTTTCCCGCGATCAGGACATTTCGCGAGTATTCGAGAACGAGTTTATCGGCATGACGCGCAACGCCATTGCGCTCGATGAACTGAATTCAACCCGACGCCGGTTGAGAGAGCAACTGCCAACCATGCTCACGGCTAATCATCGACGGTTTTTGCTGGGCTTGGTGGCAGGCGAACCCGAATGGAATCTCATGAAATGCGCACACCTGGCCGAATTGCCAGCGATTCGCTGGAAACTCCAGAACCTTGCCAAACTCAAGAAATCCAACCCCACGAAATTTGGCCAACAGACTGAAGCATTGCGCGAGCGTTTAGAAAAGTGAAATCCCCCAATACCGTCGTTGGGGTGCGACGAACACTTTACCCAACTGACTTTTGAACGCCGTTATTCATCTCGTTTCTAGCGTTATTACACGCTATTGCATGGCGCATTACGCCAGCCAAGGCAAAACCTTTTTTTGGTGGCGGCTGAAGTCGTCTAGTGTCTTATGTGCCCACATTGCAGCTTTTGCAACCACCTGCGGCAGTTCCTTCGGTTTGTAGGAAAACTTTTTCCACACCTTGGATTTACCATACGCGTCTTCAAACATCCATGTAGCGCCTTTACCATCTTCCTGCAAAACGGACGTGACGCACTCGGCCATTTTGGCAACGTGCGGAACCTCGTAGAGATGCCCTGACGGCTCTGTGTTTTCAATCACAACGAAACGGGATAGCAGAGCGTAACGCAGCACCTTCTGAATAACGCTTTCACCTGGGCGATCTGGCTGTTCTTTGATGATGTAAACGTAATGCCCAGAATTTTCGAGTATCGAGGCAATTGTCTTGAGGCGTTTCATGCTTGCGCCTGTATCTTTGCCAAGCACCAAAACGGATTCGGAGTCCTCCAATATCTGGTTTGCACGAAGCCAGACTGCGTCCCAGCAATCCTTGGCTTCAGCAGCGAGATTGTCTCCGGATACTGAGGCCTCAGTGAAAGGGTCCATCGAATGAAAATGTGGGGATCATCGCTATTCTCAATCTCCGGCTTGCTTAGCGGCCTGCCTTCTGAGATGAATCGTTTAATGGCACGGACCATTGATGCCGCAAAGACTTTGGCATGAAATTTATGTTCCCAGAATTTTGTGTAAATAGAGCCAGTCCCAAAAGAGCGGATTTTGGCGGGAGCATTAGCATAGCGTATGGACGACTGGAATACTATTAGTGCAGTGAGACGGTATTTCTCGCCTTGCTCCCTTTCTGGACGAAATCGGCTGGGCCAGTACACACTTCACCCCCGGTCTCTTGCTGGAGAAATCGGCCGCGCGGCTTTCAGGCCGCCAGACGCTTGGCCTCTGGCGCCTGCGCTGGCGGAAGTCGCGCTAGCACCCACAGGTTATGCACCAACACGGTCCAGGTCACGGTCAGTTCGCGGTGCGCAAAACCCTTGCTGCGGATTCCACCCCGCAGAAAGACGTTTTTGAGAATCCCGATGCGCCCTTCGGTTTGTGCCCGGCGCCGTTGCAGGCGCTTGAATTTCCAGGAACGGTTCCGCTTCCTGAGCTGCTGCGGCGAACGGGGACACACCGCGTTGTAAATTTTCTCCTCCTCAAGGACGGAACGGTTGCGTGCGCTGTCAAACCCCCGGTCGGCCCCGAGCCCTCTGGGGCCCGGCGCATAGGCTTGCTGCATGCGTGCCACACTGCGTGGCAACAGGGCCACGTCGGCCGGAGCACTCTCCCGGAAAAATTCCCAATCGATAATGGCCCCTTGGGGGTTCTCGGCCAGAAAGAGCGTGTTCCCGAATTCCACTTCGACGCCGGCCTTGTTCCGCACGATCACATGAACGTCCGCTTCATAGAGGCTGAGGATCTTGTCCTCATTGGGCACGAGCTCGCCCTGCAAGATGCGTTGGCGGGCTTGTTGGCGGGCCTTGGGCAGT
>CAIKAP010000022.1 GCA_903825435.1 uncultured Verrucomicrobiota bacterium
GCGGAATTGCAGGAGCATGAACATATCCGCTACGAGGACCTGCCGTTGGAAACCAGCGATGGCCGGCAGATCGAGGTGGAGTTTGTCAGCACGGTCTATCAGGTGGACGGCAAAAAGGTGATTCAGTGCAACATCCGCGACCTCACCTTGCGGAAGCGGATGGAGGCGGCGCTGGCGGGATGCGAGAATAAGTACCGGGATCTGTTCCAAGGCAACCGCGATGCCCTCATGACTCTTGAGTCGCCGACATGGAAGTTAACCGCCGGCAACCCGGCCGCCTTGCAGATGTTTGGGGCGAAGGACGAGGTGGATTTCATTGCGCATGCGCCATGGGAACTGTCCCCCGAACGGCAGCCGGACGGGCGCGCGTCGGCGGAAAAAGCTCAAGAGATGTTTGAGACGGTGCTGCGCGAAGGCTCGCATTTTTTTGAGTGGACGCATCGGCGGCTCGACGGAGGGGAATTCCAAGTCAACGTCCGTTTGACGAAGATGGAGCGGGACGGGAAAGTGGTCGTCCAAGCGACCGTCCGGGACATCACCGAGCGCAAGCGGGCAGAGATGGCGCTTCGCGAGAAAGAGTACCTGTTGTCTGAATCCCAACGCCTCGGTCACGTCGGCAGTTGGTTTTACGATATGCAAGGGCCGATGAAATGGTCGGAGGAGATGTATCGCCTGTACGGGGTGTCACCGGACACGTTCATCCCGACGGTGGAGTCGTTACTCAGCCTGATCTATCCGGACGACCGGCCGGCGATGCAGGCTTGGTTGACGACCTGTGTGGTCGGCGCCAAACACGAATTGATCTTTCGCATCAACCGTCCCGACGGCAAGATTCGCTTCCTCTTGGGGCGCGGCGAACCGTTCCATGATCCTGGCAATCAAGTGACCCACATGGCTGGCACAGTGCTGGACATCACCGAACACGAACAGGTGCAAGCAGAGATGCGGTTGCAGAGCAGCGCCTTGTGCGCGGCAGCCAATGCGATTGTCATTGCTGACCAGAACGGGAATGTGGTTTGGGCTAATCCGGCCTTCACCAAACTGACCGGCTACGAGGTCAGTGAGATACTTGGCAAGAATCCACGGATCCTCAAGTCCGGCCAGCATGACATGGCGTTTTACCGGCAGATGTGGGAAACGATCAGTGCCGGCAAGGTCTGGTCTGGTGAACTCGTTAACAAACGCAAGGACGGTAGTTTGTACACCGAGGGGATGACGATCACGCCAGTCAGCGACGAAGGGGGTGCGATAAGCAACTTCATCGCCATCAAACAGGATATCACCGCGCGCAAGCAGGCGGGGGAGGCGTTGCATAAAAACGCCCTCGAGTTGCAAAGCAAAAACTCGGAGTTGGAACGCTTCCTCTACACCTCCTCCCATGACCTGAAGAGTCCGGTCGTGACGGTCCGGACCTTCCTCGGATACTTGGAGCAAGATATGGCGACGGGCGATGCCGACCTGATTGCGAAGGATATGCAGTTCATCCAGACCGCCACGGGAAAGATGGTGCAGGAGCTGGACGATTTGATGGAGTTCGCGCGCGTCGGTCGCGTCGTCGGCGTTCCGGTTGACGTCACGTTCCGTGCGTTGGTGGACGACGCCCTTGGCGCGGTGGCGGGGCGGATTGCCAAACGCGGCGTGACGCTGCAAGTGAACGACTGCGAGTTGGTGTTGCACGGTGACAAGGCCCGGCTGGCGGAGGTTTTCCAGAACCTGATCGATAACGCCTGCAAATTCATGGGTGACCAGAAAGAACCGCGCATCGAGATCGGCTTCGCCGAGAACAACGGGGAGACGGCGTTCTTCGTGCGCGACAACGGCATCGGGATTGACCCGCGCTTCCAGTCGAAGATTTTTAATCTGTTCGAGAAGGTCGATCCAAAAGTTGAGGGGACGGGTATGGGCTTGGCCCTTGTCAAACGGATCGTGGAATTGTCCGCGGGCCGAATCTGGGTGGAGTCCCCCGGCCTCGGTCAGGGTGCGTGTTTCTATTTCACCTTGCCGGGAGCGATGCCGAAGGAATCGTCACTATGATCAGGGATTTCTTTATCGCGCGTGATTCACGAATTCAACAAGAAGGAGACAAATCTTCATGAGCGAACCAATTGTTGTTTTATTGGTGGAAGATGATGAGGCGCATGCCGAGATTGTGCGGCGGAACCTCTTGGCTAATCGCTTGACCAACCCGTTGATCCACGTGTCCGACGGCGAGGCGGCGCTGGATTATCTATACCGGCGCAATCGTTTCAGCAATCCGACGACATCACCACGACCGGGCTTGGTGGTGCTTGACCTGCGCCTGCCAAAGGTGGACGGGCTGGAGGTTTTGCGGATCATCAAGGCCGATCCCAAACTCCTCGCCATTCCCGTGGTAATCTTGACCACCTCGAACTCCGAAGAGGACAAGCAGAAAGCGTATGCCGCGCATGCCAACAGTTATCTGGTTAAACCGGTGGATTTCCCACAGTTTAAAAAACTCATGGAGAGCTTTGGCTACTACTGGCTGGCCTCGAATGCGCCGCCGCACGAGCAGGAGTGATTCATGAACACCACGCCCATCTATCTGCTGATTGCGGAAGACGAGGCGGCCCACGTCGAGGCCATCCGCCGTGCCTTTGGAACGGCGGGGGGGAACGTGGAGATTCGCGCCGTCGGGACATTGCAAGAATTTCGTGCCAGCGTGGCCGAACGACCGCCGAACCTCGCGCTCGTAGACCTAAAAATGCCGGATGGCCGGGCGGTGGAAATCCTGACACACCCGCCGGAAGACGCGCCGTTCCCGGTGCTGGTGATGACCGCGTTCGGCAACCAGCAGATTGTGGTGGAAGTGATGAAGGCAGGAGCGCTGGATTATGTCGTCAAATCGCCCGAAGCATTTGCCGTCATGCCCCACACGGTGAAGCGCGTGATTCACGAGTGGAAATTACTCCAAAAGCATAAGCAGGCGGCGACGGAGTTGCTGGACAGCAACCGGCAGTTGACGGAAGCGCTGACCGCGGTGCGGCAGATGCAGCAACAAGTTGTCCAGCAGGCGAAC
>CAIKAP010000023.1 GCA_903825435.1 uncultured Verrucomicrobiota bacterium
AAGTATCGACGCCACGCCGTTGGTGTTGGATGCCGTTTATGTCGGCAGCAGTGACGGCAACCTGTATTCCTTCAACACCATTACCGGTAAAACAAATTGGACGTTTCAAGCCGAAGACAAAATTCTCGGCGCTGCCAATTTCGTGAGCGAACCACTCCGGATTCTTGTCGGTAGTTACGATTCCAAAATGTATTGCCTCGACGCCGCCACCGGTACGTCGCTCTGGTCGTTTGCCACCGGTAACTACATCAACGGCGCGCCCGCTGTCGCCGCTGGCAAGATTGTGTTCGGCGGTTGCGACGGCCACCTGCATGTCCTCGACACCACCGGCAAATCGTTGGCCGACATTGATGCCGGCGCCTACATTCCCGGCTCGCCCGCGATTGCCGATAACCGCGCTTATGTCGGTCACTTCGGCAACGAAGTCCTCTGCGTTGACCTCGGCACAGATACGATTGTCTGGCGCGCCAAAGAAAAGAACGCGCCGTTCTTCTCCTCGCCAGCCGTCACCACCAACCGCGTCCTCATCGGCGCGCGGGACAAACAATTGCATTGCTACAACCGTGTCACCGGCCAGACATGCTGGACGTTTACCGCGCAAGGTGACGTGGATAGCGCACCGGTCGTCTGTGGCGACAAGGTGGCGTTCGGTTCCGATGATGGCCGGTTGTATCTCGTCCGTGTCGTCACCGGCAAGCTGGTCTGGTCTTACGAAATCGGCAAGCCATTGAACGCCTCCCCGGCGATCGCCAACGGGTTGGTCGTCATTGCCGGTGACGATGGCACTGTGTACGCCTTTGGTGCGAAGGAAGGGCGTTGATGAGGATTATCCAACTCACTCCCGGCACCGGTAATTACTACTGCGGCAGTTGCCTCCGCGACAACTCGCTCGTCCGCGCCTTGCGCGCCCGCGGCCACGACGTGCTGATGGTGCCACTCTACCTGCCGCTGGTCACCGACGAACCATCCGAGTCCGGCGACGTCCCGATCTTCATGAGCGGCCTCAGCGTTTTTCTCGGCCGCAAATTCGCCGTGCCCGGCTGGCTTGACCGCGCTCTGAGTTCACCGGCACTTTTACGTTTCGCCTCCCGCCTCGTCGGTCTCACCACCGCCAAGGATCTGGGCGAATCCGCCGTCGCCATGCTCTCCGGTGGTCACGGCGAAATCGAACGCCTCATCACCTGGCTCCACACTCAGCCGCCGCCCGACATCATCTGCCTCTCGAATTCGCTCCTTAGCGCACTCGCCCGTCGGCTCAAAGACGAATTTCACGTCCCGATCGTCTGCTCGATGCAAGGCGAAGACTCATTCCTCGACAACCTTCCCGAACCCTACCGGCAACGTTCATGGGAACTGCTCGCCCAACGTTGCTCCGACATCGACCAGTTCATCGCCGTCAGCCAATATTTCGCCGACCTCATGCAACGCCGGCTCAGCCTACCGGCTGCGCGCGTCGCCGTTGTCCACCCCGGCATCGTCCTCGACGACACCGCGCCCACACCGCCGGCCACGCCGACAATCGGTTTCCTCGCCCGCATGCACCACGGCAAAGGACTCAACACGTTGGCCGACGCCTTTCTCCAACTCGACGTCCCCGGCGCGCGCCTGCGCATCGCTGGCGCCGTGACCGGCATGGACCAGCGATTTATCCGTTCGCTCCAGCAAAAACTCGGTGGCCGTGCCGAATTTTTTCCAAATCTCGACCACGCCGCCAAACAAGATTTTCTCCACAGCCTCAGCGTCCTCTCCGTGCCTGCGACCTACGGCGAAGCGTTCGGCCTGTACGTCATCGAAGCGCTCGCCTGCGGCGTCCCCGTCGTCCAACCGCGTCACGGCGCCTTCCCCGAAGTGCTCGCCAAAACCGGTGGCGGCTTCCTTTGCGAACCCAACAACCCGGCCGCGCTCGCCGCCGCACTGCACGAATTGCTACGCGATAACGCACGCGCCCGCCAACTCGGCGAAGCCGGTCGCCAGGTCGTCCGCACCGAATTCAGCGTCGAGGCCATGACACAAAAAACCGAAGTGATTCTCCAACAGGTGATCCATGCTGCTTGAACTTTCCCACATCGCCAAGAGCTACGGTACCGTCGAAGTGCTCAAGGAGGTCAACCTCCAGCTCGCCGCCGGTGAACCAATCGCGATTATCGGCCCGAGCGGCTCCGGCAAAAGCACATTGCTCAACATCATGGGCGCGCTCGATGTCCCGACCCGCGGCACGATGTCCCTCGATGGCCGCGACCTCAGCCATTTGACAGAAAACGAACTCGCCGGCATCCGCAACCGGCAGATCGGTTTCATTTTTCAACTCCACCACCTGCTCCCGCAATGCACCGTGCTGGAAAATGTCCTCATCCCCACACTCGCCTCGCCCAATGCCGACCGCCAAGAACGTGCCGAACAGTTGCTCGACCGTGTCGGCCTCAAACACCGGCTCACCCATCGCCCCGGCCAACTTTCCGGCGGCGAATGTCAACGCGTCGCCGTTGTCCGCGCGTTGATCAATCAACCAAAGCTTCTGCTCGCTGACGAACCGACCGGCTCACTCGATCACGCCGCCGCCACGAACCTCGGCCAGTTGCTGGCCGAGTTGAACAAAGAGGAAGGCGTCGCCCTCGTGCTCGTCACGCACTCGCTCGAACTCGCCCGCCAGATGCCGCGCGTGCTCGAACTGCGCGACGGCGAACTGCACTGACATGACTTTCGCCACGCTCATCCGCCGCAGCCTGCGGTTCTACTGGCGGACGCACCTCGGCGTCCTCGCCGGCGTGGCAGTCACGGGCGCCATTCTGACCGGCGCGCTCACCGTAGGTGATTCGATCCGGTTCACGCTGAAACAACTCGCACTCGCCCGGCTCGGCCAAGTGGAACAGGCACTGACGTTGCCAGAACATTTCTGTCGCGCAAAATTGGCCGACGATCTCGCTGCCGAGCTCCACACGACCGTCGCGCCCGTGTTGATGCTGCGCGGTTCCGCCACGCTGCCCGATGGCCGGGCGCGAGCCAACGATGTCCAAGTGCTCGGCGTCGATGACCGGTTCTGGAAACTCGGCGGCGCGCGCAACCAGAACATCGCCGTCAATGCCCGGCTGGCGGAACAACTCGGCGTACGCATCGGCGACACGATCATCGTGCGCGTCGAGCTACCAGCTTTAGTGTCACGCGATGCGCCGTTGTCCGGCCGCAGCGACGCGTCGGTAGCGTTACGACTTCAAGTGACGGCGATTGCCGGTGACGACGAATTTGGCCGGTTCAGTTTGCAGGCGAACCAGGTGCCACCGCACACGGTGTTCGTGTCGCTGGCGATGTTGCAGGAACAACTCAAACATGCCGGACAGGCGAATACGGTGCTCACCAGTGCGACGATGGACGCCAACGCTGCGCTCCGCAAAGTCTGGACGTTGACGGACGCGGAGTTGGTGCTTTCGAATGGCCAGCTCAGCACGTCGCGGGTGTTTCTCGATCCGGTCGTTACCCGTGCGCTCGGATCGAACGCGGTCGGCGTGCTGACGTATTTCGTGAACGAATTTCGGCTCGGCGCGAAGACGACGCCGTACTCGTTCGTCACCGCATTTGGCAACGAAGATGGTATCGCCATCAACTCATGGCTCGCTGATGATCTCGGTGCGAAAGTTGGCGATGACTTGACGCTGCGTTACTACGTCATCGGCGACCGGCGCGAACTCCGTGAGGAGTCGGCGAAGTTTCGCGTGAGCCGAATCATCCCGATCCAGAAGGATGATTCGTGGATGCCGGCGTTTCCCGGTTTGGCCGATGCCAAAAACTGCCGGGAGTGGGAACCCGGTATTCCAATCGACAACGACCGGATTCGTCCGAAGGATGAAGATTACTGGAAGCAGTACCGGGGCACGCCGAAGGCATTTGTGTCGTTGGCAGCCGGACAAAAACTGTGGGCGAACCGGTTTGGCAACCTGACGGCAGTGCGGTTTCAAGGCAGTGCGCCCGATTTGCGTGCGAAGCTCGATCCGTCAGCACTCGGTCTGTTTTTCACGCCGGTCCGAGCGCGAGCGTTGGCGGCGAGTCGCGATTCGATGGATTTTGGACAGTTGTTCATCGGGTTCAGTTTGTTTTTGATCGTGGCGGCGCTTTTGCTAACGGCGATGCTGTTTGTATTCAACCTCGAACAGCGCACGGCGGAAATCGGCCTGCTCCGCGCGCTGGGATTTTCGCCCGGTCAAGTGCGCCGGCTCGTTTTGGGTGAAGGATTTGTGCTCGCGTTGCTCGGAACGCTGGTCGGCGTGCTCGGCGGCATTGCGTACACGAAGCTGACGTTGCACGGCCTCGCGACGGTGTGGCGCGGCGCGGTTGGAGCGGCGCAATTCCGGTATCACGCGGAGCCGGTAACGTTGGTAACGGGCGCGGCAGCGAGTTTGATCGTCGCGTTTCTTGCGATGGTGTTCGTGCAACGCCGGCAGATGCGACTGGCGCCGGTCGAGTTGCTGGCAGGTGGTGGCGAATTGTCGCTGCCGCGTTCGCGACGGTGGGGCTTGTGGATGGGAGTGGTGGCCGGTGTGGGCGGCATGGCGTTGTTGTCGATGCGGAATGCGGAAGCGTTTTTTGGTGCGGGGGCGTGTTTGTTGATTGCTGGGATTGGGATTTGTCAGTGGTGGTTGAGCGGGTTAGCGCCGACTCGCAGAGTCGGCCTACAACAATTGGGCCGGCGCAATGCGGCGCGGCGACGAGGGCGGAGTTTGACGGTGATTAGCGTGCTGGCGAGCGGAGTGTTCCTGCTTGTCGCGGTAAACGCGTTTCGGCAGGACGCGCGACCGGATGCGCCGGGGACGGGTGGGTTTGCGCTTTATGCTCAATCGACGCTGCCGGTGTATGACGATCTGAACAGCGCGGCGGGGCGGGAACTGTACGGATTGGCGGCGGAGGTGATGACGAACGTGGCTGTGTTGCCGGTGCGCGTGCGCGAAGGCGATGACGCGAGTTGTTTAAATTTGAATCGTGCCCAGCAGCCGCGATTATTCGGCGTGAAGCCGGAGGAGTTGGCGAAGCGGAAAGCCTTCGGCGGAAAGTGGGAGTTGTTGGAACAGTCCGGTGATGCAGTACCGGCGATTGGCGATGAGCAGACGGTGGTGTGGTCGTTGGGAAAAAAGTTAGGCGAGACGCTGGCGTACACGGACGAGCGTGGGCAGACGTTCACGATTCGGATCGTGGAGGTGCTGGCGAGTTCGGTGTTGCAGGGCGGACTGTTGATTTCGGAGAAAAATTTTGTCGAGTGGTTCCCGGCGACGGCGGGGTACCGGGTGTTTTTGATCGATGCGCCGCCGGCACGCGCCGGTGCGGTGGCGGAGGAATTGTCGCGCGGGTTGCAGAACCGCGGACTCGAAGTTGTGCCGGCGTGGCGGCGGTTGGCGGAGTTTCAAGCGGTGGAGAATACGTATCTCGGAATTTTTCAGGCACTGGGCGGACTTGGGTTGTTGCTCGGCAGCGTCGGGCTGGGAATTGTGGTGTTGCGGAACGTGCTGGAGCGGCGCGGTGAGTTGGCGCTGCTGCAAGCGGTCGGATTCGAGCGGCGGACGTTGCGGTGGCTCGTGCTCAGCGAACACTGGCTGCTGGTGGTGCTTGGCGTGGGGCTGGGCGTGGCAACGGCGTTGGTGGCGGTCTGGCCGCAACACGGCGCGGGTGTGCCGGTGGCGACGTTGATTGCGCTGACGGTCGGCGGACTTGGCTGGTGTTGGCTAGCGGCTTGGGTGGCGTTGCGCGGGCCGTTGTTGCCGGCCTTGCGGAACGAATAGAAAACCGTTATCACTGCGCGTTTATGACAACATGGAAAATATGGATCGGCGCAATCGCCGTCATTTTCACAACCGGTGCATTAGCGCAGTCAGACAGTAATGCAGTTACACGGTTACCCGTGATTACAGTGATTGCGGAGAAAGAACCGGCTGAGGCGCAATCATTATCGGTTAGCGTGACGCCGGTAACGCGAGATATGTTGCGTGATGCTGATATCCGGCTAGTCAAGGATGCGGCAGTGTACGTGCCGAATGCATTTATGGCTGATTTTGGTCCGCCGAAGTTGAGTAATCCGTATTTTCGCGGCGTTGGCGGGACGCCGTTGAATCCCGGCGTGACCACGTACATCGACGGCGTACCACAACTTAACGGTAACTCGGCGAGCATTCAGTTGATCGACGTGGATCAAATCGAATTTGTACGCGGACCGCAAGGCGCGTTGTTCGGCCGCAATGCTGTCGGCGGTCTGATCAACATCACCAGCCGACGGCCGGCGGACGCGTGGTTGACGGAGGCGGAAGGCAGTTGTGGAAATTACAATGCCGGCGCGGGCGATTTCCGCGTATCCGGTCCGATTTTAAAGGATCAACTCGGCTTAAGTCTGTCCGGAGGATATTCAGGACGCGACGGGTACACGAGAAATTCTCTAACCGGCGACCGGCTCGACGGGCGTGATGATTCGTTCGGCAAGGAACAATTATTATGGAAACCTAGCGACCGGTTCGAGGTGCGTTTAATTTTGTCGGGTGAACACGACCACGACGGCGATTATGCGTTGGGCGATCTGGCGATCGTACGCACAACGCCGTTCGCCGTAACGCGCGACTTCGAGGGGTATACGCGCCGCGACATCGTAGCGCCAACATTGCTGCTTGCATACCACGGCGACGCGGTGGAGTTTTCATCGATCTCCGGTGGCGTTTGGTGGAAGACGCTCGACATGACCTCCCTCGATTATGCCCCAGTTGGCTCATTTCTCTTTGGGTTCGGTACCGAGCGTAATGCCGAACAGCAATACCAATTCAGCGAGGAATTCCGTCTGGCATCGGCCAAGGATCAACCGGTACGGTTAAACGACCAACTCACGCTCGGCTGGCAGGCCGGCGTGTTCGTATTCACGGAAGATTATAAAAACGACACGCTCCTCACTGAATTCGGGACTCCGCTCGACTCGTTCAGCAAGATCCAGACAACCGGCGTTGGTGTGTACGGCCAGACCAAACTCACCGTGTGTGAGAAATTGGATCTCACCGTCGGTTTGAGATACGACTACGAATATGCCGATGCTAATCTTTCGCCAGCTGGGTTGCCCGCACAGTCGTTGGACAACAGTTTTGACGAGGCGACGCCGCAGTTAGGGGTGAGTTACCGGTTAACAACGAACGTGATGGCCTACGGCACCGCCGCGTGCGGCTACCGCGCCGGCGGCATCAACAACAGCGGAAGCCCGGCGGGTCAGCAGACGTTCGGCGCGGAGCGCAGTTGGAACTACGAGATTGGCGCCAAAACAGAGTGGTTTGATCACCGGGTGCAGGCCAATCTCGCGCTGTTTTACATTGATTGGCAGAATCTCCAATTGCCACAGTTCTACCCGCTGACACAGAACTATTACACCGCCAACGCCGGCGGCGCGATGAGCAAGGGTCTCGAACTCGAACTCCGCTACCGTCCCATTAAAGGTTGGGACCTGTTCGGCAGTGCTGGCTATACCGTTGCCGAGTTTCTGAGCGGCAGTACTAGCTCGGTCGCCGCCAATAACCAGAATGTCGGCGGAAACCCATTGCCCTATGCGCCAAGTTTCACCGTCAGCACCGGTACGCAATATACATGGGACATTGGTAAAGCTGGCGCGATCTACGCCCGGGCCGAGGTCAGCGTGGTCGGCGACTTCAAGTACGACGCCGGTAACCAAGTTGGACAGAGCACTTACAACCTTGCCGATTTTCGTGCCGGCTGGCGCGCCAAGCGTTGGTTCGCTGAAGGCTGGATCAAGAACGCGTTCGACACCCATTACGTCCCGGTTGCGTTGTATTATGGCACCACGCCATCCGGTTACGTCGGCGAAAGCGGCGCGCCGGCAACATTTGGCCTGCGGGCCGGACTAAGTTTCTAGTGGTGGCAACAGGCGTGCTCGCGACCGGTCTGCATGGCGACGCCAAACTTTTTTGCAAGCGCCTCAGCAATGCCGAGAAACTTCTCGTGCGTGCCGGCGCCCATCTCTTCCGCTTCGACTTTCTCGAACTTCGCCAGCAACGCCGCTTGTTCCGCCGCGCTGAACGCATTGTCAGCCATGCCAAACAGGCAGTGATCTTCCTTCTGAATGTGCTGGCGTAACAATTCACTGTACCGGCGTCCCGTTGCGGCAAACGGCTGCACTGTCCCGGTCGCAATGGCCTCGCGCATTTGACGGACGCAGGCCCGGCCTTGTTCGTGCTCGGCGCGCATCACGCCGGTCGGGCCCGACTCACGTGAAAAACCTTTCGCTTCCATGGCCGGGAACAAATACGCCTCTTCCTTCCCATGATGACATTGATCCGCAAACGTACGGAAGAAGTTTACCGCGTCCGTCGCCGAGGCTTTATCAAACTTACCGGTGCGTTCGGCATTGGCGATGATTTGGTCGAGGCAATCGAGAACTTGCTTGATTACCCGGTGTTCGCTGCTGAGAATTTCTGTAGGTTTCATGCCGGCAACCTAGCATGTGCCGGTGAGCTAAGAATTGACGCACGTCAACAACTGCGTTCAGCGATGAAATACCGGTGCCGGAAGAAGAGCGCGACTTTGACCAAGCCGATCAATACCGGCACCTCCACGAGTGGACCAATCACGGCGGCAAACGCGGCGCCGGAATTGATTCCGAACACAGCCACCGCGACGGCGATGGCCAACTCAAAATTGTTGCTCGCGGCGGTGAATGAGAGTGTTGCCGTCTTCGCGTAATCGGCGCCGGCTTTTTTGCCGAGCCAGAAGCTGACGAGGAACATGACGACGAAGTAAATCAGCAGCGGCACCGCGATGCGCAGCACGTCCAGCGGGATGCGGACGATCCGGTCGCCTTTGAGACTGAACATCACCAAAATTGTGAACAGCAACGCCACCAATGTCACCGGGCTGATCCGTGGAATGAACACGCGTTCGTACCAGTCGCGGCTCTTCACCTTGAGCAGCGCAAACCGCGTGATCAAGCCGGCCAGGAACGGGATGCCGAGATAGACAAACACGCTCTTGGCAATCTGCGCCATGCTCACGTCCACCACGCTGCCGCGCAGCCCGAACAGCGGTGGCAGTTTCGTGATGAAGATCCACGCGAACAGGCTGTAGAACAGCACCTGAAACACGCTATTGAACGCCACCAGCCCCGCGCAGTATTCCGTGTCGCCCTTGGCCAGATGGTTCCAGACGATCACCATCGCAATGCAACGCGCCAAGCCGATCATGATCAGTCCGACCATGTATTCGGGGTACCCGCGCAGAAACAGAATCGCCAGCGCGAACATCAGCACCGGGCCGATCACCCAATTCTGCAACAGCGATAGGCCGAGCACGCGCCAGTTGTGAAAAACGTCGCCGAGTTCCTCATACTTCACCTTCGCCAACGGCGGATACATCATCAGAATCAGCCCGACGGCAATCGGAAGGTTGGTCGTGCCGACTTGAAACCGGTTGATGAACCCCTCAACGCCCGGCACAAAATATCCCAGCGCCACGCCGACACCCATCGCGAGAAAAATCCAGAGTGTCAGATACCGGTCGAGGAACGAAAGTTTGCGGAGCATGTGTTCGGTCATTGCAACCCATCCGGCAGCGTCTCCACAAACTTCCTGATCTGGTCCCGCACGCGCCGGTAAATCGCAAGCTTTGCCTCGCCGTCAGGTAGTCCTGCCG
>CAIKAP010000024.1 GCA_903825435.1 uncultured Verrucomicrobiota bacterium
CGCCGAGTACTTGAAGAATCACAACCAAAATCCCAAAGTGTTCGTCTGGACCGCGCCGGTGAACCGCATCATGACAAAAATTGCCAAATGTAAAGAAGCGTTGGAAACACTACACTAGTGATGCCGCCACCGGCATTACCAATCAAGGTTGTCACGTCGGTGGATCCCAAGGGAGCACCAATGGGAGCGGACACCTTGACGAAGACGGTTTGACACGCGCCAATTGCCACGGTTACGGAGTTGGTGGCCGGATCCGTGCCATCGAATGTGCCGTTGTTATTCGCATCCAGATAGATGATCGAAGCCCAGCCGTTGGTACTATCCACTGTGCTAAGCGCGACGGTTTCCACGATGTTACCGTTGTTGCAAACAGTTTGGGTGTACACAACGGTGCCGCCCGGGGTCACTTGTCCGGAGTGAGGCGGTGTGACGGCGATGTTTCGCACCTGATTGATAACCACTCGGTCGCGCGTGATGTCAGTAGCGCTCGTGGTCGGCGAGAGGACGCGGAAGAAGAGATCTTGGGGACCAGGCGCGTTGGTGCTGGTGCTGGTAACGACTGCCGTATAGGTGAACGTTCCACCGGCGGGGACGGAGCCGGTGTTCAGGATAGGCGTGCTTCCATTGCGGAACTGCACCGTCCAACCCGGAGGCAAGGTGCCTGCGCTAAAGGTGAAGTTGGTGCTGTACGCAAGGTCATATGAGTCAGCCGCCGCGCTGCTGTTGGAGACAATCAAGGTGAACGTCGTCGAGACGCCGGGGTTGACGGTGTTGGTCACGATAGCGGCAGCCTCAGGACCGTCACCAATGCCGCCGGTCGGCTGGTAGAGGTCAACGGTGCTGGCAGTGACGCTAACCAGGCGATCGGTAACGGTATCACTGATCGTGCTGTCCAAAGTAGAACGGGCGGTCTTGATGATATTGAATGGTCCGCCAATGGCGCCGGGCGGGAGCGTGGCTTTGAGAACAACATAATAGGTCGCTCCTGCTGCGACTGGGCCAGTGTCGGGGGTGCCGTTGCCGTTGGAATCAGTCATCGGAGTGTTCCCATCGGCTTGGTAGAGTTGGATTGCCGTGCCACTGGGGAATGCGGGGCTGCCACTGCTGTAGGTGATGTCGAACGTATCGCTGGAGTTACCGGTATTGTGGACGACATTGGTGAAGGTAATTGTTGCGCCTTGCACCGCATTGGAGACTGTCACGACCTTGTCAAACGGTGGACTCACTGGGTTGTCATCCAGTACGACGCCGGCAGTGCCGTTCACGCGGAAGTCAACCGGGTTGGAGTTGTTAGGCCCGACAGGCGTGCCAGGATCGTCATACCGGATGGTGGCAACGTTTTGGATGATGCCCGATGGGGCATTGGTGGCCACGCTGACTTGGAAGGTGATATAGGCGGTGAGACCAGGGGCGATGGAGGTGACGGTTGCCTGCACATTGGTGACGCCGGCGACGACGTTAGTGCTGTAGTTGATGCCAGCGGGATCCACGCCGGTGTCGGACACATCCGTCAACGGAGTGGTTCCGGAAACACTCCAGCGACCGCTTCCACCAACGTACAAGAAACCGGTGGGCAACGGATCGGTGATGACCGCATTGGTGGCGGTGTTGTTGCCCGTGTTGATGTAGGTAAGGGTAACGGTGTTGGTGCTGCCACGGCTGCCAGAGGTTGCGCTCATAGCCTTGGTCAGAGTGAGAACGGCCTGATTGGAGACCTGTGCGGTGTCGGTGTTCGTCGCGGTCTTGCTAACGTCAAACGTGCTGATTGCCGTGACGGAGATTTTGGCGGAAAGCCCCGCTGTTTCAGAGCCAGGAACGCTACCGACAATAACAAAGTTGAACGAACCACCCGCCGCCAATGGGCCGGTGGATGTAATCGGCGTCAGGTTGTCCGGTATGCCGTCTTGATTGGCATCGAGATAAATCGCCAATCCCGTAAGATCAAAGTTATCCCCGGTAAGATTTGTCACGCTCAACGAGTACGTGTCACTGCCGTTGCCCGTGTTTTGTAGCGTGTGCGGGAAGGCTACCTGTCCGCCGGGTGCGGCGGTCGCGGTCCGGTCCGCTTGGAGTAGCAAGTTGCCGACCTGTTGGATGGTGGTCAACGCTACATTCGATGTCGCTGTGCGCTGCGTGCCGCCTGCGTCCGTATAAGTGGCCGAAGCTTGGTTTCCGATTTGTGTGTTGGCCGTTGGTGCGGCGGCGTCTGTGTGCTGCGGCATCCATAAAAAGAATGCTGCGATTGCGATTGCAATCAACGTCAGACCAGTAATGCTGGGTCTAACGATGTCTTTGAACGTCGTGCTGTGTTTCATTTTCTGTCTCCTGGTTTTTGTTATCGGTTTGGGATGGCTATGGCTTGGAGGAAGGTTCTGTTGCCCGATTCACTCGTGCCCGTGCGCTCACGGCGACGCTTTCACCTGCAAGCAACTCGCGAATATTCCATTGCAATTTCCGATACTCTGCAACCGGAACCATCTCCTCCACTTCCTTACCATCCGAATTCTTAATCTTACGTTTCAACGGCACCGTATCGAAGTGTTCGCCGTCAACGGTGGCCTTCACTGTTGCGGGTTTCGCTGAATTCTCCACATACGACAATCCAACCGGGATAGGCAATGTAGCGCGCAAATTGCGCACAACCGATGTGCTCTGATTGGTGTAAATGGCGGTGTATTGAATGATCTCCCCGGGCTTAGCTGTCTCGGCAGGTTCAAATGTCTCCTGGTTATCAAGGCCAACAAGCACTTTCTGGTGCGTCAGTCGAACATCCACGGAAGGCTTGACCTGTGCTTGGAGTGGAATGGAAACAAAAAGAAAACAGAATCCCACTATAAATAAATTTCTTACGTCTATTTTATGCATACCTCACCTCTGATAGAGACTTGTGAACGTTTTTTTACTTCCTCTTACGGCCGTCGTGCGCCACCTGTAGGATTTCAATGCCAGATAGTGAGAATATTATCAAGTAACATTTGTGCGCCATAGCTTCGCTTTTTTGAGCCAGCGGTGAGGCAACCGGTGAGAGTTTCGAAGCAGTCCGTGGACGTGTTGAAAAAGTTCGTACATTATAGCGACAGCGGTGTAAACAACCAAACGCGCATATGACCGGGTCTTGAAAGTCAGCCGTACCATCGCCGGTTTTGCCATTAGCGAGCCGATCCATCTCGGTCGCAGTAGTGAAGCCATTCAATACCGTTCCATTGGACGGCAACTATGGGTGTGTGATGTTGGGTGAAGTGAGGTGGTTGTGACCAGAAAATCTTGGCAGAGTAGTCGGAAACGAGACAACACTTACTCAAGCCACTTGCTATACATGTATAGCAAGCTAAACTGCTCCCATGTTAGCAAGCGTGAGTGCCGGTGTTCACCAAACATGATTACGAAGTACCGGAACCGGATTTCCGGGCCGCTACTCGATCGCATCGACATCCACATCGAAGTTCCGGCCGTGAAATACAAAGAGATGGCCGGTGAGGCGACAGGGGAGAGTTCCGAAGTTGTGCGAGGGCGTGTTGAACAAGCTCGTGCCGTACAGCGTCACCGGTGCAAACACACCAATGCACGGATGACGCCGAAGCAGATCAAAGAGCATTGTCGGTTAGACGAGGAGTGTCAGGAGTTGTTGAAAATGGCGATGACAGAATTAAATCTGAGTGCGCGTGCCTACGACCGGATTCTGAAAGTGAGCCGCACCATTGCCGATCTCGATGTCAGCGAAAGTATTCAGTCGCAACACATCTCTGAGGCGATCCAATACCGGTCACTCGACCGGCAACTCTGGACGTAACAAACAAAATAAGTCCAGATGCTGCTCGGTATTTTCCGTCGCACAATCGCGGCGGTATATTGTTTTTTGACGCGAAGCTCACTCACCGCCGAATTTACTGATTGGGCAATCCGAGTTGGGCTTTCACTATCTCAATGATTTGCTTCGGGGTTGAAGTGGCTTTCAACAACACTTGGTTTGCACCCGCCTTGCACGCCTCTTGAACGGGCAGGGAGGCGAGTGTCTGAGTGAGACGATAATAGGCAATTTCTGAAATTCTGGTTGTGCCCGCAAGGTGCGCAGCACCTGCAGACCTGAAACTTTCGGCAACATCAAATCAAGTAGTGCCAAGTCCGGTGGGCTTTGCCGAATCATCTGCAGTGCTGCCTCACCGTCGTTGGCTACATCGGCTAGAAAACCTTCCATCTGTAGTTTCGTCTCATAGGCACGAGCTGTGAACAAGTTGTCTTCGACAATGAGGATTCTTATCATGACAGTGTTTCCAAAAAAACTCTGGCGCGGTGGAACGTTGTCACCGCCTCCATCAAGAGGCGTGGCGCATCCTTGAGTTGGCCTGCGCGGCCCAATTGCTCCAATTGTTTCAGGGGCGGCACCAAGGCAGTCACTCCACAGGAGGCACTTGAACCGGCGCAAGTGTGAGCGAGTTGCATTACCTCGATGACCGAGTTGTTTTGAATCGCTGTTTGCAGTTTTACCAGTTGCTGTTCTGTGTCGCGCAGATACAACGCAATCAGGTTGCGCATGGCTTCTACATCGCCACTGGAGAGGTCTCGCAGAATCTCTGTGTTTACCTGCGGAGGTAGATCCATTCGCGTCCCTCAATCATTCCGCACCGGGCGTCTCTTTAGTCTTGCGCTGCAATTCGCGCAGTTCGGGTTCCACCTTGTTTTGGTAACATTCCGGGCAGATGCCGTGACTGAAATCCGTGCCGGTCTGTTCGTGAATATAGTTTTCGATTTGCTGCCAGTAGTCCTTATCGTTGCGGACACGTTTGCAGTAAGAGCAGATTGGTAGCAATCCTTGCAAATGCTTGACCTGTTTGGCAAACGTCAAGATGCGTTCTGCCACACGCAACCGGATAAGCAATTCCTCGGGATCGAGGTTCTTGGTAAGAAAATCATCCACGCCCGCTGCCATCGCTGTGTGGTAATCATCGATTGCGGACCGGACGGTCAGCATGATGAAGTAAGTGTACTCCGCCTGTGGTTGGCTGCGCATCTTGCGACACAATTCCAGCCCATCCAGTTCGGGCATGATCCAATCACAGACGATCAGCGGGACCGTCTCTCGCTCATAGATTTGCCAGGCCTCAAGCCCGTTGCTGGTGACCACAACGTCATGACCCAATTGGGTTAGGCGTTGCTTTAGTACCTCTCGTACAACCTGATTATCCTCGGCGATTAGTATTTTCATCAGATGGTTCCTGCGATCTTAAAGAGTTCTTAACACGATCAATTTCCTGCTTGGTTTTTGTGTAACAGTCAGGACAATAACCGTGTGAGAACTGGGCATCGGTGTGCTTTGAGATGTACGACTCGACCTGATGCCAGTAGTTTTTGTCATCGCGGACTTTTTTGCACACACAGCAAATAGGGAGGAGTCCGGAGAGTTGATTTACTTGTGACTGCAAATTGAGAATGCGCTCAGCGACGACTAGGCGCGCGGCCAGTTGATCCTCGTCGAACGGTTTGTTCATGAAATCATCCGCCCCTGCGCGCATACCCACCAGAAAACCACTCTTCCCGCCCACGGACGTAAGCATGATGATGTAAGTGTATTTGGGCCGATTGGCAGCGCGAATGCGCTTACACAATTCCAGGCCGTGAACATCTGGCATCACCATGTCAGAAATGAGCAACGGGACATGGCTCTTTTCAAAGATGGCCCATGCCTCGGCGCCACCGGTTGCGACCGTGACCTCATGGCCTAGTTTCTTCAGCGTGGTACCCAGAACGGTGCGACACGTGGCATCGTCATCGACGATCAAGATATTCATACGGTGGCTTCCTTCGCGGTTTGTTTTTCGACTTCGTTTTTGACTCGCGCAAATTCTTGTTCCACTTGCTCCGCAATCTTGACGGCACCATCGACTTGTCTAGCCTCGCCGAGTGATTCCATCTGATGGCATAGTTCCGTCAAGCAATGCGCACCGATGCTGGCGCTCGCTCCCCTGAACGCATGCGCTGCTTTCCTTAATTCCTCGGCATTGTTAGTCGTTAAACCTTTGTGGATCTTGGCGAGATACTCAATGGCACTCGACAAGAACACTTCGTAGATCTCGCTCAAGACAGTTGGGTCAGTGGCGGCCGCTAGCTCGCGCAAGCGTGCTGTCACAACTGGATCAAGAGCGGGTGTGGCGGCTTCAGATGGAGTGGATGTAGGTGCACTCTCATCCCCGGAGGCAACGGTGTTACCATTGCCAGAAACCCACCGGGTAAGTGCCGCTTCGAGATCTTTTGGTCGCACCGGTTTGGCAATGTAATCATCCATACCGGCTTCCAGACACCGCTCCCGGTCTCCCCGGAGTGCCTTGGCTGTCAAGGCAATGATGGGGACATGACGGCTGCCGGTGTGCCGGCGGCGGATTTCGGCGGTGGCCTCATAGCCGTCCATCTCCGGCATTTCACAATCCATGAAAACCGCGTCGTACGGTAGCAACTCCAGCATCGCGATGGCCTCCTTGCCATTCGTGGCCACATCCACCTGACAACCGAGCTTCTCCAGTATCAGGAGGGCGACCTTTTGATTGACGGTGTTGTCGTCAACCACCAAAACACGGGCGCGAAGTGGACGTGGTAGGGCAGCCATCAATTGTTCCCCTCACAGTTCCGCGCACGGGATCGCCTATACATACCGGTTTATGTAGCAGGCTCTGTCAGAACTTTCAACTGCTGTATATCGCAAAAAAATATTGGTGTGTGCAGGGCAAACATGCTAATCATCTCCGCGAGTGAATCAGTCACGACCAACGATGGTGCGCAACTTTGTTGCCGAATATCGCCAGGCTGCCGCTGCCTTGGTACCAACACTCGCCGCTCTGAGGAGTGGCCGGTGGGGAGCCGACGGCAGACCGGAATTGACTCAACTCGCACACCAACTTCGCAATGCCGGCCTGTTTCTTGATTTCCCTCGGTTGGTAACGGTGGCGCAATTGCTGGGTGAACTTGTTTCATTGGCCACACTGACTTCCGTCCAGATCAACCTGTTGGTTGCCTGTCTTGACGTTGCGGAGAAACTGGTGGGCGGTATTGAGTCGAATCAGAAAGAACCGCCTCTCGCAGGCGAACTGGCGGCGCTGGCGGACGCGGCGCGCCAGCAGGGATTGACGTGGAAACCGGCCGGTGAGGCCGCGCCGCCGCCGGACACAGGACTATCCGATGCGGAGAAGATCGCGCAACTACTGGAAGACGCGCAAGCGCCACCGGCAGCGCCTGTTGCCGCGACCAAGACCTCAGCGGCGACCGACATGATTTCCATTTTCATTCAGGACGCGGAGGAGGTTTTGGATCACTCCGAGCAGGACTTACTGCGTTTGGAACAAGAGCCGGCGCGGTTGCACGAACTGTTGCGTCACATCCACACCCTGAAAGGCAACAGCGGCTTGATGGGATTCGACGGTCTGCAACAAATCAGTCACCGGCTGGAAAATGTCCTGCAACAAATCCGCGACGGCGTGGCTGCGACAACACCGGCGCGCATCAAGTTCTTCCTGGAAGTCGTGGACGCGCTGCGGCAGCGCGTGGCGTTGTTGGCGAAGGGCGGCACCGCAAATCCCGGCGACGACACGTTGTGGCTGGAGCGGATTGATGCCGTGCTGCACGCAAAAGATGCGGCGGGCGGAGCGATTGCCGGAACAGTAACGGAACCGGCAGCGTCATCATTGCCGGCGGCGCGCGGCGGCGTGCGCGTGAACGTGGAGCGGTTGGATCACTTGAACGACCTGAGCGGCGAACTGGTTATCGCCACGGCGGTGGTCAATCACTTGAGCGCGTGCCGTCCGGGGAGCGACGTCGAGCAGTTTAACCGTGCATTTCACCAGCTCAATCTCATCACGTCCGAAATGCAGGATACCATCATGGCGGCGCGGATGGTGCCGGTCGAGGTAGCGTGCCGGCGCCTGACGCGGTTGGTGCATGAGTTGTCCGAGAAAACCGGCAAGCCGTTGGATTTGCAATTGGTCGGTGTTGGAACAGAGGTGGACCGGCATGTTACGGAACTGCTGGCGGATCCGCTGGTGCACTTGGTGCGTAACGCGGTGGACCACGGGATCGAATCACCGTCAGCGCGCAAGCAAGCCGGTAAGCCCGCAGTCGGCACGATTCGCATCGAAGCGATGCATCATTCCGGTGAGATCTGGATCATCATCAGCGATGATGGGCAGGGATTGCCGCGCGAGAAAATCCTAGCGCAGGCGCGTGCACGCAGACGGATCGGCGCAACCGAAGAGCCGCGCGATGAAGATTTGTTTGCAGTGATTTTCGAACCGGGGTTTTCGACGGCCGAAACTGTGACGGAGGTGTCGGGCCGCGGTGTGGGGTTGGACGTGGTGCGGCGCAATGTGGAACGGTTGCGTGGCCGCATTGAGGTGCAAAGCCGCCCGCAGTTGGGCGCGATGCTGACGATCAAACTGCCGCTGACGCTGGCGATCATTCATGGTATGTTGGTGCGCGCTGGCGCCGAGCAGTACGTGCTGCCGATGTTGGCGATTCGTGAATCGCTGCGGGTTGCTGCGGCGGAGATTCACCAAGTGCTGGGCCGCGGCGAAATGATTGTGGTGCGCGGCGAAACGATGCCGCTGTTCCGCTTGGCGGATTTACTGATGATCAAGCAACCCGCTGGACAAGCGGCCGGGGAGTTGGTAACGGTGATTGAGGACGGCGACCGCCGCGTGGCGCTGTTGCTGGATGAACTGCTCGGCCAGCAGCGGTTGGTGGTCAAGAGTCTCGGCGACGCGCTCGGACGGATTCCCGGCGTGGCCGGGGCCAGCATTCTGGCGGATGGCCGGGTGCGATTGATTTTGGATGTGCCGGGCTTGATTCGGATTGCCCACGAGCGAATGACATGAAAGGCGAACCAATGGCCACAGTCGAAACCACCGCCGGTGCCGGCGGAAAACATCTGACCTTTAAGTTGGCCGGTGAGGAATACGGCCTGCCCATCGGCAAGGTGCAGGAAATCATCCAGCGCCAGGAGATCACCCGCGTGCCGCGCCTGCCGGAATTCGTCAGCGGCGTCATCAACCTGCGCGGCAAAGTTATCCCGGTCTTGAATCTACGACGGCGATTCGGCTTACCGGCGCAGACGAGCACGGGGCGCGCGTGCATTGTGATTTTACAGGCGCCGAGCGCGACCGGTTGGATGCTGACCGGCATTGTGGTGGACGAGGTGACGGAAGTGGTGGAGATTCCCACCGAACGCGTGGAGCCGCCGCCGGAACTGGGTGCGCGGGTGAATCTCGCCTTTGTGGCCGGCGTCGCACAGGTAGGCGCGCGGCTGATTTTGTTGCTGCGAACCGACAAGGTTTTGGATTCGCGGGAATGGGCCGTGGTGGAACAAGCCGCACAAACAGAAAAAGGAGCAGACTAATCATGCAAAAGAATATGAAGTTGAGCACCAAGCTGATCATAAACACGAGCATCCCCCTGATTGCGCTGGCGGGGTTTGCCGTCTTCCTGCATTTTCAGATGACCCAGATGGAATTCCTGAGCCGGGTTGAGGGCCAAGACAGTTTTGAAATGGCAACGGTGGCCGAGGAGATGCAGTTGGACGTCGTCCAAGTGCAACAGTTTCTCAGCGATATTTCGGCGACGCGTGCCAAAGACGGATTCGACGATGGGTTCAAGAAGGCGGCAGAATTCAACGCACTTTTTCTCGCTGGCTTGGTCAAATGCAAGCAACATTACGCCAACGAACACAGTCAAAGTACCGTCGCTGATGCAGCTCATCAAATTCGCGCGCCTCAACCTCGCCAAGCCGCCGTTTCCGATGCGCGGGCCGTTCGATGTTATATTCTGCCGCAACGTGATGATTTATTTCGACAACGACGTCCGCCGTCGGTTGCTGGCGGAATGTCACCGGCTGTTGCGGCCGGATGGTTATCTGGTGGTGGGACACTCGGAAAGTCTGTCGGGAATGTTAGGGCCATTCAAGGGGCTTGCCCCATCCATCTATGTCAAAACTTGAGAAAACATCGTGAAATCCGTCATCGTTGACATTGCCGGTGCGGCGGTTTCGAGCCAGCCCGACGAGGCGCTAGTCACCTATGCGCTCGGCTCATGCATCGGCGTGACCTTCTACGATCCGGTCCTGCACATCGGCGCGATGGGGCATTTTATGTTACCGCTTTCCAGCATCGACACGCACAAGGCTGCGGAAAAACCATTCATGTTCGTGGATGTCGGCGTGCCGAAACTGCTGGAGGAAGTTTTCCGGCACGGCTGCCGCAAACACGATCTGATCACGCGCGTGGCCGGCTGCGCCGCTGCCTTAGACAACGCCAACCTGTTTCGCATCGGCGAACGCAACCACGCCGTCTTCCGCAAAATCATGTGGAAGAATGGTCTGTTGATCAAGGGCGAAGACATCGGCAGTAACATCACGCGCACGCTGCGAATGGAAATCGCCACCGGCCGGCTCACCGTGCGCAGCGGCGGCGTCGAGCGAGAACTTTGAATCGAAGGAGACACTATGGCCTATAACATTCTCATCGTGGACGACTCGCTGACGGCGAGAACGTTCATCGCGCGCACCTTGGAGATTGCCGAGGTGCCGCTCAGTCACGTCTATCAGGCCGGCAACGGCCAGGAGGCGCTGGAAGTTTTGCAGCGCGAATGGGTGGACCTCGTCTTTGCCGACATCAACATGCCGGTCATGAATGGCGTCGAACTCATCCGACAGATGCGCGCCAACGATTTGTTCAAAGCCATACCGGTCATCATCATCTCCACCGACCGCAGCACCCACCGGATGAACGAACTCAAAGATGCCGGCGTGCAGGCCTATCTGACTAAACCGTTTACTCCCGAAGACCTCAAGGCCACCATCGAACGATTCCTCGCATCCGGCAACGGAGGTGCGTCATGACCACCGACAATCTCGACATTCTCAGCAACACCGCCATCGAAACTCTGGAGCGTTTTGCGTTCCTGATGGGCAATCCGCCCGACAACGCGGAGGCCAGCCCGGCACTCCCACCACGTCTCTGGCTGGTCACGCTGACCTTTACCGGCGCGCGTACCGGTGTGATCGCGCTCGCGACAACACCGGATTTGGCGCGGCAAGCAGCAGCTAATCTCTACAGTCTGGAACCGAGCGAGATCACCGAGGAACAGGCCGCCGACGCGCTCAAAGAATTACTCAACGTCACGACTGGCGATTATCTCCACGAACTGGAGGGCAACGAGCCAATCTTCGACTTGGCCGCGCCCGCGTTGACTGCGCTGGACCGCGTCGAGTTCAAGCGGCAATGGGCCGGCCGGCCGCAAGTCACGCTGAATGTCGAAGGCCAACCACTGTGGCTTGGTTTTGGGAGTTGACCACGTGGCTGACCGAATCAAAGTCCTGATCGTCGATGACTCCGCCGTCGTGCGCGAGGTGCTCACGGCTGAACTCATCCGCGACCCGGCTATTCAGATCATCGGCACTGCGCCCGACGCCTACATCGCGCGCGACAAAATCCTCAAGCTCGCGCCCGACGTGGTGCTGCTCGACATCGAAATGCCGCGCCTCGACGGCCTGACGTTTCTGCGGCGCTTGATGCACTATCATCCGCTGCCGGTCATCATCGTCTCCTCACTCACGCCGCCGGGTGGACAACTCGCGCTCGACGCCATTGCAGCCGGGGCGGTGGACGTGGCGTGCAAACCCGGCTCCGGTTTGTCGTTGAGCGAAATGACCGAGATGCTCACCGCCAAGATCAAAGCCGCCGCGCATGCGCGCTGCGACCGGGCCCGGCCAGCAGCCGAAGCCGCACCGGCGCGCCTTGCCGTCGGCAGTCAGACGCGCCAACTCATTGCCATCGGCGCTTCGACGGGCGGCACACAAGCCATCGAACAAGTCCTGCGCAGCTTCCCCTCCGACGGCCCGGCCATTTTGATTGTCCAGCACATGCCGGCATACTTCACCGCGTCGTTTGCGCAGCGGCTCGACAAGATGTGCGCGATGGAAGTGCGCGAAGCCGTGAACGGCGATCTTGTTCAACCCGGCTGCGCGCTCATCGCACCCGGTAACCGGCACATGTTGTTACGTCGCCACGACGATAAACTTTTCGTCCAAATCAAAGACGGACCGGCAGTGCACCACCAGCGCCCCAGCATCGAGGTGTTGTTCCAGTCCATCGTCCAATGCGCCGCCGGACAAACCGCCGCTGCGCTGCTGACCGGCATGGGGACAGACGGCGCGCAGGGGTTGCTGGCCTTACGCCGCGCGGGCGCCCACACAATCGCGCAAGACGCGGCCACTTCGGTTGTTTTCGGGATGCCGGCTGAAGCGATTCGTCTGGGTGGGGCGACTGAGGTCGTGCCGCTTCATCGAATCGCCGAGAAACTGCTCGGCGCTGCAAACGGCGAGTAGCCTCAGTGCGTGCGGAAGCGCTGCAAGGTGGCGCGAATCGCGTCGGCGTCAATCGGCTTCGTCAAGATGGCATCGCAACCCTCGCGCAGCAATCGGCTTTGCTCGGCCTCGTTGGTATGGGCGGTCAATGCGATGATGAGGGTGGGGGATTGCTGTCGCTTCTGCTCCTCGGCGCGAATCGCGGCGGTCGCTTGCCGTCCATCCATTTCCGGCATCTCGACATCCATGAAGATGGCGTCAAACTTTCCGGTCTGCCACGCGGCGACGGCTTCGTGGCCATTACCGGCGGTCTGCACCGTGTGACCTTCGCGTTGGAGCAAAAGCTGCGCGAGTTTCAGACTGACCGGATTGTCCTCGGCCACGAGCAACTTCAATGCGCCCGCAGGTAACACTGGCGAGGGAACGGACGGAGTCGCCGCGGCCGGTAGCAGCGCGGCGGTTAGCGGCAAATGGATGGTGAACGTCGTGCCTTGTCCTTCTTTGCTTTCGACATCCAACCGGCCGCCGTGTGCGGTGATCAATTCGCGCGTGATGTTCAAGCCGAGGCCGGTGCCGCGTTCGCCGTCGGTGCCGTCGCGCGAGATTTTAGAGTACCGGCTGAACAGCTTGCTCATCATCGCGGACGGGATGCCGATGCCGGTGTCGGCGCAGGTGATGCAGAACTCGCGCGCGACGTTGTCGCAATTGGCCCGTAGCATCACGCGCCCGCCGGTGGGCGTGAACTTGAGGGCGTTGGACACGAGGTTGGTGAAACTGCGCGACAGGGCGGTGTGATTGCCGTCAATCAATGCCGGCGCGGCGTCGGGCGTGACGGCAAGGCTGAGCACGATGTGTTTGGCATCGGCTTGCGGCTGGAACAGGCCGACGCATTGCCGGAGCAGTTGCGCGGGCGCGAGCGACTGGAAATCCATACTCTCGGTTTGCGCTTGGGCGTGGCCGAGATCGAGAAGGTCGTTGATCAAGTTCAGCAGATACTCGCCAGAGGTCTGGATTTTTTGCGTCCAGTCCCGCTGCTCGGCGTTGAGCGCCGGCTCTTCTCCGAGAAGCTTGGCGAATCCGAGGATGCCGTTCAGCGGCGAACGCAAATCGTGCGAGCAGACGGCGAGGAATTCGTCCTTGAGTTTGTCCAGTTCCTTCAGCTGTTCAATATTGGCGCGGACGTTCTGGTCGAGTTGTTGCCGTCGCAGGTGGACGCTGAGGCGGGCGGTCAGTTCTTCCTTGATGAATGGCTTTTCGAGGTAATCCGTCGCGCCGACGCGGAAGAGGCGCAGTTTGGTTTCGTGATCGGCGGTGCTACTGAGCACGATGATGGGCAGATCTTTGAGTCCCAATTCTTGCCGGATGTGCAGGCACAACTTGTCGCCTTCCATCTCCGGCATGTGCATGTCGGTGACGACCATCGCCACGTCTTTGGGATGCGCGCGCAACAAGTCCAGCGCCACTTGGCCGTTCTCCGCTTCGAGGACGGTGACGCCCAGCTGCCGGACGCAACCAACGACGACGTGCCGCGCCACCACGGAATCATCGGCAACCAACACGGTCATGCCGCTGAAGGCGGTAGCCGGCGCGAGGATCAAGCGCGCGGTGAGCACGAGTTGATCCGCGACGGCGTCTTTGCGCACGAAATCCGCCGCGCCCAACTCGAAGCCGCGTTGCCGGTTGGCGTACGTGTCGTTGGCGGTGACGAGGATGACCGGCACCCTGTCGTTGTTGACGGTTGCGAGTTTGGCGGCCTGTTCCGGTGCGTGGAGCGCTTCGAGAACTTGAAACCCGTCCATGTCCGGCATTTCCAAGTCGAGCGAGATGAGGCGGATGTCCGGTGTGGTGGCCAAAATCTTCATCGCGGCAGCGCCGTGCTCGGCTTCCACCGTCTGGAATCCGGCGGTTTGCAGGAGTTGCACAATCATGCGGCGGCTGAAATTGTTGTCATCCACCACGAGGATTTTTGCGTTGCCGCTTGTCATGCGAGGCCACGCTTTCGCGGCTGGCTGGCCCGTGCCCGTTTGAGCGCGGCTCGCAATTCCGGTAGCGCCGTCTGCGCGCCAGCGAGATTATTGTGTAGGAGCATGTCTTCCAGTTGCGCGCTCCGTTGTTGCATTTCCATCATGCTGACGGAACCGGACGAGCCTTTCAACGCGTGCGCCTGCACGCGCGCTGCCGGGGTGTCGTTGGCGCGCAAGGCCGCGTCGAGCTTGGCGAGCACGGACTCGGCATCGCAGATGTAGGTCTCGATCAATTCGCACAGGAGATCGTGATCCACTCTGGTCCGCGCGAGCAAGTCCGCTTCGTCGAACACGGCGGTGGACGACGGCGCGGAGAGGTAGCGTTGGAGCACTTCATTCAACTGGTGCGGGTCAATCGGCTTGCTGATGTAATCATCCATACCGGCTGCGAGGCAGCGTTCCCGGTCGCCTTGGATGGCTTTGGCGGTCATGGCGATGATGGGGACGTGACGGACGTTGGCGTGGCGGCGGCGAATTTCTGCGGTGGCTTCGTAACCGTCCATGTCCGGCATTTCACAATCCATGAAAACCACGTCGTACGGCAGTAACGCCAGCATCTCGACAGCCTCCTTGCCGCTGGCGGCCACGTCCACCCGGCAGCCGAGATTCTCCAGCATCAGGCGACCGACTTTTTGGTTGGTGGCGTTGTCGTCAACCACCAGAACACGGGCGTGAATCTTCCGGTCCGTCGCAGGTTTGGCCGTTGCCGCGCGTGTCAGCAACTCCACGGGAGCTTGCCGGGTGTGCGTTTCCCACGCTTCTGCGAGAACGTCCCACAATTTCTGTTGGCGAACCGGTTTCAGCAAACAGGTGAACACGCCGAGTTCTTTCAGGCGCGCCGACAAGCCGGCGCTGCCCATCGAAGTCAGCACGAGGATGGAGGTGGCGCGCAAGGCCGTGTCGGTTTTGATGGCGCGTGCTAGCATTTCGCCGTCCATGCCCGGCATTTGGTAGTCGAGAAGAGCCATCTGGTACGGATCGCCGGCGGCGTGGGCTTCCCGGAGTTTTGCCAATGCTTCCTCGCCCGACGCGCAATTGTCATTGCGCACGTGCCCGCCGGTCAGTTGCTCGTGCAGGACGCGGCGGTTCGCTTCGTTGTCGTCCACAATCAGCGCGCGCGCGCCTTCCATGAGCGTGCGCACCGGCGCGGCCGGCACTGGCTCGCGCGAGCGGTCAAACGGCAGCACGAACCAGAAGGTGGAGCCTTTGTCCAACAAGCTGGTCACGGCGATTTTTCCGCCCATCAATTCGATGAGTTGTTTGCTGATGGCCAGGCCGAGGCCGGTGCCGCCGAACCGACGGGTGGTCGAGGCGTCGGCTTGCGTGAATTTTTCAAAGATGCGTTCCAGCTTGTCGGGCGGAATGCCGATGCCGGTGTCTTCCACGGAGAAGATGATTTGCGCGTGCGTCTCGGTTTTGGTTTCGCACTGGATGTTGATCAGCACGTGGCCTTTGGCGGTGAATTTGATGGCGTTGCCGACGAGGTTGGTCAGCACTTGCCGGACGCGTCCGGGATCGCCGACGATGTGGCGCGGCGTGCCGGGCGCGAACCGAACAATGATGTCCAATCCCTTTTCCGCCACTTTGGGCGCGAGAAGTTCGCCCACTTCTTCCACGGCGGTCTGGAGATCAAACGGCACCGGCTCAATGGTCAGTTTGCCGGCTTCGATCTTCGAGAAGTCGAGGATGTCGTTGATGATGTTCAGCAGCGCGTCGGCGCTCGAGTGGGCGATCTGGACGAATTCGCGCTGGCGCTCCGTCAACTCGGTGTCTTGGAGGAGGCCGAGCATGCCCATGACGCCGTTCATGGGCGTGCGGATTTCGTGGCTCATGCTGGCGAGGAACTCGCTCTTGGCGCTACTGGCCAGTTCGGCTTGGACGGCCAACTCGTTGGCGCGCGCGGTGGCGGCTTCGAGGTAGCGGTTGGTTTCCAGAAGCTCCGCCGCTGCGTCCTTGCGTCCGGTAATGTCACGGATAAGACCGGTGAAAAACGTCTTATCGGCTACTCGCCATTCGGATCGGGAAAGTTCTAAGGGGAATTCGCTGCCGTCTTTGCGCCGCCCCTCCAATTCAACCGTTGTTCCGACGACGTGGTGCTCTCCACTCGACAGCATCCGCGCCATACCGGCCTTGTGGTCGTCATGGAAACGGGCCGGCATCAGCAACGTGAGCGGCTGACCAAGGATTTCCGACTCCGTGTACCCGAAGAGGCGTTCCGCACTCGTATTCCAACCCACGATATTGCCGTCGCTGTCGGCGCTGATGAGGGCATCGCTGAGAGAATTGACCAATAGACGGTAGCGTGCTTCGGAGTCGCGAAGTTGCTGCGCCATTTGCTTGGATTCGGCGAGCCGAGTTCGCAAGGGACGAAACGCGAAGAAGTAAACCGCAGGGAAGACCGCAACCACCAGCAAAGAGCTGTTTATCAGCGCTTCATGCAAGCGTGAAAGCTCCGTGAGCCCATAGAGCGCGAACATAAGTGTCAGCTCGCTGAGGAAGATAGAAACACAGATAATCAAGACCAAGTAAATGGCCGACTCTCTGGCGAACGGCTTCTTAATGGCTTTCATGATTGCAATTCGTCGCTCACGTTACCTGATCGTTCTTGTTCAGATCCTTTGGCGTCCGCCAAGAATCTGGGATGAACAACACCTTAAAAGCTTCGATCAAGCCCTTCATACTATCTCAGTATATAGCCTTTGCGCGTCGCAGAGTACAAGCCTCAACTAGCACAACAGAACTTTCAATAGGACCAAGCCCTTTTACCAAAGAGCCGCTCTTAATTATTAAGAGCCGCAAATCTAGCGGAGATTATTTGGGAATATGTGCTTTTGTCTTGTTTGCAGATGAGCGTGACAGGCTTGTGGCTATCAGCAGCCTTCACGTCAAAACGGTAGGCAGTAAAAGAGATGAGATTCTTCTTCCATATAATTATGTGGGACTGCCAAGAGTAGGCGACAGTTTAGCGCTTCACGAGTCTCAGATTTGTGAGGTTTCACTGCCAACAAAAATTCTCCCATCAATTCACAAGGTAAAGGTAAGAACTGCTACGATTATGAAAGGCGAGTGATGTTACGTTGGATGAAGAATCCTAGCGCGTGATTCGCGTATTCATTGCCTGTTTCAGCGGGATCGTCACGGTAATCATCGCCCGGTTCGATCCGCCAGAGGCGGACAAGCGCGTCTGAGGCGGGCAAGTCCGTCTGACCCTATCGACGGTCTTCCTGAGTTGTTTTGTTGGGTGTGGTCGGGTAATGTTCAACCATGAGCACGAAAGAGCTTGTCATTGAAAGCATCCAGAAGTTGCCCGACGATGCGACGTGGGAGGACGTGCAGGAGCGGGTCAACTTCATGGCCGGGGTGCGCAAGGGGCTGCGCGAATTGGATGAGGGAAAGGGAGTCCCGCATAATTGCGTTCGCGAGGAATTCGCCGCATGGCTTACCAACTGATCTGGTCGCCGACGGCGCGGCTGGATTTGCGTGACCTGCTTGCGTACATCTCGGAAGACGATCCGTTGGCGGCTCGGAACTTTGCGCGGGGTCTGTTTGGCGCGGTTGAACGGCTGGCGGAGTTTCCTGAATCCGGTCGGGTCGTGCCGGAATTTGGAGAGAGCACCATACGGGAAGTCATCCGAAGACCTTGTCTCATTGTTTACCGAGTACGGTCAGAAGTGCGGCAGGTCGAGATTGTGCGAGTCTGGCATGGCGCACGGGGAAAACCGGAATTATGAACTTCGGCGCTTTATCCGTAAAGACTGCGTAAGGAGAAGTTCCCCCTTGCTGTGGGTTGCGGCTTTTGTTTACAGTCTCGCCCATGACTGCAGGTGATTGGATTCTCTGTGTGGTGGCATCGTACCTTCTCGGCTCGATTCCGACGGGGTTTGTCTGGTGCAAGGCGCGCGGCATTGACATCCGCAAGGTCGGCAGCGGCAATATCGGCGCGACCAACGTCATGCGCGCCCTCGGCAAACCCATCGGCATCACCGTGCTGCTGATTGATGTCGCCAAGGGGTTCGTCCCCGTCTTCGCCGCGCCGGCGTTTTTTTCGCAGGCCGACGTCACGGTGCTGCGGATTGTCTGTTGCGTGGGTGTTGTGGCTGGGCACAACTGGACCTGCTGGCTGAAGTTCAAAGGCGGGAAGGGGATCGCCACGAGCGCCGGGGCGTTGCTGGCGATGCTGACGATGCCGTTGCTGTGCGTGCTGGCGGTCTGGGGGATCGTGTTCGCGGTGTCGCGTTACGTCTCGTTGGCCTCGATTGTGGCGGCGGCTGCGTTGCCGGTGGCGACGTGGCTGATTATGCACGATCGGACATTCATTATTTTCACCGTTATTCTCAGCGCGTTGGCGATTTACAAACACAAGTCGAACATCGAACGGTTGCTGGCGGGAACGGAGAACCGGATCGGAGCGAAGAAGATATGAAGATTACTGTCGTCGGCACGGGCGGGTGGGGGACGGCGTTGGCGGTGCTGCTCCACGGCAACGGCCACGAGGTCGTGTTGTGGGGACGACTGAAGGAAGAAGTCGAACCGATTCTGGCCACGCGTGAGAACCAAGCGTTCCTTCCTGGTGTAGCGGTTTCCACAGGAATCGTTGTGACGATGGACGACGCGTTGGCGTTGCGCGGCGCGGAGCTTGTCGTGCTTGCCGTGCCGTCGCACGGAATGCGGGCGATTTGCACGCGGCTGAAGCCGTTTCTGCCGTCGGGCGCGGGCATCATGCACGTGGCCAAGGGCATCGAGAACGACACCGGCAAGCGGATGAGTGAGGTCATTGCGGAGACGTTGAAGCCGCTCTCGCTGGCCGTGTTGTCGGGGCCGAGCCACGCGGAGGAAGTGGCGCGCGGCGTTCCAAGCGCCGTGGTCGCGGCATCGGCTGACGCGGCATTGGCGGCGACGGCGCAGGACGTTTTCATGAACGAACGGTTTCGTATCTACACGCACGATGACGTGATAGGCGTCGAGCTTGGCGGCGCGTTGAAGAACGTGATCGCGTTGGCGGCAGGCGTGTGTGACGGCATCGGGTTCGGCGACAACACGAAGGCGGCGCTCTGTACGCGCGGTCTGGCGGAGATGTCGCGGCTCGGCGTGGCGCTCGGCGCGCGGCGGGAGACGTTCTTCGGGCTGAGCGGCCTCGGCGACCTGATCGTGACCGCGTTCAGCCGGCACAGCCGTAACCGGTCGTTTGGCGAGCGGCTTGGGCGTGGCGAGACGGCGCAACAGATTCTCGGCTCGATCAAGACGGTGGCCGAGGGCATGAAGACAGCTAAGTCCGTGGAGCAACTGACTTGTCGTTCCGCCGTCGAGACGCCGATTGCCGCGGAAGTGTACGCGATCATTTATGACGGCAAACCGCCGAAACAGGCCGTGCGCGACCTGATGAAGCGGGTAGCCAAACCTGAATTTGGCGGATGACGGAGCTGGAGATTCGGATCGTGGCGCCGGTGAAGAAGTGATGGTTACTTCTGTTCCGTCCACTTTTTGAGTTTGTCGGCGTAGCCCTTATTCTGTGGTTCGAGCTTACTGGCTTTCCGGAGATTGGCGATGGCCTCGTCTCGCTTGCCGAGCTTGTTGAGAACTTCGGCGAGGTGATCAAAAACGGTGTCGTCGGGTTCCTTCAACAACTGGACGGCGCGCTGGAGTTGTTTAAGAGCGTCGTCGGTTCGTCCAAGGCGGAAATAGACCCAGCCGAGGCTGTCTAGGTAGGCGGGGTTGTCGGGCTGCGCGGCGACGGCCTTGTTGATGAGGTCGAGGGCTTCGGTGAGGTTCTGGGTCTTGTCGGCCCACATGTAGCCGAGGTAGTTGGCGGCGTTGTGGTTTTTTGGGTCGAGTTCGAGGGCCTTGCGGAAGAGAGTAGCGGCTTTGTCAATCTGCCCGGCGCGCTCGCAGGCGGAGCCGTACATGAAATAAAAGGCGCCGGTGGGTTTGTCTTCATCGCTGCCTTGGATGAGTTGCTCAGCCTCGGCATAGGCAGAGACGGCCTTTGGAAAATCTTTTTGTTCGGACCAGACAAGGCCGTTGAGGTAGGGGACTTGGAAACGGGTGGGGAACTTCTTCTTGGCGGCGGCGAGTGTCTGGAGGGCGTCGTCGTAACGCTTCTGATGCAAGCGGACCAACGAAAGGCGGACGTACACTTCAAATTGGTTCGGGTTGAGATCAAGCGATTGCTGGAGGTGAACGGCGGCGTCGGCGTCCTTGTCGAGGTCTTGGCAGAGTTCGGCGACGGCGTTGTGGATGTCGTAGCGCATCGGCTCGCGTTTGAGGATGGCCTTGAGGGCATCGAGTGCTTTATCTTTCTGCTCGGCGCGGAGGAATGCTTGCGCAAGGCGCTCACGCAATTGGGTCAAATCGGGACGCAGTTTCAACAGCAGTGTGTACGCCTCGGCGGCGGCGGCAAAGTTGTTGGCCGCCATCTGAGACTCACCGAGACGTAGGAGTATCTCCGGATCGCGCGGGGTGATTTCCTTGGCCTTCTGGTAGCAGTCAACCGGATGACGCGAGGAGATCTGGCTGGCAAGCGACGGTTTCTGTTTAAGGACGAACTGGAAGAGATCGCCCAACCCGGACCAGAAGGAAGCGTCGCTAGAGGTTTGATTAAAGGACCGTTCCAACAGAGGTGGTACTTCATTGGTGCTGTCTTTCTGGAAGTACACCTCGACCAACGCGCGAATCGCTGGCAGGTAGTCGGACTTAAGCTTGAGCGCTTCCTGAAACGCTGCGATGGCTTGCGGCAGTTCCTCGCCGGTGCGGCGGGCGACACCGGTCCAGAGCCATGGTTCTGGCGATTTCGGGTTTGCCTTGGTCGCTTTATCGAGTAATGCGAGTGCCTTGTCCCGTTCCTTCTTGTTGATGTAAATCTGCGCTAGTCGCCCGGCAAGCGTGGCGTTCTGCGGGTCAAGATCGAACGCTTTCTCGAACTCGGGTAACGCCGCCGCCGGGCCTTCGCGTTCCTGCAGCGACGCGCCTGCCGCGTAGTGGGCGAGCGCGTCGGAACTCGTGTTAGGAACGGCAAGTGCGACATCTTTCGGCGGCACGGATCCGATGGTGTGCACCTGCGGAGCAGGCGCGGTACAACCGAATACTAGGCACGCCACCACAATGAGCGGAGCCAGCGATGCCCGCCCGTGGGGGCTTGAAATGCTCATTGAACGTCTTAGCGGTTAGCGCTTCTTGTGGCGCAACGCTTTTCGGTGTTTACGACGCTTGTGCTTATTGATTTTTGCTTTGCGTTGCTTTTTGATTGACCCCATGTGGGATTCCTCCTGTGATCTCAGTAGATGACCTTGTTTAACGGATACTCGATGATGCCTTCCGCTCCCGCGGTCTTCAACTGCGGGATGATCTCGCGTACGACCTTTTCGTCAATGATCGTTTCCAGCGCGACCCAGCCTTCCGAGGCCAAGGGCGAGATTGTCGGATTGCGGAGCGCTGGCAACTCTTTCAGAATGCCAGCGAGCTTGGCGCGCGGCAGGTTCATCTTCAAGCCGACTTTCTCCTCGGCAGCAAGTGCGCCGCACAACAGCAGCGCAAGCGTCTCGATCTTTCTGCGTTTCCATGCGTCCTTCCACGACTGCTTGTTGGCGATCAGTTGCGGGTAACTGCTGACAAGTGTGTCCACGATTCGTAGGTTGTTTGCCTTCAATGACGAGCCGGTCTCTGTGAGTTCGACGATCGCGTCCACCAACTCCGGTGCCTTCACCTCGGTCGCTCCCCACGAGAACTCCACCTCGGCGTGGACGCCGTGCTTCTTCAGCCATCGCTTCGTCAACTGTACCACCTCGGTCGCAATCCGTTTGCCTTCGAGGTCCTTCGCGGACTTCACGGGCGAATCGTTCGGCACGGCCAACACCCACCGGGCGGGGTTCGTCGTTTGTTTGCTGTAGGCGATCTCGCAGACCACGTGCACATCGCTGTCGTTCTCCGCAATCCAATCCGCGCCCGTCAATCCAGCGTCGAGGTATCCGTGCTCGACGTAGCGGCTGATTTCCTGCGCGCGGATTAGGCGCAGCTCGAGTTCCGTGTCGTCCACGCGCGGTAGATAGCTCCGGCTGCTGGAACTGACCTTCCAGCCCGCCTTCGCCATCAGCGCGAATGTGGACTCCTGCAGGCTGCCTTTCGGTAGACCCAATCGCAACGTGTTTATCGTTTTCTGCATTCTGGTTCCGTCAAATCCTTTCGTACCCGCTGTTTCGGTTTCTGGCGAGCATAAAGTTAGCGCACCACATCAACCCGCCGCCCGACGATCCGCAGCCGCTCCTCCGCGATCAGACGGATCGCTTCAGGATACAGCTTGTGTTCGACAGCGTGGATGCGTTGGTGCAGCGACTCCGCCGTGTCGCCGGGCAGGATGGGAGCGGCTTCCTGGAGGATGATCGGCCCGGTGTCCACGCCTTCGTTGACGAAATGCACCGTTACGCCTGCGACCTTCGCGCCGTAGTTCAACGCCTGCTCCCACGACTTCAAGCCGGGGAACGATGGCAACAACGACGGATGAATGTTCACGATCCGGCCCGCGAACGCCTCCAGTAATGGCTGTTTCACCACGCGCATGTAACCGGCGAGCGCGACCAGTTCGACGCGCGCCTCGCGCAGCAACGCGACGAGATGCGCTTCGAGTTCGAGTTCGAGCTTCGTCTTGAACCGGCTCTGGCCGATGAACGCCGACGGGATGCCGCGCCGTCGGGCGCGTTCGAGGATGAAGGCGTCCGCGATGTCGCTGAGCACAACCACGACTTGTGCGGGAACGGCGCCACGGGCGCAGGCGTCCATGATTGCTTCGCAATTGGAGCCGCTGCCGGAGCCGAGTACGCCGATGCGCAGAGGTTGGGTCATCGGGGCGATTTCTTATGCGAACGGACGCAAAAAAACAAGCGCGTTTTCCCTTCTCAGTACCAGTACCGGTGACGGTGCCAGTCAGGACCGTAGGAGTAACCGCCGTAGAAGTAGTAATCCTGACGGCGTTGTTCGGCGGCAACGGCGCGCGTGTAGGTCTCCATCATGTAATTGATCACGCGGTCGCTGACGCCTTCCTTGCGCAGACGCACCACGTCATCCGCGCCCAGACGGAACACGGTGCCGGTCGAGTCAATTCGCCGTATGATGTCCTCGTCCCACAGTCCGGCCTTCGTCATCGAAATGATCTCCGCCAGTGACAACGGCACAGGCCGACGCATAGCGGCGCACCCAACCGTTATCAGCGGCAACGCCACGATCAGCAGTAGTAGCAAGCGTTTCATCACAGCTTACTTTACACGCCGCCTGCGCCTGCCGTAAGTGACCGGCGAATCTTCTCGATCAATCCCGTCGTCGAGAACCCGCGCACAAACGGCAGGATCTGTACCTTGGTTCCCGCCGCCGTCAGCACCGCGCGCTCCTCGGCGTCGAGAGTGTCGGGACGGTAATCGCCGCCCTTGACATAGACGTTCGGGCGGACGGCCGCGAGGAAACGGGTGGCGCGTTTCTGCGGGAAGATGACCACCGCGTCCACGCACGTCAACGCCGCCAGAACTGCCGCGCGATGTCGTTGCGCGACCAACGGACGCGTCGGCCCTTTCAGTTCGCGCACCGAGCGATCGGAGTTCAACCCGACGACCAACAGGTCGCCGAGCGCCTTGGCCCGGCGCAGGTAATTCACATGACCGTAGTGGAGTAGGTCGAAACAACCGTTGGTCGCCACCACACGCCGTCCGTGCCGGCGAGCGGCGCGCGCCCAGCGAACAGCTTCGGGCAACGTCAGGAGCTTGGTTATCAGGCGTTTGGGCATTGGTTTTTTGGCTTGCTTATGTTTCTCAGTTCGCGGAAATTAATCATGTTAAGGATGACCCAGCCCGCAAGGCGGGTCAAGCGGAAATCGAGTAATGCACTTTCTTCATCTATTGGGCACGACAATCTATTTTGCGGTGCTGATCGGCCTGTCTTGTTACGGGCTGCATCGGTACCTCATGATTTACCTGTATTACAAGCACCGTAAACAGAAACTCCTACCTGTGGGACACTTCGACTCGTTGCCGCGTCTCACCGTCCAACTGCCGCTCTACAACGAGATGTACGTCGCCGAACGTCTCCTCGACTCCATCGCGGCGCTGGATTACCCGAAAGACAAACTTGAAATCCAGGTTCTCGACGACTCCACGGACGAAACCACCAAGATTGTCGTCGGGAAAGTTGCCGAGCTTCGTCGCCGCGGCTTCAACGTCCAGTGCGTTCATCGCACCAATCGCCAAGGCTACAAGGCTGGCGCGTTGGAGAACGGCCTGAAGACCGCCACCGGCGAGTTCATTGCCATCTTTGACGCCGACTTCGTACCGCAGCCTGACCTGATTCAGAAAACGATCCACTATTTCACCGACCCGACCATCGGCATGTTGCAGACCCGCTGGGGACACATCAACGAGCAGTTCTCCCTGCTGACTCGCGTCCAATCCATCTTTCTCGATGCCCATTTCCTCATCGAACAGACCGCCCGCTCACGTTCCGGCCGCTTCTTTAACTTCAACGGCACCGCCGGCATCTGGCGTCGCTCCTGCATTGCAACATCCGGCGGTTGGCAGCACGACACACTTGCTGAGGACCTCGACCTCAGCTACCGCGCCCAGATCAAAGGCTGGAAGTTCCTTTTCCTTCCCGACATCGTGACCCCGTCCGAATTGCCCGTCGAGATGAACGCGTTTAAGGCGCAACAGCACCGCTGGGCCAAAGGCTCCGCGCAGGCCATGAAAAAGATGTTGCCGCAACTCTGGCGCGCCGACCTCCCGCTCAAGCTTAAGTTTGAAGGCACCGTCCACCTCACCAGCAATCTCGGCCACCTGATGCTTTTCACGATGTGTCTCGTCTTCCGTTCCACCGCCTACGCCGGCACGCACGAAGCCTCCGGCGGCAACGAATTGACCAAGATCTTCCTCGTGGACATCCCGCTATTCCTGGCAGCATCAGTCTCGATCACGGCATTTTATTTCTGTCCGCAGATCGCGCTGTACGAAAAGTGGGGGAAACGCATCCTCTACATGCCGTTGATGATGGCCGTCGGCATCGGCCTCTGCGTCAACAACGCCCGCGCCGTCCTCGAAGCCATCTTCAACCACAAGAGCGAATTCGTCCGCACCCCGAAAGCCGGCGTCCAGCAAAGCAGTGACTCCTGGCAGGGCATCAAGTACCGTTCGTTTCGCGGGCTGGTTCCGTACCTCGAAATCGCCTTCGGTTTCTACTACAGTTGGTTTCTGTACGACGTGATGGACCGTGGCCAGTGGATTACCGCGGTCTTTATTACTCTCTTCCAAGTCGGCTTCTTCTACGTCGGCCTCATGTCACTCATGCAAACCAGCACCCGCCTTGTGCGTCGCGAGCCGCCGCCACTCGCGTCCGCCAGCGCCTGACCATCGTCCCATGTCCGAACCACTCGGCATCATCGCAGGTAACGGCGAATTCCCCATCCTCCTCGCCCGCGCCGCGCGCCAGCAAGGACTCCACACCATCGCCGTCGCCTTCGAAGGCGAGACCAACGCCGATATCACCCAAGCCGCCGACGAAGTCGAGTGGGTCCGCATCGGCCAGCTCGACAAACTCATCAACGTCTTCACCAAACGCCACATCACCCGCGCCGTCATGGCTGGCGGCATCACGCCGGCAAACCTCTATAAAAATCTCAGCCTCGACTTCCGCATGATCGCCGTCGCCGCCCGGCTCAAAGTCCGCAACGCCGAGACCATCTTCGGCGCCATCGCCGACGAGTGCGCCAAGGACGGCGTCGCGCTCCTCGACCCGCGCCCCTTCTTCGGCGACCAAGTCCCGCAGCCCGGTAACCTCACTCGACGCGCCCCCGACCGCGACCAGCAGGACGACATCACCTTCGGCCTCAAGATCGCCAAAGCCGTTGCCGCCCTCAACATCGGCCAGACCGTCGTCGTCAAAAAAGGCACCGTCCTCGCCGTCGAAGGTTTTGAAGGCAGCGACGAATGCATCCGACGCGGCGGCCTCCTCGCCGGCGAAAAAGGCGGTGGCATCGTCGTTAAAGTCGCAAAACCGAATCACGATTTCCGGTTCGATATTCCGTGTGTCGGCGTCCGCACCATCGAATCGTGCGCCGCCGCGAAAATTTCCGTGCTCGCCCTCGAAGCCGGAAGCACGTTGCTCCTTGACCGCGACAAAGTCATCGCCGCCGCCGACCAACACAACCTCCTCCTCGTCGCCGTGGAGGCAACATGATTACAAAAGTTGTCATTCTGAGCGAAGCGAAGAACCTCGCAATAGCATCGCAACACCGGTCGAAAAATCTTCCCGGAATAACCGGAGCAAAACCGCAATGAACAACGGCCATGTGATCGAAACGGTAGCAATTGCGCTGGCTGGCATTTGGGCGTGTGGATTGGCTAGGACGGTACGAGACAAATTCAGCCAAAACAGCGACGAGTTGATGACGCGACTCACGGATCGATACCCGTGGTTTGACCGATTAGCTAACCGAATTTGTTGCATCAAAAACGTGCGGATCGCAGACTCAATTGTCTGGTGCATGGAGAAAGGCTTGTGGTTGTCGCGTGCTGCAATTTTTGGCACCATGCTTGGCATCGGCTTGTGGTTTGGGCTTGGAGTGGTGTGGATGTTTTTGCTCGGTGAAGACTCGAATCTGTTGACACATGTTGGAATTGCGACTTGGGTGGGTGCAGTCTGGGCAACGCTGCGGCCTCGATCCTTAGCGGAGCAGACCGACGAATCACATACGAGGACAGGATGACCACCCCGCTCAAACTCGGCGTCGTCGGCGTCGGACACCTCGGCCAACATCACGCCCGCATCTACCGCGAGCTTGCCGGCAACGGTAATATCAACTTCATCGGCACGTTCGACAGCGACCCGAAGAAAACTAATTTCCCGACACTCGCCGCGCTCGCCGACGCCGCCGACGCCGTCAGCGTTGCCACGCCGACAGAATCGCATTGTGCCGTCGCCCGCGTTTTTCTCGAACGCGGCAAACACGTTCTCGTCGAGAAACCGATTACCCGGAACCTGGCCGAAGCCGAGGAACTCGTCGCGCTCACCCGCCGGAACAATTGCGTCCTCCAAGTCGGACACGTCGAACGGTTCAATCCCGTGCTCCGGTATCTCAATGAAGTCCTCACCGAAGCCCGTTTCATGGAAGTTCACCGGCTCTCGCCGTATCCCGCGCGTTCCACCGACATCGGCGTCGTCCTCGACCTCATGATTCACGACCTCGACATCGTCCTCGCGCTCGCAAAATCTCCGCTCGTCGCCGTTGACGCCGTCGGCATTCCAGTCCTCAGCGCCAGCGAAGACATCGCGAACGCCCGCCTGAAATTCGCCAACGGCTGCGTCGCCAACATCACCGCCAGTCGTGTCAGCCCCGAACGGATGCGCAAGCTCCGCATCTTCGGCAACACCAACAACGGCGCCGCCTACATCTCGCTCGATTACATGCGACAGGAAGCGCAACTCTACCGCATGGCCAGCGAAGACGCCCGCGAATCGAGTCTCCTGAAAAAACTTCTCGCCGGTAAAGACGCGACAATCGTCAGTGAATTTGCCGGTAAAAAAATCGTCCGCGAACCGGTCCCGATCGCTCGCGACGAACCGCTCAAGCTCGAACTCCAAAGTTTCATCGAAGCGATCCAACTCCTCCGTCAACCCGTCGTCACCGGCGAAGCCGCCAAGCAAGCCCTCGAAGTCGCCATGGAAATCACCGCGCTCTGCGGAAAGATCAGTTCCGCCCCGACGGTTTCAAATTTCAAAAGTTGACACCAAAATACTAGCTGAAGTAAGAAGGTAATCATGGCGACTAGCAAATGTCCAAAGTGTGGGAAGACAATATCAAGTTTGCCTTGCGTGTTCTGCGCGCCAACTGGGGCACAATTAGACGCAGGTCGCCCTTTTATCCTGATAGGCGTGGTTGTGTTCACCGTTGTGCTTGCCTTAATCTTCTTAAAGACATGTGAGTCGGACAGTAGCCGCAACGCACAGCAGATCGACTCAGGTTTCCATCCAAGCGCAGACCAAGTTAGTAAAGCAGCGGCTCTCGTTCATGCAGCCGAAGCCACTGGGTTTATTATGAAACATGAGGATACTACTCTCTATGTGAATCGGGAGTGGTATGATATGGCATACGATGCCAAGAGAGCATTTGTCGGTACCTTTCACGCCAGTTGCAGCGGGAGGTTTGTAATCGTCAAGGATGGTTATTCTGGCAAGGTGTTGGCGACCGCCGACAATGGACGCATTACAATCGAAAGTCAGTAACCGCCAAAATCAAAGGAAAATTCTTGAATTTTGACGTTCTTGCAAAACTTCTTTTAGTGGATGGCGATTGGAGTGGAGATGGCGAGCCGAAGGTGTGAAAACAGTTTTTCCAGAGGCCCTTCGGCTTACTTTTACGATGGGCGACCATGCTCCGCCCTTGGCGTCGGCCCG
>CAIKAP010000025.1 GCA_903825435.1 uncultured Verrucomicrobiota bacterium
GACGCCGAAGTGGTGGACGACAAGAAGTAGAGCAGATTTTCCCGCAGCACGTGCGGCGGGATTTTGATTCAACGCATAATCATAAACCAAAAGAAAAAAACACAAACTATGGCATTAAATGTAAAACCCCTCGGCGATCGCGTTCTAGTTGAACCGGTCGAAGAGAAGGAAGTCAAAAAGGGCGGAATTATTATCCCCGATACCGCCAAAGAAAAACCGCAAGAAGGCATCGTGCGCGTGCTGGGCACGGGCAAAACCGACGACGAAGGCAAGAAAGTTGCGTTCGAAGTCAAGGTGGGCGACCGCGTGCTCGTCAGCAAATACGGCGGCACCGAAATCAAGCTCGACGGCAAGGAGTACAAGCTCCTCGGCTCGGACGACCTGTTGGCCATCCTCCAATAACCGAGACCCTCAACTATCAACAATTGACTATCTACTAAATTATGGCAGCAAAACAATTACTCTTCGACGAAGCCGCCCGGCAGGCCATCCTGCGCGGGGTGGCCAAACTCTCCCGTGCCGTCACCGCCACGCTCGGCCCCAAAGGCCGTAACGTGGTGCTGGACAAGAAATTCGGCTCACCCACCGTGACCAAGGACGGCGTTACTGTCGCCAAGGAAATCGAACTGGAGTGTCCTTATGAAAACATGGGCGCCCAGATGGTTCGCGAAGTCGCCAGCAAGACCAGCGACGCCGCAGGTGATGGAACGACCACCGCGACCGTGCTGGCCGAGGCGATTTATCGCGAAGGCCTGAAGTACGTCACCGCCGGCGGGAATCCCATCGGCATTCAGCGCGGAATCGCCAAGGCCGTTGAGGCCGCCGTCGCGCACCTCGACAAGATCGCCAAGAAGGTGAAGGACAAAGAGGAAATCAAGCAGGTCGCCACGGTCTCCGCCAACTGGGACACCACCATCGGCGAAATCATCGCCGATGCGATGGACAAGGTCGGCAAAGACGGCACCATCACGGTCGAGGAAGCCAAGTCCATTGAGACCACCCTCGAAGTCGTCGAAGGCATGCAGTTCGACAAGGGCTATCTCTCGCCCTATTTCGTCACCAACGCCGAGACGATGGAAGCCAAGATGGAGGACGCCTACATTCTCCTCTACGAAAAGAAGATCAGCAGCCTCAAGGACATGCTCCCGCTGCTCGAAAAGGTCGCCAAGGTCGGCAAGCCGATGCTCATCATCGCCGAAGACCTCGAAGGCGAAGCGCTGGCCACCCTCGTGGTCAACAAGCTGCGCGGCACGCTCAACATCGTCGCCGTCAAAGCCCCGGGCTTCGGTGACCGCCGCAAAGCCATGTGCGAAGATATCGCCATCCTCACCGGCGCCAAGTTCATCAGCGAAGACCTCGGCCTCAAGCTCGAAGGCGTTGAACTCAGCGACCTCGGCCGCGCCAAGAGCATCGTCGTGGACAAGGAAAACACCACCATCGTCGAAGGCGCCGGCAAGAGCTCGGAGATCCAGGGCCGCGTCAACCAGATTCGCCGCCAGATCGAGGAAACCACCTCGGACTACGACCGCGAGAAACTCCAGGAACGCCTTGCGAAACTCGCAGGCGGAGTCGCCGTGATCAACGTCGGCGCAGCCACCGAGACGGAAATGAAGGAAAAGAAGGCCAGAGTCGAAGATGCTCTCCACGCGACACGCGCCGCAGTTGAAGAAGGC
>CAIKAP010000026.1 GCA_903825435.1 uncultured Verrucomicrobiota bacterium
GCCCGGTTCTGCCGGAACCGGGCCTGCCCCACGGCCCTCATTTTTGCGCCCTTCGCGTGTTTCGTGGCCCCCCCCGCCCCAACGAATGATTTTGTTCGTAGATGAGCATACTGGAGGGCGCCGCGCCGTCGGCGCCGTCTCCGCGCGTGCAGGTAGGGCGGGCAGTCCCGTGCCCGCCGCTCCAACCAAGAACGAAACCGCCTACCGCCTACGGTCTTCCACAGTCTTCCTTCGGACTCCAAAAAACAAAAAAGTGAAGAAACAAACCCAATTCGCAAAGTTGCGAATTTGTATAACTCGTTATTAACCAACAAGTAATACCACATAACCACGACTAGGTACCAAGAACAAAGGGTCAAGGACGTTCGCACCTACAGCCTACCGTCTTCATGTCCCAGCGCCACCGATCCGGATTCCTAACCCGACTTTCTCAACTGGCGCCTACGGGGCGCGGGAATGCCAATGATTTTGCGAGTTTGGGGTGAAAGGTCTTCACCACATCTTTACGCGTGATCGACTGGCGCAAGCGGCAATATCTTGGGCGGAGATTGTGGCGGCAGTTGCAGTCCCAGCAGCGAGAGCAGCAGTTGCGCGGCGGGGTCCGGCTGCGTATAGCGCGACATCGTCAACCACTGATCGGTCGTCGTCGGTGCCTGTACATCCAGCATCTGGATGCCCGCCAGTTGCTCCAGGACACGCGGAGGTGTCAGTCCGCCAGCATGACTCCGCAGCAGGTTCTTCAACGTGACCTGCAGGCAGTACGCCATGAATGCCACGAAAATATGCGCTTCGATGCGGTGTTCCAGTTGATGATGGATCGGCCGTAGTCCGAGGTCGTTCTTCAGTTCCTTGAAAGCCTGCTCCACTTCACCAAGACGCATATACATCCGCCAGAGCGTAGCCGGATCTCGGGGTGAGAGATTGGTGCGAAGCACATAGCGTCCCTCGCGGCGGCGCACCTGTCGCAATTCGGTGCGGTTCAGCGCAAAAGTGAACGGCTCGGTCTCGATACGAACCAGTCGCCAAACCTGACCGGCGTTTTCTTTGGCAGCCCCCAGGCGCATCAGCAACTGTTCCGGCGTCTGTCGTTTCATGGCCGCCACTTCTTTCAACCGTCGCCACAGACGCTTCAATTTGCGATTCCGGATGGCGCGTTCCTTTTGCACGCGGTCACCGCTGCGGGTCAGGACATACACTTCGCCCTCCTCGGCCAGCAGCTTAACCTCCAACTTGTCGCGCACTTGTTCCCATGGCTGAATGGCAAATGACTCCTCCAAACGGCTGAGCTGCCCTTTGGGCGTGCCAACCAGATAGTGGACCGGCGGATCGCTTTGCCGCATCTCTGCGAGTACTTCTTCTGTCGGCACGCCACGATCCATTACCCAGACACGTTGTGCTTTGCCGTACCGCGTTTCCATGTGCCGGAGAAAGCCTCGCAGTGTTTGCTTGTCCTGTGTGTTGCCTGGCAGCACTTCGTAGGCCAGCGGGAACCCTTCTGGTGTCACGACCAATGCAATCACGACCTGCACGCAATCGGAGCGCTTGTCCCGACTGTATCCATGACGCCGTTTGCTCGTGGCGGGATCCGGCGGATCGATCTCAAAGTAGGTGCTGGTCAGGTCGTAAAGCAACACCTCGAAACGCGCGCCAAACAAGTCTTTCCACTGCGGCATCAGATGGTTGAACAGATCATCGCGGTGTTGCAACAACTTGTCGAGGCACCGATACAAGTTCTCTTTGGCAGCCGGTCGAAAGTCCTCTCCCAGCAGGTCAGCCATGGCGGTGCGGTCGTACCACAAGCGATGTAGACGAAACTCACTTCCAGGATCGATCAGCCGATAGGTCACAAGCGTCTTGAGCACATTCAGCCATCGCGTGCCTTCCCGCGAGGCCGGCAAACGGGGACCCCAGAATGCATCCAGATGCAAACGCGCCCACAGTTCCATCGCCAGCCAGCAGGCACCCCACTGCCGGGGTCGCTTCAATACCAACTTGTCCATCCGGATCTGAACATGCTCCACTGCCTGCGGTGGTTGCCGGTCCGAGGGAAACAGGCACAACTGCACCGGCTTGTCGCCTGCCACAGCTTCAATGGCCTTGCACCATCCGGCTTGTTGGCTGTCGTTGATCTCGCCCAGGTACAGCAGCGTCTTTTGGGCGGTGCCGCCGCCACGCAGTCGACGGGTCTCCACCACACTCCAATACCGGTGGGACTTGCCGTCTTTCCTGCGTATGGTATGCCTCAGAAACATGCGCGCATCATCGCGTATCCGAAACGTGTCGCGCAATAGGGTAGGTCTTCACCACAAGCCACTTTCGCACCACCACCCACAAAAACATTGGCTTATGCGCGCGCTACCCCATGTAAAATCGTTGGAATGATGCGCCAGTTGAGAAAGTCGGGCTAAAAAGAGCAGTTGGAAAGTTCAAGGTGGCGCTGCCCTGCGTACGTGCGTCGCCATGGTCTTTTCCTGAAGCGCACCAATTTATCTAACCGCCAAGACGCCAAGGTCGCC
>CAIKAP010000027.1 GCA_903825435.1 uncultured Verrucomicrobiota bacterium
GAGCTCATCGCCGCCATCGAAGAATTCATCCACCACAATAATGAAAATCCGAAGCCATTTGTCTGGACGAAACGTGTGGAGCAGATCCTAGAAAAGGTCGGACATTGTAAAGCTGCAACTGTTACACCACACTAGGTTGTTGAAATCGTGCGCGACGCCGCCCGCCAGTTGGCCGATGGCATCCATCTTCTGGGATTGGCGCAGTTGCTCTTCGAGATTCCTCCGCTCCGTCACGTCGGACGCGACGTGAACAACCCCTTGGAGCTGGCCGCGGCTGTCGAGGATCGGAAAGGCCCCGACGTCGAACCAACGACTACCATCTTGGATTTCCATTCTGCCGGGCTGTAAGGTGTTTCGAACTTGCGCGAACGGGCAACCCTTGACCGGTTCAGTTGTGCCATGCGCCGTTTCCCAACATGGCTTACCTAGCATCTCGCTGAGCGGACAATGAAACATCTGGATGGCTGCCTTGTTGGAACGCACCACCCGCTGGTTGACGTCGAGCAACCACACCGCATCGCTCACCGAGTCAAACGTCGTCTGCCATTCCTCAGCGACACGCTGTAACGCTTCCCCCGCCCGCTGGCGCACAGTGATGTCGCGAAACGACCAGACCCTGCCGCCTAACGTCGCCCCTTGCATCAGAGGACGCGATAGCAGCTCAAACACCCGCCCATCCTTGAAATACAGCGTGTCGAAACTTTCCTCCTGCGACTTGTATAATTCCTGAACCTTCTGGAGAAAATCCGCCGGCTTAACCAATTGATCGAGGGCGTGTTGAAAGAGAACCTTGTCATCAGGGCTGGTAATGACCTCCGTCGGAATCTTCCACATATCAGAGAATCGCTTGTTTCTAAAAAGCACTTTGCCGTCAGCGTTGACTGCCAAAATACCATCTGCGGTGGATTGCAGAACTCCCTGTAAAGATGCCTCGCTCGCGCGCAGTGCCTCCTCCGCCTGTTTCCGCTGCGTGATGTCGCGCGTGATGGCTAGGCGATAGCTGCCCCCCTCAATCTCCACTATCCGGACGCTCACCTCCACCGGGAACGTTGACCCATCCTTGCGTTGATGCTCGGTTTCGGCAACGGCCCACCCTTGTGTTCGTAACTGCTCGTTAAGTTGCGCAATGCCGGCGAGCTCGGACGTGGCGCGCAGTTCCACAACCTTCATTCGCTGGAGTTCAGCCGTGGTGTACCCGTATCTTTCCACCGCGCGGTCGTTGACCTCCAAAATCCGTCCCGTATTGTCTGACAGAACAATGATGTCATTCGCGTGCTTCATCAGTTGAGTCAGGCGCTGGGATAGAACATCCCGGTCGCGTTCGATGACGAGTTGCTGCTGCAGCAAGTAAGTGTGACGTTGTTGCCACAACAAGCTCAGGATCAAGTACACCACGGCCGCCACTGCCACGAAGGCGACGAGCAACAGCCATATCTGTTTCCGAACCGGTCCATACACTTCCACCTGATCAATTTTCGACTCCATCATCCACGGCGTCCCTGGCACCGGTAAGAAAGCCGCCAAAACCGGCACACCTCGATAATCCACACCTTCCACCACACCGTGCTTCTGTGCCAACGCCAGCGCCGCGACTAACTGCGGTTGCCGGATCGGAAGGCGTAACCCCATCGTCGTGCCCTTGCGGTGCCGTAGATTGTTGAGATAAAGCACGTCGTCACCTTCCCGACGGAACAACAACGTCTCCGCCGTGGTGCTGAGCATCGGCCAGGATTGTAACCATGAGAACAATTCCTCTTCAGCGGAAACCTCCAGCATGATCACCCCGACTGGCGACTCGCGCGACGGCATCACCGGCACCAGCAAATCCATGTTCGGATAATTCGTACGCACCATGCTCAGGTGCAGGTCGGACACTACGATTTGTCTCGACAGCAACGCTTCGCCGGCCTTCGCGTACGCGAGCTTGCCCAGCCAGTTCTGCCCCTCCGGTACAGCCAAACGCACCGTGCGTTGCGCATCCAGCAACAGCACCCGGCCATAATGGTCGTTTTCCTGTAACGACTTCATCCACGACAGCACCCGGTCGTGCGCGGCGCTCGACGATGGATCATCGAGGTATTCGACAATGCTGCGGGAAAACACTGTGGATTCCAAGAGCAAGTAGGCATTACCCACCCGCTCGCCATACCAAATCGCCAACTGGTGTGCCTTGACCTTAGTGATGGCGGCTAATTCTTCCTGCGCTTCAAGGCGGGCCTTTTCCAAAAACCGATCCAGATAATTCGCGCCCCCAATCCCGATGCACGCAAGGAACACCAACCCAATGACAGTCAACTTCCAGCCGTACAGCCATGACAACCTCCTCGCTTCATCAGACCGCCCACCGGTAATCATCTCCAGCAACCAGTTGGTTGGGTTCGCTGTAAGCCCCAATGCACAACCAAACAACACAAACAACACCGCTGTCAGCAACGCCATCGGAACCTTGCCGACCGTAAAGAACAACGGCGCCTCAATCACATATCCCAGCAGCACCGTCACCCCAGTCAACGACACCAGCATCCCCAAGTGCGACCCCGCTTGCCGCAACGCCCCTTTCTCGCGCAGCACCAGCCACAACGCCATCGCCACCAACGCGAAAGACGCCGCAGTCAGCGGCGACATCAGTCCGAAAGACTTCACGGCACCTCTGACCTTTATCGGAACCAACCACTCGTGCAAAAGCTGGCCGAAAACAAACCAATCACTCGCCAATACCGCCACACTAACCACTACGATCAGAATCACAGTGATCAACCCAAAGCGTCTCACCCCGCGATGTTCCGGCCACTGCAGATGCAGCAGCAACGCGCTGCTCAGCCACACGAACAGCCACGCTGATACCGGCGATATTGGGTGAGGGTCTAGCCCGAATGATCCAATTCTCCACCGGCCGAACACCCAACCCAGCGCCACGAGAAACGCCAGCGCGCCAGTCAAGCTCGTGCAAAACAACACGATTCGACGGGAAACATCTTCTACACGCGAGCCAGTTTTCATGATGGTTCGTATTCTAACGCCCGACTTCCTACCCGCAGCGTGAGTTTGCCACACCCGCCGGGCACGTGTCAACGAATCCAAACCCGCTCCACCACACGCCCACAACTATTTCTTCGCCATCGCTTGGAAGGCGACATGTTGCATGTAGTGATCGAGTAGGATGATGGCAGTGAAGGCTTCGGCGACGGGCCAGACGCGGGGGACGATGGTCGGGTCGCGACGGGTGACAGCGGCGAGGTCGGTGTTCTCTAGCGAAACCTTGTCAATCGTGTGTTGCGGTTTGGCGATGGTCGGCGTTGGCTTAACGGCGAGGCGGACGACGATGTCTTGACCGGTCGTGAGACCGCCGGTGATGCCACCGGCGTTGTTGGAATCGAATTGGACCTTGCCGTTCTTGACCGCGATCTGGTCGTTGCACTGCGAACCGGTCATGTCCTTGACGGCGAGGCCCGCGCCGATCTCGACGGCCTTGATCGTGCCGATGCTCATCATCCGACCAAGTTCGCCGTCGAGCTTATTGAAGACTGGTTCGCCCATGCCGGCGGGGATACCGGTGGCGACGACTTCCACCACGCCGCCGCTCGAATCGCCGCCACGGGTGATCTTCAGGATGCGCTCGTACATGGCGTCAGCAGTGGCAAGATCGGGGCAGTTCAGTTTCGGATGGATGTCGTATTCCTTGCGGATCGCTTCTTCGTCCCAGTGGATCATCTTCTTGTACATCTCCGGCACTTCCTTCTCCAGTTCGGAGAGCACGGCCATCTTCTGAAGCATCCGCATCTCGGGTTTATACCGGCCGCTCCCGAACAACCAGTGGTAAACGGGATCATGTTTCCACCGCATTTCCTTGTACGCGGCGACCTTCGGACGGATCTTCTCAATCGGCATGTCGGCGAGGCGCACGCCGGCGGCTTCTTTGACGTAGCCGGTCACCTCGATGCCGTGGTCGAGGAGGATGCGCTTAGCAACCGCACCGGCGGCGACAATCGTGGCGGTGTAACGTCCGCTGAAAAAACCGGCACCGATGGAGTCGTCCCATTGGCCGTACTTGACGTAGCTGGCGTAAGAGGCGTGACCGGGACGCGGGGTCCGGTTCGTCACCCGGTACGCCTCGACATGCTCGAAATGGCGGTCGAGGTTAGGGATGAGGATCGTGAACGGGGTGCCGTTGGAGTAATGGGCGTTGTGGAAGCCAGTCATCGTGTCGTCGCAGTTCTGGCCAGTGACGATTACGGGCACATCCGGTTCGCGGCGCGGCGAAGTGAGTTCGCCCTGGCCCGGCTTACGCAGGAGCAGGTCGCGGTAGATTTCCTCCTCGGTGATGAGGTAGCCGGGCGGCACGCCTTGGAGATGCGTGATCAACGTTTCCTGGTACGACCCACCACCGACCGCGACTTTGAACAATGTTCCGATGTTGCATCCGAGCATGATGATGTCTCCTTATTCCGTTGTTGAAATACCAGCGCCGAGACTACGTAGACAATCCATAAATGTCGGAAAAGTCACGGTGGCTACTTCGGCAGTGTGAACGGTTGTGATACCGGGTATCGCGCAGCCAGCAACTGCCAACGCCATTGCAATGCGGTGGTCGTGATGGCCGTCCACCTCAGCGGCGTGGAGTTCGCTTTGCTCAATCACGAGGCCGTCGGGCTTCTCCGTCACATTCGCGCCGAGCTTGGTCAGCTCCTCGCGCATCGTGGCGATGCGGTCAGTCTCCTTGATACGGGCGTGGGCAACGTTGCCGAGCGTCGTCTTGCCGGCGGCGAAACAGGCGACGACGGCCATCATCGGTAACGCGTCGGGCGTGGCGTTGAGGTCAATGTAACAGCCGGTCAACTTGCCGGGCCTCACTCGAATTCCTTCCGGGACAACCTCGACGCGAGCGCCCATCTGGCGGAGATAATCAATGACGGCTTTGTCGCCTTGGGTGTCGTTGAAGTCGAGCCCGCGGACAACGACATCGTTGTCGCCGAGCGCCCCGGCGCAGAGGAAGAACGTCGCGGAGGAGAAATCGGCAGGGATCCGTCGGCTGAACGCCTTGTAGTTTTGCCGTCCAGGAATACGGAACTCTTTCGTGCCGTCGCGCTCCAGCTTGATGCCTTGCCGGGCGAGCCAGTCGAGTGTCATCTCGACGTACGGTTTTTCTTCGAGTACCGGCACCTTGATGACACTGTCGCCGTCAGCGAGCGGGCAGTTGATGAGCAGGCTCGTCAGATACTGGCTCGACTTGCACTCAATGGTGGTCGTGCCGCCCTTGAGGCGTCCACGGATAACGATAGGCGGGCAACCATTGCCACGAGTGGATTCGGCCCACGCGCCGAGGTCGTTCAGCGCCGCGAGCAACGCACCCGACGGCCGGCGACGAATCTGGCAGTCGCCGGTGAAGACGGTAAAACCTTTGCGCACGAGCGCGGCGGAACCCATCGCGATATTGACGGTGGTGCCGGAGTTGCCGACATCAACAACATCGTCTGGCGTGCGTGGTTCGCCACCGGTGCCTTGAACGGTCCAGACATCGGGCTGGCAATCAATCTTCGCACCGAGCGCGGTGAAGGCGCGGACGGAGGAACGGGCGTCGCCAGAGTCGAGCGGCGCTTCGATACGGCTGACGCCGGGCGCGAGGCTGGCGAGCGCAACGGCACGGATGGTGTGCGACTTCGAGCCGGGGATGGTGACGTCGCCGTGCAACCGGGATTTCTGGCAGACGAAATTCATTGGAGGGACTCCTTTAGTTGCGACGCAGCGACTTGTCCGGGCGCAATCGGCGCGTCGAGGTAACCGTAGGTGAGGCAGGAACCGAGACGCGGGAACTCGACGCGTGTGCGCGGGCCGAGCGGGCCCATGCCGAGCAGGCAGACGGACGCAGAGCATTGCTCGGCGAAGAGCGCGCGGAGCGTGGCGACGTCGTCCTCGGTCTTGGTGAGCGTGGCGATTTTGACGACGGTGCCGTAGTTGGCCGCGGTACGGATGACCTGCTGAAGCTCGGCCAACAGCGGCGTCTTCTCGAAGTCGTGATAGGAAATGATGAGCGGCCGTTGGTGCCGGCAGGCGAGCGCGGAAACTTTTTTTATCAACGGGCTGCGATACTCGATGTCCACTGCTGTCGCGTTTTGCAGCGCGAGTTCGAACAGCGGCAGGCGCGCGTCGTCGGGCTGTCCCCACTTCCCGCCTTCGTTGGCGAGGCGAATGGTGACGATGACGGGAACACCACGTGCTTCAATGTTCCGGATTTGTTCCGGCCAACCCGGCGTGTCGGCGCCGAGGAGATCGAGGCGGACCTCGACGATGTCGCACGGGAACGCGGTCGGTTTCAAAAGCGTGTCGCGCCGCGAAACTGTGCCGACGACTTTGGGCACGAGGCCGAGCGTAATGTTTCCGAAACGTGTTTGTGGCCGGATGGGCATGGCGACATGGTAGCGTGTCGGGCGGCCCGGCAAAAGTTTTTTCCGATTGCGCTGCTGGGGAAAAGGTCTAGAGTGTTTCGCTATGAAGAACGTTCTGAACCAGTTAATCCAACTCCAGGAACTGGATTTTGCCCTGAGCGAAGGAAAAGCCTCCTCCACGAAGATGCCACTAACACAGCTGGAGGATTCCATTGCGAAGATTCTAAAGAAACTGCCGGAAGAATATTCGGACCGGTACAAGCGGTTGCGACAACGGGTTCCGCTGGCGGTGGTGCCACTGGTCGGCGGGGCGTGCGCGCCGTGCGGAATGGTGGTGCCGGTGGCGCTGGTGCAGGCGGTGAAGATGGGCGAGCAGCTGCAAACCTGTCCGCATTGCGGCCGGTTCTTGTATCTGCCGGAAACGATGGCGAAGCAGGCGAAGAAAATAGGGTCGCGCATGGAGGCGGAGGAGCGGCCGGCGGCGGTGGGGATTGCGCGGTTCTCTTCGCTGAATTTGATGATGCCGAAATTGGCGGCGACGACACCCGAGGAGGCGATCGCGGAATTAGCGCAGACGCTGGCGAAACAGGGCTACATCGAGAATGCGGATGTGGTGACGGACTTGGCGCTAAAACGCGAGGCGATCATCGCAACGGCGGTGGAACACGGGCTGGCGTTCCCGCACGTGCGCGATGTGGAAGGCGGCGGGCTCACGCTGGCGCTGGGATTGAAGGAGAAGGGCATGGATTTCGGGGCGCCGGATGAGAAGCTGACGAAGATTATTTTCCTGATCGTGATTCCGGCTCCGTCGAGCGCGTTTTATCTACGGCTTTTGGCAGGGTTGGTGAGGACGTTCGCGGAGACGGATGCGAGGAGGGCGTTGTTGGAGTGCGAGACGCCGACGCAGATGTGGAAGGCGTTGACGAAGTTGACGCGGGCGACGATTCCGTAGCCACCAATTCACACGAATCGAACTCACGCGGGGACGCTAAGGCGGAACTTTACGTGACGGGCGTCGAAAGCCGGGAGAAGAAATCCTTCAGAAGCTTCTCGTTGCGTTCCTTGGGTGACAGTAACTCGTCCAGACGAACACTGAGAGCGTTCGCTAGACAAACCAACTCGAAATCGGAAACCCACCGCACTTGCGTTTCAATTTTGGCAAGCGTTTCGCGGCTCAAGTCCCATCCCCAGCGGTTGCAACGGGCGGCAAGCTCCGGCTGCGTCAACTCCATTTGGTAGCGAAGCTTGCGGATTTGCGGGCCTACCATGTTCCGCGGATTCTTCATCACACGTTCCAATTTCGAAACTTGACACTACTGCCTCAAAGCGGGATAAACGTTCGGAATTCAGAACGACTATAGAGCACAACAATTGGGGGACAATTATGCGAGTGAGCCTCAAACAGCTAACAACAGCGAGTTGTGGGCTACTGATCGCCAATTCGACGAGCGCGTCGGCCAATAGAGCGATGTCGGCAGCCTCGCCGTCGCGGGAGCATAACAGGCGTGTGTAGGTGGAAAAGAAACTCAAACCAAGAACCATGTAAGGAGAAATCAGATAATCCATGAAAACTGCATCTTTGGACGTTCTTGCAAAACTCGCTTTTGCGGGCTTTTTCGGCGATGGATTTGAACGGGATGCAAGGGGAAGCGTCTCAGAGTTATGCATGAACTGACCGCGATCTTCCACCATCTTCAACGCCA